>JBKJLF010000100.1:0-3951 GCA_046597185.1 Burkholderiaceae bacterium | reverse complement strand
TCATCGCCATCCCGCCACCCGCTATGCCCCTTACTGATCGGTTTTACTTCATATTACTCGCCAGTGGCTCCAACTTGTTTTCCCGCACGCCTTCCGCCACTAAGCGGGCAATTTGGGATCATTGCAGCTCAAATATCTGCTTGACTTCAAACATAACGCTGTTATAATAACATAACACCGTTATATTTGAGAAGCCATGCCAAACGACGACAACAAAGCCACCAACCGGGCGCAAATGCGTAAAGCAATTTTGGATCAAGCCAGCACCATTTTGGCGCAGGAGGGGCCGCACGCCTTGTCGATGCGCAAATTGTCGGAAAAAGTCGGCGCATCGACCATTGTTTTGTACACCTACTTCAGGAACAAGCAAGATATTTTAGATGAGTTATACCGCGAAGGCTTTACCCGCTTGCGGCAAGATTTAGAGATAGTCGAATTTGGCCTTGACCCAATGGAATACGTGATGCAACTAGGGCGCGCTTACCGCAAAAGCGCGATCGGCAATAGCACCTATTACCAAATTATGTTTAGTCAATGCGTGCCCGGCTTTATGCCATCGCTTACTAGCTTGGAAACCAGCCAACAATGCTTTCAAGTCTTGCGCCAAGGCGTGCAGCACTGTGTTGATGCGGGCTTGGTGCTGCCCGCCAGTGCCAGCGAAACCGCCCAAGTGTTGTGGGGCACGTTGCACGGCATTATCAGCTTGGAATTGTTTGGCTACCTCGGCGCAAGCCAACTGGGCGAAGCGTGCTTGGAGCGAGCAATTCAAACCATCAAAGCGGGCCTTTCGGCTGGGTCAAGTGGCGCGTCCACAAAAAATCTACGTCCTAGCCACTAAGTTGGCAACCCTAAGCGCCCAACTCATGTAGCCAACTCATGTAGCCAACTCATGTAGCCAACTCAACATTAACAATGCAAAGCGCATAGCGCAAAGGAAAAATATGATCGTCGGAAAAAAATATGCCTCGTGCGAAGTGAATACCCAATATGATGCCATCGTCATCGGCTCTGGCCTTGGTGGCTTAACCACGGCAGCCCTGCTGGCAAAAGCTGGGCAAAAAGTACTGGTGCTGGAGCGCCATTACACCGCAGGCGGCTTTACCCATTCGTTTAAGCGCCGTGGCTATGAATGGGATGTGGGCGTGCATTATATTGGCGAAGTCCACAAAACCAATTCCACCTTGCGCCGCGTGTTCGATTTGATTACCGACAGCCAATTGCAATGGGCCAAAATGGATGATAACTACGACAAAATCATCATCAAAGACCGGCAATATAATTTTGTCGCTGGCGCGGCGAACTTTCGCGATGAATTATTAAAATCCTTCCCCAACGGCAAAACGCAGATCGACGCTTACCTAAGCCACATCCGCGCCGCCACGCGCAGCATGCCCGCCCACTTTGGGCAGCGCTACCTGCCGCCACGCTTGCAACCCTTGTTTGGCAAATTCATGCCGCGCAACGACTACTTTGGCCGCACCACCAAGGCGGTGATGGCCGATTTTATCCAAGACCCAAAGCTTGCCAGCGTGCTGTGCGGCCAATGGGGTGACTATGGTTTGCCGCCGGGGCAATCGAGTTTCGCGATGCATGCCATAGTGGCGCAGCATTATTTGGGCGGCGCGAGCTTTCCGGTGGGCGGCGCGTCACAAATCGCGCGCCACATCGTACCCGTGATTGAACGCGCAGGCGGCGCGGTGCTAGTGCAAGCGGAAGTTGAGCAAATTATGGTCGATGGCGGGCGCGCAATCGGTGTGCGCATGAGCAATGGTGATGAAATTTTGTGCCGCAACGTCATTAGCGCGGCGGGCGTGATCAATACCTTTGGCAAGTTGTTACCAGAGGAAGTCGGCACGCGTTTGCAGTTGCAAGACAAACTCAGCCATGTCAAACCATCGGTTTCCCACCTTGGGCTATACCTCGGCGTTAAGGGCAGTGCCGCCGACTTACAGTTAGAACAAGCGAATATGTGGTTGTACCGCGACTATGATCACGATAAAAGTTTGGCGAAATTTTTGAAGAAGCCCAATACCGATTTTCCGCTGAATTACATTTCCTTTCCCTCCAGCAAAGACCCGGCTTGGGATCAGCATTACGCGGGCAAATCCACCATCGACGTGATTTCGCTCGCGCCCTATGAGTGGTTCAAAAAGTGGGAAAATCAACCGTGGAAAAACCGTGGGGCCGAGTATGACGACTTCAAACAAACCTTAGCCCAAAAACTGTTGGAAGACGTGTACCAACAGGTGCCGCAGGTGCGCGGCAAGGTCGATTATTATGAGCTTTCCACCCCGCTTTCGACCAAGCATTTCAACCATTACGGCACAGGCGAAGTCTATGGCTTAGACCATACGCCGGAACGCTTTGCGCAAAGCTGGGTCAAGCCGCGCACGCCGATTAAGGGCTTGCATTTAACTGGGCAAGATATTTTATTTTGCGGCGTGGCATCGGCCATGATGTCGGGCGTGATGACGGCCACTAGCGTGCTGGGCGCGGCATCGGTGCAATTATTAACTGAATTCATCCCAAAAGAGCAACAATGGCTGCGTAGCGCGCTAGAAACCATCCCATTCGTCAAACCTACTCGATCGGCCAGGCCAGCCGCGCGCGAAAAACTCGCGACACCCGCCCCGCAAGCGCGCAAGCTTCAAGCAAAATGCCTCGAAGTGCTGAATATAACGCACGATGTGAAGGCGTTTCGCTTTGTGGTGCAAAAATCAAAGACCAGCACAAGCCAAGCGTTGGCCTACCTTCCCGGTCAATTCGTCACCCTAGAAGTAAAAGCCGCAGGCAAAACGGCGTTCCGCTCCTACACCATTGCATCTAGCCCCGACAATGCCGATTATTTTGAATTGATTGTGAAACGGGTAGATGCGGGCGTGGTATCGAATTGGCTGTGTGACGAATTCAAAGTCGGCATGGTTTTAGCGATGAATGGCCCCCACGGCCAATTCACATGCGCGCCCAAACCCCGCAAAAAGCTGTTGTTGCTGTCTGCTGGCAGCGGCGTGACGCCGATGTTGTCGATGGCGCGCTGGCTACGCGACCAAGGCATGCAAACCGACGTGGTGTTTTTCCACAGCGCGCGCACCCAGGCCGATTTGATGTTTGCTGATGAAGTGGCCGCAATGACGGCAAGCAACCCGCAATTTGCGCAACACATCAGCCTGACTCGAAATCAGCACAATCAACGCAACCAATCCAAGCCAAAACGCGGCAGCAAAAGCGCGCCCGTCAAAACCCATGGCGCAGAAATCTGGCAAGGGCTAACTGGGCATTTCGATGCCGCAATGTTGCGCACCATCGCGCCCGATTTTGCCGAGCGCGAAGTCTATATTTGCGGACCAGAAGGCTTTATGGCAGGCAGCAAACAGATTTTCCAGCATGCTGGTTTCAACATGATTCATTTTCATGAAGAAAGCTTTGGCAGCACCAATAACGATGCGGTGGGCGGCAGCGTAGAATTTGCCGATTCTGGCATCGAATTGGAATGCAGCGGCCAGCAAAACTTATTAGAGCTGGCCGAGCAAGCAGGCATTGTCATCGCCAACGCCTGCCGCACGGGTGATTGCGGTGAATGCAAGGTGCGCAAAGAAGCGGGCCAATGCCTGAGCTTGAACAGCGCGGGCCTTGATGCGCATGAAGTCGAGCAAGATTATGTGTTGGCTTGCGTTAGCTTTGTGAATGGGGGCAAGGTGAGGCTGGCGGCGTGAGGATCGAGTTATTTTTAGGACTTACGCAAAATTTTCTGCTCGGTATTAGCATGAATGCGTAGCCGAGATCAGCAGCGGGACGGTAAATGTTGGTTCGCACAGATAAATGCAGGTCGGGTGGGGGAATAGCTCATCGCCATCCCGCCACCCGCTATGCCCCTTACTGATCGGTTTTACTTCATATTACTCGCCAGTGGCTCCAACTTGTTTTCCCGCACGCCTTCCGCCACTAAGCGGG
>JBKJLF010000844.1:0-3628 GCA_046597185.1 Burkholderiaceae bacterium | reverse complement strand
AGCGGGCGGTATTGGCCGCAGGCGCAGACGCCGGATTCGACACCACCGCCGAAAGAGAAAGAGGAAAAGTTTTTTTCTTGCCCGTCATGGCAAGTTATCCTGCAGCAAGGTTAAATGTTCGCGGTGGGTCAAATCAATTTGTAGCGGGGTAATTGAGACATGGCCCAGCGCCGCAGCATGAAAATCGGTGCCCGGCCCGGCATCTTTGGCCACGCCCGGCGGGCCAATCCAGTAAATATCGCGTCCACGCGGATCTTTACTGACAATGGAGGGTTCGGATTGGTGACGCTTGCCCAGACGCGTGCCTACCCACGGCAATAATTGTTCATACGGTCGATTCGGAATATTTACATTCAGCAAATACGGCTGCGGCAAATTGGCAAACTGGTGTAGCACAATCTCGCGTGCCACCTGCGCTGCGGCATCCAGATTACTCCAGGCATAATCGACCTGAGAAAAAGCAATGGAGGGGACGCCAAATAAATAGCCTTCGGTGGCAGCAGCCACCGTCCCGGAGAATAAGGTATCATCGCCCATGTTTTGCCCCTGATTAATGCCGGAGACCACCAGATCGGGGCGTTCGGTGCAAATCGCGGTCAAGGCAATATGAACACAATCGGACGGGGTGCCATTAATAAAATAAAAGCCGTTGGCCGCCCGCTGCACTGAGAGTGGGCGATCCAAGGTCAGAGAGTTGGACGAGCCGGAGCGGTTGCTATCCGGTGCCACTACCACAATCTCGGCAATCGATGCCATTGCATCAGCCAAGGCGATAATGCCAGGAGCAAGATATCCGTCGTCATTACTAATAAGTATTTTCATAGCGTGATTTTACCTGATCATGGGCCGCTCGCGGTAGCATTTTGATGATTATTCAACAAAATCGACGTTGCCAGGACAAAATCTCCCGCTTGGGGTTCATTCAGATCAACATGATCACAACGCCCATGATAAAATAAAACGATCGTTCGTTTTTTTATTTCACAAAGGAGAGTTATGAAAGCCATTGTTTGCAAGGCATGGGGATTGCCCGATACCCTGGTTGTTGAAGAGCAAGCCGACTTGAGCGCAGGGCCGGGCCAGGTCGTAATCGATATCAAAGCGGCGGGCGTGAATTTCCCCGATGTGTTGATTATTCAAAACAAATATCAATTCAAACCGACTTTACCGTTTACACCGGGCAGTGAATTATCCGGCGTCATCAGTGCGGTGGGCGAAGGGGTGGCGCATTATAAAGTGGGCGATAAAGTGATTGCCTTCATCGGTCATGGCGCATTTGCGCAACAGGTTGTCGCGCCTGCCGCCAATTTAATGCCGATGCCACCGGGCATGGATTTTGATGTAGCTGCCGCGATCACCCTCACCTATGGCACCAGCCACCATGCAGTTTGTGATCGGGCGCAATTAAAAGCCCGCGAAACCATGTTGGTTTTGGGTGCAGCGGGTGGCGTTGGTTTGGCCGCCATCGAGATTGGCAAAGCCTTGGGTGCGCGCGTGATCGCGGCCGCATCAAGCGAAGAAAAATTGGCGGTGTGCCGCGCCCATGGTGCTGATGCCTGCATCAATTACAGCACCGAAGATTTGCGCGAAGCGATTAAAGCCGCCACCGATGGCAAAGGGCCGGATGTGATTTACGACCCGGTCGGTGGCGATTATAGCGAAGCCGCGTTTCGCTCAATTGGCTGGCGCGGACGTTATTTGGTGGTCGGCTTTGCCAATGGTGAGATTCCGAAACTGCCGCTCAATCTTACCCTACTCAAGGGCGCATCCCTGGTCGGTGTATTTTGGGGTGAATTTGCCAAGCGCGAACCGAAAGCCAATTTGCAGGCGATGCGGCAATTGATGGGCTGGTTGGCCGAAGGTAAAATCAAACCACATATTTCTGGCCGCTATGCCCTGGCCGATACGGCGCAAGCCTTGAATGATATGGCAGCGCGCAAAGTGACGGGCAAGGTGGTCATCCTGCCATAGCAAAATAGCTCAAAAACATATCCACTGCAGCATCCAGCACCTGTTGTTGCACAGCAGGATCAAGCGTGGCCTTGCCCATGGTAATTTGCGGCCAAAATGCAAACGCCTTGATCTGGCCTTGCAGCAAATGGGCGGCAAATGCCGGATCACAAGCCTTCAATCTGCCGTCCTGTTGCGCGGCCCGTATCCAGGCGAGCACGCCCTCTTCGCGCTCGCCAAATTTTGCCACCATCGCCTGGGCCCGCTCGGGCGAGTGGATGGTGGCGGCAATCGCCACCCGCGCCAGATCGATGAAATTCGCATCGTTTAACATCTGCATTTTTTGCTGCATCAATTCCATTAATTGTGGCCGCAGCGCTTGCGCTGGCCGATAGGATACATCGAGCAATGGTGCACTGGTCTCCCATAATTGCAGCAAAATCGCAGCAAATAAATCATCTTTACTCGGGAAGTGGTTATACACGGTACGCTTGGATACCTCAGCCCGCGCCGCAATCCTGTCCATACTGGTCGCTTCAAAGCCATGGTCGCGAAATTCGGCAATTGCCGCTTGCATGATCGCTTCGCGTTTGCGCTCAGTCATTTTTTGCGCTGGAACCGTCATCGCCATCATCATCATCCTTACCTTTACAAAATTTTTTGACTATTTTACACCAGACAGTTTACTTTTTCCCGATTTAGAACTACACTGTGTAGTGTAAGTTTTTCGCATCCAATTGAACCCCTCGTATAACCCGCGAATTTATAAACGAATTTATAAAGGACAGTCATTCATGAATTCACCTGGCGAAAAAGATGTCGCGCGTACATCAGTGCCCGTCAAATTTCAAAATAATCAATCGGTTCAGCGCGCCGGATTCTGGAAAGCATTACAAATCAGTTGGCATTTCATGTTCAATAAACCAAAGAACGCCGTGCCAACTGGCTCAATTCCAATCCAAAATTTAAGCCAGGCCGAGTTATTGGCGGCACCCGATCACACCTTGTTTCGACTTGGGCATTCTACGGTATTGATGAAGTTACGCGACGAGTTTTTCTTGACCGACCCGGTCTTTTCCGAGCGCGCTTCCCCGCTGCAATGGATGGGGCCGCAGCGCTTTCACGCCAGCCCGATCAGTATTGCAGATCTGCCACCAATCAAATGTGTGCTTCTCTCGCACGACCATTTTGATCATCTGGATCATGCCGCGATTGTGCAATTGGCCGATAAGGTTGAACACTTTATCACCCCGTCCGGCGTGGGTGAGCGCTTGATTGGCTGGGGCGTGGATGAGCGCAAAGTGCAGCAACTGGCCTGGTGGGAATCGACTGAAGTGGCTGGCATCAAACTGGTGGCAACCCCAGCCCAGCACTATTCCGGGCGCGGCTTGTTTGATGCCAACCAAACGCTTTGGGCGTCCTGGGTTATTTTGGATGACAAACCAAACCAGCCAGAAAATGCAATGGCGCAAGGTCTACGTTTGTTTTTCAGCGGCGACTCCGGTTATTTCCCCGGCTTCAAAGAAATTGGCGACAAGTATGGCCCATTTGATGTGACCATGATCGAAACTGGCTCCTACGACAAACTTTGGCCCGACGTGCATATGCAACCCGAGCAGTCCTTGCAAGCCCACCTCGATTTGCGCGGTAAGCAATTACTGCCGGTTCACAATGGCAC
>JBKJLF010000738.1:0-10663 GCA_046597185.1 Burkholderiaceae bacterium | reverse complement strand
CACTGCGCCGAGACAGCAGCTATCTCATTACCGGCGGCACCGGCGCAGTGCCACTTCGGCGCTGTGCCCATCCAGTGCCATCGTCCGTGCCCGTGGCACTTGCAACTTGCCCGCGCGGATCGCCAGTTGGGTTTCCGGGACAGTGGGCAGTACCTGCGCCAGCGTATGTTGCAAGGCCGGGAAATCGGCCTTGTCCAAGTCCTGCGCCAGATCGATTTGCACGATCCGCATGCCCGGCAATTCAAGCGCGGCCGAGCGCAGCATGGCCGCCAGTGCCGCTTGCGACAGGCTGATTTGCTCATCTTCCGCCAGCGCCACCGCAGCGCGCGTCAGGACTGCGATGGTAAAACCCGGCGGCAGTTGCGATGTGTCGCGCAAGGCCAGTAACAAATGTTGCAACTGACGGCACAGCAGTAGCCCGTGTACGCTGGCATCGTCATCGGCATGGTCGGGGCGCAGGGCCACAATGACGCCGACGGCACTTTGTACCAGCTTTGCATTGCGCTCAATCGAGAGCCGGATTTCCTGCAACTGTTCCGGCGCACTGCGATAGACCGGCAAGTGCACGGTATCAAGTGCCAGGCTGGCGCGCAGCGGATGGTCGGTAGAGGCATCGGTGAGCAACAGCCAGCTCGGGCCGATGCGCTCGCTGTTTGCAGTGGCCAGTGGTGCAGCCGACAGTGGCACCCATTCGGTGGCGAGTGCTTGGGGCGGATGAAACTTTGGCAAACCGAGCAGGCTGTCAATCGACAGCATTGATAGTTGCAAGCCCCTGATCGCGGCAACTTGCTTGCCACTGACATCTTGCAACCACAGGTTGGCCGTGATTTTGCGCTCACTGCCCGGCACGTCGGCGGGCGACGGGCACAGTTGCGTCCACACCTGGAGTGGCCCCTTTGTCGGGCCCAGCAATTCGAGGTAATCGATCCCGGTTGGCAGCGGTGCCAGTCCCTGGTACTGGCTGTGTTGTCCCAACAGTGCGGCAACGCTCTGGAAGGCGGCATCGAGCAAGGCCGGATGCAGCATCGTGATCAATTTGCCGCAATCGGCTTGGGCGGGCAATTCGAGCCAGGCATGGGCAGTATCGGCTGACAGAGCGCCAGCCGGGCTGGCAGCGCTTGAGACCAGTTGCAGTTGTGTGATGCAGCGGAAGGCCGGGCCATATTCGAGCCCTTGCTGTGCCCAGTGGGCGTAAAACGCGGCCGTATCAAGCCCGGCATTGCTGATGTTTGCCGTTGGTGCAGACGTTGCAGCCAATGCAGCCGATGCAGCCGATGCAGCCTGGTCTGGCGCTGCCGCCGTCAGGGTGGCGCTGGCAACACATTCCCATGCCTGGCTGTCGCTGCTGCGCGCCAGCACACGGACTTGCCATCGGCTTGCCTGATTCTGCTGCTGTTGCGGCTCTTTTTGCAAAATCGTTTGAATCGGCACATTGCCCTGATTCAGGTTCAGGGGCTTGAACAAGCCCAGGCCCTGCAAGCTCAGGCGTGCCCCTTGCTCGTCCAGTCCGGCAGCGTTGGCGGCGCACAGCATCAGGCTGACATAACCCGCCCCCGGCATGATGGCTTCGCCGCGCAGGCGGTGGTCATCAAGCCACTGGCTGGCATGGTCGGGCAGGTTGGCATGAAGGCAGACGATGTCGTCCGCTGCAATCTCAAGGCGGGTTCCGGCCAGGGTCGTGCCAAGGTTGGCGCGCTGTATGGCCTGCTTGCCGCTTGCCTGTGCCTGGAACCAGTAATTGCCCCGGTCAAATTCATAAAGCGGCAAGTTCATGCGGCGTGCCGCCGGAATCGGGGTTGGCAAATGCAATTGCAGGCCGGATACAAACAGTTGACCCAGTGCCTGTTGCCAGTGCAAATGCTGGTTGCCGTCCTTGAGCATGGAATTGATCAAGGTACCGCCATTAATGGTTTTGGCGGCCAGCTTGGTCAATACCGGCAATGGCCCGACTTCGATAAATGTATCGGCACCGGCGGCCCATAGACTGTCAATGGCCTGACTAAAGCTGACCGGTTGCAGCAATTGCTCGCCCCAGTAGTCGCGATCGAAGCGGGCCGATCCGGGATTGCCGCCGCCAGTGGCGACCATGCGCAAGGTCGGCGGGTGAAATTGCACCTTGGCCAGTGCGGCACGAAATTCGGCCATTACGGGTTGCATCAGGCGCGAGTGGAAGGCGTGGCTGACCTTGAGCCGGGTGGCAGCCATGCCTGCTGCATTGAGCGCTTCAATCGCGTGTACGATATCGCGCTCCTGGCCTGACAATACCAGTTGGTCAGGCGCGTTCCAGGCGGCAATTTCAAGTGTGCTGCCGCTTTGCTTAAGCCACTGCAAAAGTGACGCTTCGCTTGCCACCACGCTCAACATGGCACCCTGGCCGGGGGCAGATGCCATCAGGCGGGCGCGGACGGTGACCAGTTCCAGCGCGGCGTCAAGGCTCATGATGCCTGCCACGCAGGCTGCGGCATATTCGCCGACACTGTGGCCGCAAACAAATTCGGGATCGACCCCGTAATGCCGCCAGAGCTGCGCCAGTGCCAGTTCCAGTGCCACGATCGCCGGTTGCGCATAGCGCGTGTCATCAAGCAGGGAACTGTCCGGGCCAAACAGGATTTCCTTGACCGAGTGGCCAAGGCCGGGGCGTAAAATCGTATCGCAACGGTCAAGATGGTTGCGAAACACCGGCTCGACCTGATACAGGTCACGCCCCATGCCGACATATTGCGCACCCTGCCCGGTAAACAGGAAGGCAATCCGGTGGCGCTGGAGCATGCGGCCATGGCTGGCGGGAGCGATTGCAGCCAGGTTGCCCATCCCGTACTGGCGCAATGCAGCGGCCATCGCTTCGATATCATTGCCACTGACGCACAGGCGTTCGGACAAATGGGCGCGACCGCCATGGAGTGCCTGGCACAGGGTTGGCAAGTCTTCATGGCGACAGCTTTGCAGCAGATCGGCGTACTTGTTCGCCAATGCACGCAAGGCAGGGCGGCTGTGCGCAGAGAGGGTCATCAAAAATGCCTGAGCCGGGTCCGGCTGCACGCCTGGCGTGGCGCTTGAAGTGGCACTCTCCAGCGCACCGGGATGCGATTCCAGGATCAGGTGGGCATTGGTGCCGCCAAAACCAAACGAACTGACCCCGGCGCGCCGTGGCAAAGGGTCATCGCCGGACGAGCCGGACCATGGCTGCAATTGGCGGGTGATGGCCAGGCGGCTGCCAGACAAATCGATTTGCGGGTTGTCCGCGCCCGTCACAGCGAGCGGCGGAATCTGGCCGTGTTGCAATACCAGCGTTGCCTTGATCAGGCCGATGATGCCTGCTGCCGATTCCAGATGCCCAATGTTTGGCTTGACTGCGCCCAGCCAGCAGCGTGCGGCATCAGGAATGGCGGCATCACGGGCATCATCTTGCTTGCCACTGCCGCCATAAACCTGATGCAGGGCCGCAACTTCGATCGGATCGCCGAGCGGGGTACCGGTGCCATGTGTTTCCACATAGCCGATGGACGAGGCCGGCAGGGCGCAGGCATTCAAGGCGGACCGGATCACCTGTTGCTGAGCCAGCGCATTGGGCGCGGTCAGGCCATTGCTGGCACCGTCCTGATTGACGGCGGAACCCCGGATCACGCCCAGAATGCGGTCGCCGTCACGTTCGGCATGGCGCAACAGCTTGAGTACCACCATGCCGCAACCTTCGCCCCGGACATAGCCGTCGGCGGCTGCGCCAAAGGTGTGGCAGCGGCCCGTAGGCGAGAGCATTTGGGCCTCGCTGAAGATGTTGCCATAATCGGACGACAGCACCAGGTTGACGCCGCCGGCCAGGGCCAGGCCGGTTTCGCCGCTGGACAGACTGCGGCAAGCCAGATGCACCGCCACCAGCGAGGACGAGCAGGCGGTGTCAATGGCCATGCTCGTGCCTTGCAGTCCGAGCGCATACGAAATCCGGTTGGCGGCAATCGAGAGCGCGCTGCCGGTGCCAGAATAGGTGTCCTGGCCTGCGCCTGCGGCACGTTGCAGCCGGAAATAATCGTTGACGCTGATGCCGACAAACACGCCCGTGGCCGAACCGGCCAGGCGGTTGGGGGCAATGTTGGCCGCTTCCAGTGCATGCCAGGCGGTTTCCAGCAGCAGGCGCTGCTGCGGGTCGATGCTTTGGGCTTCACGCGGCGAAATGCCGAACAGGTTGGCGTCAAAACGGTCGATGGCGGGCAGAAAGCTGCCAAACCGGAACGGGTCGTCAGGGCCAGCTTCGTAACCGGTCAGTGCCACCCGTTCGGGCGGTATTTCACCGACCGTGCAGTGGCCTTGCTTGAGCAATTCCCAGAACGCCTGCGGGGTATCGGCCCCGGGCAGGCGGCAGCCCATGCCGATGATCGCCACCGCTTCCGAGTGCTGCTGCATGCCGTCAGCGATGCCGCCGCCAAGTGCGGGGGCCGTGCCGCAGAGGTGCGCGGCGAGCCGCTCGATGGTCGGATAGTCAAAGGCGATGGTGGGCGGCAGGTTCATGTCAAGCTCGGCCCCGAACCCGGTGATCAATTCGACTACCTTCATCGAATTGAGACCAAGTGAGGTGAACGGCTCCTGCAGCCCGATCTGATCGGCGGTAACGCCGACAAGGCGCGCAATGCGTTGGCGCAGCATGCCCTCAAGTTCAATCCGTCCCGGCCGGTTGGTGTCGGGTGCGGTAACCGCAGCGATGGCGGCATCGTCACGAAAGCGCTGCCAGCGGCCGATTTCGCTGAGCTCGCCAGCGAGCATCATGGCCTTGCAGGGACGCCGCTGGATTTTGCCGCTGGAGGTTTTGGGAATTCCGGCGGGATCGATCAATACCACCAGATCAACGTCAATGCCGTGCTTTTCGGTGACAGCGCGCATGATGGCCAGGCCGGCTTCGGTGGCATCGACCTTTTTCCGCTCGGTGCGTTCGACTTCGATCACGATCACCAGTTGTGGTGCGTCGGGCGCGTCTTCGAGCGTGAAAGCGGCAGCCCAGCCCCCCTTGCGCAGCGCCGGATGGGCATCTTCGGCGGTGCGTTCAATGTCTTGAGGATAGTGATTGGCACCCCGGATAATGATCAGGTCTTTCAGTCGCCCGGTGACATATAGCTGCCCTGCATGGGCAAAGCCCAGGTCGCCGGTACGAATGTAGCAGGTGTCGCCGGTAGCAGCGAGGGTGGCGGCAAAGGTTTCGACACTTTCCTGCGCACGCCGCCAGTACCCTGCACAATTGCTGCTGCCGGAAACCCAGATTTCACCGACTTCGGTACCATTGCATTCCAACATGGTATTGGGGTTGACGATCTTGACATGCGGGTCAGGCATGATCCAGCCAGACGACACTTGTGCCTTGGCGAGCGGATCGTCCGGGTTCAAGAGCACCACCTTGTCCTGCTTGATCTCTTCGGCGTCCAGGTACAGCACCGGTGTCATTTCGCCATGCTTGCCCGAAGTGACCAGAAGCGTGGTTTCCGCCAGGCCATAGCCGCTGGAAAACGTGGCAGGATCAAAGCCGCTGGCGGCAAAATGGGCACGGAACTTGTTCAAGGTTGACAGCGCAATCGGTTCGGCCCCGTTCAGGGCCACTTGCCAGCAAGATAAATCCAGCGTTGCCGCCTCGACGGCAGTGATTTTGGTCGCGCACAGTTCGTAAGCAAAATTGGGGGCCGGTGTGTATACGGCACGGTAACGCGAAATCGCCTTGAGCCAGCGCAACGGCTTTTGCACAAACACCGGCGAGGGCATGAAGACCGCAGTACCGCCCAAGGTTAGCGGCAGGCAAATCCCGTGCACCAGGCCGAGATCGTGAAAAATGGGAAGCCATGCAACAAAGCAGCGACCTTCCGGCAAGCCCTGCGCCTTAGCCGAATACAGGCAATTTTGTATCAGGTTGCCATGCTTGACCATCACGCCTTTGGGAGTGCCGGTGGAGCCGGACGTGTATTGCAGGTAGGCCACCTGCTCTGGCAGTTGCTCCCGGTTCATGTAGACACTGGAGGAAACCATTTCAGGGCCGTCCACGGCCAGAATTTCCAGCGCCGCATCGGCTGACAGTGCTGCCATCTTGGCCTCAATGTCGGCACGCAGGTATTGCATGGTCAAGACCGTCCTGGCTTGCGCGTCATGCGCAATGGCTAAAACCCGTTCTGCATGGTAGTTATTGCGGGGCGGATAAACCGGCACGGCAATGACCCCGGCGTACAGGCAGCCAAAAAATGCGGTAATGTAATCGATGCGGGAATGAAACAGCAGCAGCACCCGCTCGCCTACGAGCTGGCGTTGCCGCAGGCATTGGGCAATTTCACCGGCACGCTGGTGCAACTGCTGATAGCTGACGCGTTCGGTTTCGGTTTCGCCATCTTCCAGAAATATCAATGCCGGGGTATCAGGCGTGCGGTTCGCCCAAGATTCAATGGTTAAATTTATTAACTTAAAATTAATTGGTAACACTTCACCAATGGTATTGCTGTCAACTGGCGTAAAGGTCATTTCATCCTCTTGCTGGTGGCGCATTGCCTTGAATGTAGATTTGGACTTGCTTGCGATTATGTACTTTGCAGTTTCGCCAGATGAATCGTTGCAACCACCAACAATTGAATCCAAATAGAGCGAAGTGCTTGGGCATTTTTGGATGCCTCAAATCAACACGAACTATAGTACTACAGTCCTGATTTTTTAAAACATATATTGCTAGCCGCCGTGCATTTTAATTACAAAATCGATAGCGCGGCTGCCATAGTGCTGCGCGACAAAACCGATAACAGCCAATATGGCGGCAATTGCGGCAATGTTAATGAGTTTCTTTTTCATGAATGCTCCTTTTATTGGTTACACTGTTGATATTGATTAATGATGTGCATATCAATGGTTATATTGAGTCAATCTGTGGTGTTTTTATCTGTTGCCATGCCACGCCATAGAGAATCGACCATGGCGTTGATAGTAGATGGCGGAAATTGACCGCCGTGCGCACCCATCAGTTCAAACAGGGCCAGGCTATGAATGGCGGCAACCAGCAAAAAGGCTGAAGAGGCCGGGTTGGCGATGCTGGCCTTGCCGCCCTGATTGAGTTCCCGCAGGTGCTCGGTCAATGCATTGCCCAGAAGCGCAGGATTGTTTTTTTGAAACTGTCCCTGCATGTCTTGCAGGGAGATGGCCGGATGCGTCCATAGTTGCAGTGCCAGTGGCATCATGGCCCGAAAATAGGTCAGCATGGCTTCGCAAATGGCGCTCAAGGCCGATACCGGATCGGCATGGTCGAGTGCTGCGCCGAGGATGGCGTTGGTGTCTGGCTTGGGGATGACAATGGCGGCGTGAAACAGGGCTTCCTTGGTCGGAAAGCGTTGGAACAGCGTCGCCTGGGAGATGCCGGCCAGCGTGGCGATGTCCTTGGTCGAAGCTTGTATCCCTTTTTCCAGAAACAGCGTGCGTGCATGCATCAACAATTGCTCGTCTTCTATGATCTTCTTGCGACCCATGTTCGGTATCCGGTTGGCGTAATGGCAGTTGGCTGTGTTGGTTGTGTTGGTGCTGTCGGTCGGCTCAGGCTGCGGCAGATCGCGGGCTGCTGTCGTCCTCGATTTTGCCATCCAGGATTTTGATCACGCGGTGGGCATTGGCCACGATCTTGCTGTCATGGGTGGCAAACACCAGCGTCACCTTATGGTCGGCATTGAGGCGTTGCATCAGTTCAATGATTTCGTGTCCGGTTTTGGAATCAAGGTTGGCGGTCGGTTCGTCAGAAAGCAAAATGTCGGGCCGGGTCACCAAGGCACGAGCAATGGCCACGCGCTGGCGTTGGCCACCGCTCAATTCTTCGGTTTTGTGATGAACGCGATGCGACAGGCCCACGCTTTCGAGTACCGTCAACACCCGTTCGGCGCGTTCCTTTTTGGCGACGTTTTGCAGTTGCAAGGGAAATTCGACATTGCCAAAGACACTCAATACCGGAATCAAATTGAACGACTGGAAGATAAAGCCGATGTTGTCGCGGCGGATCGCGGCCAGACGGTCGTCTTCCAGTTTGTTGATCAATTGGTCGCCCATCCAGACTTCGCCACTATCGGGCTTGTCCAATGCACCGAGCAGGTGCAACAGCGTCGATTTGCCGCTGCCGGAAGGCCCGGTCAAGGCCAGGAATTCGCCCTGCCTGACTTCAAAGGAAATATCCTGCAAGGCTTGCACCAGGGTTTGTCCGAGATGATAATGCCTGCAGACTGATTTGATCTTGATATCCATCGTCTTCTTTCACTTCAAAAATGGGTACTTAACTGGAGTTCAAACTGTTTGGCGTTGGGCATCATTTCGCATACTGCTGCCAAATTCGGAGTCCTGCTTGCCGGCAGTATGCGAAATGATGCCCTTAAGGTCAAAATAATCCGAATATAAATAGCTGCCTTCGATGCGCAAATTCGTCGAGCGGTCGGCGGCAATCAGCACATTCAGGTTAAGCGCATATTTTTCCCGGTATTCCTTTTTGAAACCAAGCAAAGCATAGCGGCGGTTCATCGCCAGCGGAACAAATTCCCTGAGCAATTCATGGTTGCGTGCCCCCGCTTGCCAAAACGATTGTCGCTCCTGTTTGTTCGCGCCCTGGCCGTTGTAAAACACTTCGGCAAACAGGTTGGATCTGCCGCCCAGATCCCACAGCGCACCCACCACCAGCTTGTGGCTGGTACCGTCCTTTTGGCGAATCGCGCCATTGGCGTCAAAATAACGGCGATAGTTGTGCGAGAAGCTGGCCAGTTCGCCATACAGGCTTAAGCCCGGCATCAGGTTGGCAGAAAAGGATGCTCCCAGCATGCGCTCGAACGCCAGACCGTTCTGGTAACGCCTGCCGTCAAAGTAGTACAGTGCCAGATCGGCTTCCCCGACAGGAATACTCCAGCGCAGCCCCCAGCGCGGCTTGTCGCCGCTGATGCTGCCGCTGTCACTGTCGCGGTAATTGCCGCGCGTAAAAAACAGGTCGGCCGTGCTGCTGCTGCCCCGGCTGAGCCACAGCATCGGCTGGCCTTCGGTTTCATAGTCGGGGTTGAGCGGATCGCGTGCCGGTGCCACCACGTTGACCACGTTAAACCCCTGCGCATGCCCCCAGTTAACGCGCCGCTTCCCGAAGCTGGCAAAAAATGGATTCGACTTCCAGTCAATAAACAGTTCGTCGGCGCGCAAATGGGTACCGATCACGCCATCGCCCTGGCGAAAATCGGCGCTCGAAGCAAAGCCCTTGAACAGCCAGCGCCATCGACGCTGGCTGTCGAGCGTACTGGAGAGCGTGGTGCGTCCTTCCACGGTGGCGTCGTGTTTTTTCAGGCCCATTTGGTTGCCCGGATTGAGTCTGGCAGCTTCACGCAGATGGTTGGCATCGAGTTTCAAAAACAACGATCCTTTGAAGTCGAGCGTGCCTGCATCCTGTTTCTGGTTGGCTGGCACCGTGCGTTTGATCAGGTCAAGCGGGTTGCTGTCACCAAACGGATCGTTGGCGGGCGGCGTTGCCGGTGCGGGGTCGCTTGTTGGCACGGCGCTGGCCGGCGTCAATTCACCGGCATGCACCATCGGCCCGATGGCTACCAGCAGACCGATGGTCAGGCTCAGGGCAGATGGTGTCAAGAACTGTTTTTTCACGTCGCCGACCTTTAACGCTTCATCAGCGAATCCTGATGGAACGTGCCATCAGGGTATTTTTTATTGGCGACATGTTTCACATACCGGATCACGGTTTTTTTGTCGCGCTCAAGAACGCTGCCCATGATCAGGGTATCGGGATTGCCCTTCATGACATCGGTGGTGGCGGCAATATCGAGCCGCTTGAGCAATTGTTGCGAAAAAGTGTAATAGTCGCGGCGCAACGGGAAGAAATCGTTCTTGCGTACCCAATACACGATCTTGGCATACGGCGTGGTATCGTCCTTGGCCAATAATTCAAGCTTGTAGGCTTCATCCTGATTCAGTTTTTCGATACTGAGCAATTTGGGCGTGTACTCGTTACTCAGGCGTGGCGACAATATGTCGGAATTGGAAAAATCGCTGTTGGAAAAATTGTTCGATTCGGAAATGCGGATCGCCCGGTTGATGTTGGGTAAAAACAGCCAATAGTTGCGGCGGCCCGCCTGCAACATCTTTTCGCCTTCGTTGCGTGGCGGAAAAACGGTTTCAGCCATGGTGTGGTCGGCGTCCCGATATTGCAGTGCCATGCGATAGGTCTTGCGCAATTCCTTGTCGCGGTAAACCAGCATTTCCAAATCGATCTGGGAATTCTTGATGTCGAGCCGGTCGTCTGCCTTGTCCAGAATTTGCAAGGCTGTCAATTCGGCGTGGCCCGGCAATGGTGCTAGTCCGGCCAGCAGCAAGACCCCCACGAGTGACAGGGAATGAACAAAATCGCGCATAAAACTGGATGACTGCTCTTGCATGGTGTTTCTCCGGCAATGGATCAATGAGTTAGTGAGTCAATGGGGCAATGAGTCAATGGGGCAATGAGTCAATGAGTCAGGGCGTCAATCGGGTTGAGATTGGCCGATCTGGTAGCCGGCCACCAGGATGCGAGCAGGCCAACGCCAATAGGCATCAACAAGCCAAACAGGTTGGCGAAGGCATCCATTTGCGGCACGATGGACAAGCCTTGGCTGGTGCCGCCCACCGGCGGCAAATGCACGCCGCCGCGTGAGGCTAC
>JBKJLF010000683.1:0-6436 GCA_046597185.1 Burkholderiaceae bacterium | reverse complement strand
GGGCAGGCGGTGGCGTGGTCTGGGGTTTGCCCGCGTGGCTGCCTGTGCGGGCCGGGTTTATGTTGTTGGGTAGTTTGGCGTTGGTATTTTTGGGCTGGCGCTTGATTGGTTGGCGCTTGCCGAGCGCTCTGCTGCCCGCGTGGCTGGCTTGGCCCCAATTTGCCTGGTTTTCCCGCTTGGTGCAGGCTTTGCCGCGTCCGGCCAACTACCACCCTTTATTCAACGGCATGGCCTGGGGTTGCATGCCTTGCGGCTTGCTGTATGCGGTGTTGCCGTTTGCTTTGCTGTCCGGCTCGGCTTGGTCGGGTGCGGTTTTGTTGTTTTTGTTTGGTGTGGGCACGCTGCCCTGGTTACTGTTGGTGCAAACCCGGCTGGTAGGTGCCATGCGCACTTTGCGCCCCTTGGTGGGGGTGTTGATGTTGGCATGGGGCGGCTATGGCGTGCTGCAATTGCTTGGGCCGGGGCGTTTCGGTGCTGTGGTCAGTGGCTTGGGGCTTTGTGCTTAAAGCCTCGGGTCGTACACAAACTGGCGTAGCACCTGCGCGTCAATGCGTTTGGTGGCACTGTGCGCCGGGTTGATCAGCACATTGTATTCTTCCGGCACAATTACCGAGGGCACCAATAACAGGGGGCTGTGTTGGGCGTGAATCCAGGTATCGCCATAATTGACGCTGGTTAAACCCGGTGGTTCCGCCGCCCAGGTGGGGCCAAGCTCGCTGGCGCTAATACATTCACGCCGCTTCCATACTGCTGCGGGGATGGTAATCTGCACCAAAAACGCATTTCGAATCGCGATATTGTCACCCAAATGGGCCAGCGTTTCGAGCGTTGCCAAGGCAATGCTGGAAGATGCATACACCACCGGCGTGCCCTTTTTATTCCAGCGCCCCCCGGTGATTTTGGCCCCGCCACCGGATAAATCGGTCGCGGGGTATTGTAAGGTATGCTTGGCGATACGCCACAGTACAATATCGGCCGGGATCATTACGCCACCACACCATATTCGATATGGCCCAGGGTATCGAGTACCAATTCGTAACCTGCTTCGGTATCCAGCAAAGCCAAGGGTGCTTCGCCACCCAGGGTGCGGTTTTCGCGTTTAATCCAGGCGCGGGTGGCGCTTTCGTCTTCGAATACGGCCAATGCCCGCTGCCACAGACGGTCGGCCCGAAACATGCGGTCTTGTTCAACCGGGGACAAGGTTTGTGATTTGCCCAGACGCGCTTTGATGGTGCTTTTGGGCAGGCGCAAGGTTTCGAAGAGTTTATCCTGGCTCATGCCCAAACGCAGGGCGACATCGGGCGCAATTTGCGCCGAAATGCCATTGCGCATGCCTTTGATGACATCGCTGACATTGCCCCGGAATGGGGTTGAATAAGTGGCAACCGTTTGCTCCGCCAGCGGCGCAGGGCCGGGCTGGGGCAAGGGATAATGGCCGTCTTCGGTTAAGGCGCTTGCAGCGGCTTGCTTGGCTTGCTTGGTGGGTTTGGTGGGTTTGGCGGTGGAATCCATGGTATTGTCCAGATCAATATACGATTTTGTCTAATTATATACCATATTGAGCCAATGGCAAGTTAAATAAATTTGGTTTGCTTCAAATATTTTTCCACATCGCGATACGTATCATCGCCCCCCGCATAACGCACCAGATTGCGCGCCGTTT
This sequence comes from Burkholderiaceae bacterium, assembly GCA_046597185.1. Taxonomy (GTDB): domain Bacteria; phylum Pseudomonadota; class Gammaproteobacteria; order Burkholderiales; family Burkholderiaceae_D; genus CAMBDR01. The sequence goes on along the minus strand of JBKJLF010000683.1, from coordinate 4,773 downwards.
TTAACCATTCGATGGTAGAGGGTTTAATCGCATCCAGCGCAAAAGCAAAGTCGGCAGGGTGAAGTGGCCGTTCCGGGTTGCCGCTTAAAATTTCATGCAGCACGTTTTCTTTGGCCAGGTCGATTAAGCCATCGATATCGGCCCCGGAAAACTGCGGCGTGGCCGTTACCAGCGCGGCGATATCGATGCCTTCGTGCGGCACTTCGTGCAGTTTGAGTTCGATGATATGGCGGCGCGCAAGCGTGTCCGGCGGCGGCACAAATAATTGCCGGGCAAAGCGGCCGGGGCGCTTCATGGCCGGATCGACATCCCACGGCATATTGGTGGCGGCCAAAAACAATACGTCGCGGTTGTCGCGCTCAAAACCATCCATTTGCGATAAAAATTCGTTGACGATGGTTCGACTGTGTTCACTTTGCGCCTTGGAGCGGGAAAAGGCCAGCGCGTCGAGTTCGTCGAAAAATAATACGCAGGGTTTGTGCGCGCGCGCCTTGTCAAACAATTGCGCCAGGTTGCGCTCGCTCTCGCCCATCCACATATTCAGCACTTCGCTAATGCCCACCGAAATAAAGGCGGCGTGGCATTCATTGGCAATCGCACGCGCAATCATGGTTTTGCCGCAACCCGGCGGCCCATATAACAAAATCCCGCCGCCGCCTTGCTTTTTGAATTTGGCAAACAGGGACGGGCGTAAAAAGGGTTCGATAATGTGCAGACGCAGCGACTTTTTCAACTCATCCATGCCGCCCACGTCGGCAAAGCTGATTTGTTCGGGTGGCTCGGGCAGCAGCGATATCACATTGTTGCTGATCGTGGGCACCAGGGACAGTATCGGCGCGCCGCTCGGGCGGGCGGTTTCTTGCAATTGTTCGAGCGCGGCGTGGTCAGCCATACCAGCTTGAAAATCGGCTTGCTGGCGTGCCCGCATAAAGCTGGCCAGCGCCTCATTCTTGCGCCCGAGTGCAAGCTGTGCCAGCGCCACCCCGCACAGGGCGGCGGCATCGCATTGTTGCCGCTCGATCAGTTCAAACTGGGTGAGCGCCTTGGCCGCTTCCTGGTTGGCCAGTAATAAATGGGCGTATTCCAGCCGCTTGGCCAGGTTGAATGGGTCAGACAGCAGCGCCTGTTCGAGTTCAGTTTGGGTGGAGCTTGGGGTGGATGTCATGATGATTTATATCCCTGCGCGGTATGATAACCAGCGCTTGAGTATCGGTGGGTAGAGCCAGGAGTAAGCCACATAGCACAGCATCAGGCTGCCAACTGTAGCAACGGATTGAGGACTGGTTTGGCGCAGCCAATTGAGCAGCACCAGGGTCAGAATATACAGCACGCCGGAGGCCAGCCAACCCCAGCGATTTAACGGCCACAGGGGCAGCATGCTCCAGTGGCTTAAACAATCCAGTTCAACCACCATGGTGAGAATGGCTTTGGAATCCGGTTGCGCCTGCAACAGTTGAATTGCAATGCGCTTTGCGGCACCATATTGGCCGCGCTGTACCAGATGCGAGATCAACATGTGCGCGGTGCTGGTGCTTTCCGGATGGCGGCTCATCAATTGAGCCAGGTTCGCTTGTTCACCATGCTGCTGTCCTTCGATCATATCACCCATCATGCAAGCCATCAGGGCGAGGTCATCGTTGGGGTCCAGGCGCAAGGCTTCGCGCGCCAGGGCATGGCCTTTTTTCAGATGTTGGGTGCGAAACATCAACATCGCGTATTTGGCATACAGTACCGCTGCTTCCGGGTAGTCTTTAATCAAATCGAGCAGCAATAACTCAGCTTGGGTCAGTTCGCCCTCGTCTTGCAGCACGCCAAACAACAAATAGCGCGCCTGAAAATGGGTGGGTTCGCGCGTGAGTAAGCTTTGCAGCGTGGTTTTGGCAGCGTCATTGCGCTCTTGCATATATTCGAGCAAGGCCGATTCGTATAATAGATCGGGGTCATCCGGGTATTGTGCCAGGGCCTGGGCCAGAACGGTGGTAGCGTGATCATAGCGTTTGCGCTCAATTAAATTCGATACCCGCTGCTGCAGCGCTTGCGCCGACAGGGCTGCGCCCTCATTCATGGCAGCCACCCGGCCAAAATCAGCGCGATATACCCAAAGCCGGTGCAAGCGAGCGCGCTCAGCCATGGAATGCGGGGGGTATCATTAAACAAGGCGGCACAACGATGTGTTTTCAAGTGCATCAGATAAAACAGGCCCCATAATAACAGGGCGTAGCAGCGCATCAAATAAAACGCATGACGTGGGCCAAGTTGCTGCTGCAACCAGACTGTGGTAGTCGCCATCAAGGGGTGTTTAATGAGAAATAACAGGCCAAAAAAGGCCGTGACGGCGATGAGATAAGCGGCGGCATCAAAAGGCCGACGCAGTTTGTATGAGTTAATTGCTGAAAAAGCAATGATGGCGCAGGGGCCGCCTAAAAAGGCGACAAAGAAACTGAAACCAGGAGACGAGATCTGCTTGTTGGCTTGCGTAGAAGAGAGAGACGGAGTAAGCAGGCTATCGAGCATAGAGGCTAAAATAGGGAAAAAGGGATAATAAATAATAATGTTGCTGAAATGCATTGTATTGAATGGTTCACCTTGGCCGGGCAAGAATAACAGAGCCTGTGGTCTGCCGTCAAGTTGTCAATCAAAGTACACAAGGAGGGGTGAATGGGTGGAACGAAAGCGGCTGAAATAAAGGTGGCTGAAATCAGGGCGATTGAAATGAAGGTGGATGGCATAAAAACTGCCGTCGTGGTGGGCGGCGGCCCTGCCGGCTTGATGGCTGCAGAGCAATTGGCCCAAGCCGGGGTGGAGGTGGATGTGTATGACGCCATGCCTTCGGTCGGGCGTAAGTTTTTGCTGGCGGGTAAAGGCGGCATGAATCTGACGCATGCGGAAGACTTGACTGCATTTTTGTCGCGCTATGGCCATCGACAGGCAGAAATGGCGCGCCTGATTCATGCTTTTACCCCGCAAGACTTGCGCGCCTTTGTGCATGGCTTGGGGATTGATACCTTTGTCGGTAGCTCGCAGCGGGTATTTCCGACCGATATGAAGGCGGCCCCCTTATTGCGCGCCTGGTTGCAGCGTTTGCGCGCTCGTGGCGTGCGCTTCCACATGCGCCAGCGTTGGCTGGGTTGGGATGATGCTAGCCCACAGGCACTGCGTTTTAATGGGCCGCAGGGAGTAACCAGCGTGCAGGCGCAGGCGCTGGTATTGGCCTTGGGCGGTGGCAGTTGGGCGCGTCTGGGTTCGGACGGTGCGTGGGTGGATTTGCTACGCCAACATGGGGTGCCAGTAGCTCCCTTACGCCCGGCCAATTGCGGTTTTGAGGTGGCGTGGAGTGATTATTTTCGCGCGCACTATGCGGGCCAGCCCTTGTTGACGGTGGCTTTGGGGTGGCAGCCCGTTGGCGAGCCCGTTGGCAAGCCCGTTGGCAAGCCGATGCAGTGGCGCAAAGGCCAATTTGTCTTGACCGAATATGGCGTGGAAGGCAGTTTGATTTACGCCTTGTCAAGTCGCTTACGTGAGCAGCAGGCCGCCTTGGGCCAAGCGCTGGTGTATATCGATTTGCTGCCCGATTGGCCAGCCGCAAAAGTGTTGGCGGCGGTGAGTCATCCGCGTGGATCGCGCTCGCTGGCCAGCCATTTACAAAGCCGTTTGGGTTTAAAAGGGGTGCAAACCGGTTTGCTGCGCGAGTTGCTGACGCCGGAACAATTGAACGCACCAGCGCAGCTTGCCGCCGCCATCAAGGCCTTGCCACTTACTTTGCTCGCACCCCGGCCACTGGATGAAGCCATTAGCAGTGCAGGCGGGGTGTGTTTTTCTGCGTTGGATGAGAATTTGATGTTGCGCACTATGCCAGGCGTGTTTTGCTCAGGTGAAATGCTGGACTGGGAAGCGCCCACTGGCGGCTATTTATTGACTGGCTGTTTTGCCTCGGGCCGCGCCGCTGGCCAGGGGGCGTTGGCCTGGCTTGCTGATCAGGGTGAAAAATCAGGGTGAAGAATCAGGGTGAAGAATCAGGGTGAAGAATCAGGGCAAAAAAAAGCCGCCCGTGAGAGCGGCTAAAAGGGATTCACAACTTTTTTTAGTTGATGCGAGTAATGCGGTTTTGACCCGGTGTTGGCACCGTGCCCACGCTCTTGAAGTACGCTACGCCGGCATCGATGTCAATGTCACCCGCTTGCGAATTGGTGCCTTTGGTCAAGACCGTGTAATTATCGCCACCGGTTGCCATAAAGCTGTTGACGGTTACGCGGTAGCTTGCCGTCATGCTGATCGGGGTGCCATTCAATTTGATCGAACCGGGCACCACGCGTGCGCCCGTGCCTGCTGCAGCGCCTGTAGGGGTGCTGCCGTCCCAGGTGTAGCTAAAGCCATTCGATACCTGCATGATCCGGCCACCCGTTGGTTGCGGTGCTTCCCATTGCTGTTCCAGCAAACGCAAAATTTGCGCGCCGGTCAAATCGACGGTCACCAGATTATTGCCAAAAGGCGTCACCGAAAACAAATCGCCATAGGTCACCACGGTGTTGGTGATGTTATTGCGTATCCCGCCGGGGTTGCTCAAGGCGATCACTGCTGGCTTGTTGCCATAGGCCGGGCCAATGGAGCCATTGAGGTAAATATCGGCAATAATATCGCCCAATTTGCTCTCACCCGCCGAATTTTGGGTGCGGTCTACCACAGTTGCCACATTGCCAATAACTTGGCCGGTAATCGGTGCAGTTAAGGTGGCGAAGCGTTGTACCAGGCTTGCCACACTGGCATTGGCTGCCA
>JBKJLF010000362.1:0-3663 GCA_046597185.1 Burkholderiaceae bacterium | reverse complement strand
CTTTTTATCACTCAGATGAGGGTGGGCGCGGCCGTGCCACCCTCGGTTTGCGCACCTTGGCTCTGTGTGCCTGGAATTTAAGCGCTGCCGTTCGGCCTTGAGTCGTTCACCAAAAGTTTCCATGATTGTGCTTTAAAAAGAATGTCCAAGAAAAGCTACCAACGCCCCGCCAATTCGGTGCGCGCCAACGATTGCATGCATAACAGGCGCACCGCATTTTTGTTTTTAAACCCTTGCAAAGGCATCAGGCCGCTGGCGATGCCGACATCGGCGGCACGTTCCAGCAAGGCGCTTTCGGCACAGGGTTGCAATACCGATTCGCCCTGCACTTTGTAACTGTAGGCAGGCAATTCGCCAATGTCACGCAGGCTGCCCGGCTCCATATCCCAACCGTCTTCCAGAAAACTTTGCGCCAGCAGGGCCGCCACCGCCAACGCGCCACTGCCCCATAAAAATTGCTGTGGGAGCGGCACGCCATCGATTTCTTCAAACTTGAATGCCTCCACCCGGTCGGTATTGGCACCATACGGCAGGCGCAGCAACATGCGTTGCATCACCAGGCCCAGCCACGGTGCCTGGGCACTCTTGCCAAGCGCCTTCCAGCGCGCCTGTTGCTCGCTGTCGGCCAGCCAATCGCGCGGCTCACTTTGTTCTGTGTAGCTGTAGCACCCGACCACGCTGCTTGTGGCACCGGCCAGCAAGGGGGCATTGACATGTTTGGCAATCGCACCCATGGCGGCTAACAGGGCAACATCGGCTTCACTGGCATCAAATTCAAAGGCGGCAACCAACATCGACCACGGGATGGGGCTGGCGGCGCGTTGCCAGCGCTCGGCCAGCAGTTGAAAACTGGCGCTACGCTCCAATTGCGCACTGTTGGCGGCGCAATCGGCAGCACAATCGGCGGCCAATTCTGCACGGCTGACATCAAGCAAGAACAGGCGCAAATTGTGATCCAATTCTAATTGGGTGAGCATAAAATGCACGCCGCGCCAGGCCGATTCGAGCGCCTGGAAATCAGGGTGCTGCAAAATCGCGCGCATCAACAGGCTGCACGCGGCATCTTGTAACATGGCCAGTTCGGGCGGGTGGGTTTCAGTCACGGGGGTAAGATGGGGCGCAAGCATTTGCTTGATCATGGCATCGAAGCCCCGTGCTGGTGGTGCCGCCAATTTGGCATCGCCCCCCAGCAGCGACTGAAACGGGTTGTCGCTGTTGCCAGCAGCCGGTGCGGCCGCTGCCGCAGGTAGCCGAGCGGGCAAATCTTTTTTCAATTGCTCGCGTAGCGCAGCAAACAGCGGCACATTGCGATACAGCGCATCAGGTAAAAAATCGTCGAGATTGCGAAATTGCAGGCGAATCTGGGTGCCGGAGAGATCCAGGTCGAGTACGGGCGCGTGGCGCGCCATGATTTGATCGAAATTATCGATATCGACAGTGGAGAAAGTGCGCTCAGACAGTGCCAACTTTGAGCGATGGCCACTAAAGTTATCCATCAATAAAATATGCATCGGCAACTCGTCAAGCTCAGGTTGCTGCTGCGCGGGTTTGAATGAAAACTCGAATGATAAGCCAGACATGCTCTTCTCCTAAAAGTGACAGCGGTGGCGAATTCTAGCAGAAAATGCAAGTTAAAAGGATCACCCGCCAGCGCAAATCATTACAACATCACCTTCCAGCTTGAAAAACCACGGCAACTTTGACAAACTAACGCCCACCCGCCACATCAATGCTGGAGCCGGTGGTGTACGATGCCTGATCCGACAGCAACCACAGCACCGCTCGCGCCACTTCGTCCGGGTAGCCGCCGCGCTGCATCGGCACCAGGTGTTTTAATCGATCAGCGCGAGCGGCCAGCATGAGTTTGCGCCATCGCCTACAAGCTTACCTGATCGCCTTGCACGCGCTATTTCTGCTGCTCACGCTAGTGCAATACCACGAGCGCGCCGGGTTGATGATTAGCCTTGAACTTTTCCTGCTGCTGACCTTCATTGGCGGCTGGCAACTAATCGGCGCAGCGCTGCAACCGTTGGCGTATGCGCAGCGCGCAAGATCAAAACTACGCGGCCCGCATGCGTAGCACGCAAGGCGACCAGTTGCCGGGGCTGGTGGCAAGCTTCAACCGCATGCTGGAAGCCTTGTATCAAGAGCGGTTAAAACTGGGCGAGCAGCGCGGCTTTTTGGCGCAATTGCTGGAAGCCACCCCGAGTGCGGTGGTGGTATTTGATTTTGATGGCCGCATCAGCCTGCTCAACGCCAGCGCGCAAAGCTTGCTGGGGCTGGTGCAGGGGCAAGCAGAAGGCAAAACCTTGCACGCGTGCTGGCATGAGGCGGATGCGCCCTAGCTTATGCCCGTACCCGCGCTGACGCCCGCACCCGTGCTGACGCCCGCACCCGTGCTTACAGCCGCGACTGAAGCGGTGCAGCGGCGCAATACCCATCTGGGCGAATTTATCGAACGCTTCACACTGGTCGTGAAAATGCCCGACCCCGCACTACGCCCTTGCGATGTGAAGGCGATGCTGGACGGCATCCTCACCTTGTATCGCGAACCGTGCAGTAGCAAAGGCATCCAGTTGGAATGGGCGCGCTGCGATGCGATACCGCAGGCGGCAATGGTGGTGGCGCTGGACCGCCATTTGATGGAACAGGCGTTGATGAATATCGTCAAAAATGCGGTGGAAGCGGCGGAAGCGACGATGCGCGAGACGGGCGCGGCGGCAGGCGCGGTGCGGTTGGAATTAATACAGGAACCGCAACGCATCGGGCTAGCGATTACCGATTCCGGCAACCGCTTGCATGAAGTGCCGCCGGGACAATTGTTTACGCCGTTTTTTAGTACCAAAAAAGGTGGGCAAGGGATAGGGTTGCTGTTTGTGCGGGAAGTGTTAAACCGCCATGGGTTTGCGCATCGGTTGGCGACGACTGCGACGGGGGAGACTCGGTTTGAGATTTGGTTGGGATGAGGAAGCGCCATCGCGGCGAAAGAAGACGAAGAAGTCCCGCCCAAATTGCTATGGGTTAAAAAAGTTAAAAATTTCACGCCAACACTAATTATTTCCATTGATTAATTAACTAGCCGCTTTCTGTGGCTTTGCAAAACTGTGCTGGTATAAGTGACCAATACAGTTAATGAAAAAGGCATCTGTACCGCTAAAGATTTCGACGAATTGATTCAATTTTTTTGCGACATCCTTCAATATAATATATTTATCGTTGATTTTTTGATGCCAACCCACCACTAGCTAGCTTGGCGTCATTTAGATTTATTCGTTAGATTATTTCAAGTGCATAGCGAATTGCTATGAACGTAAAAGCGCAATTGCCGGGAGATTTTTCAGCATCTGGTGCTTATGAAAAGCATTACTTAAAGTCATCTCTTTTCATCGGCATTAGGAACCATCAGTATTGCCCCATGGGCATAACGCGGGTCGATCTGCATGCACTTTTGTGCAATACAGGTTTACTCACATTGTTTGTCAACTAGCTTTAGGGAGTACCTTATGTTTTCACAATTGAAATTGCAGGTTGTTAAAGGTCTGAGGGCAGGTAAGTTGTGGTTGTTGGTGGGGATGGGGGCGGTGTTTGCAGGCGGGTATGCGCCGGGGGTGCAGGCGGTGCCTGTGCAGGCAGTGGCGGCGGCGTTTCAGCATAGTTGTGCCA
>JBKJLF010000359.1:0-5157 GCA_046597185.1 Burkholderiaceae bacterium | reverse complement strand
CTGAAATGTCTGAAATGTCTGAAATGTCTGAAATGTCTGAAATGTCTGAAATGTCTGAAATGTCTGAAATGTCTGAAATGTCTGAAATGTCCGACAAACCATCACTGGGCACGCAAGTGGTACACGCTGGTTTGGCCCCGGCCAAACAAGGCCAGGCGTTTATGCAAGGCCCTGCTTTTGCCAGCACCTTTCATCTGTCGGGCGAGGTTGACCCGAACGTGCATCAATATGGCCGTTTTCATAATCCCACCTGGGACGCGCTGGAAGCGGGCATTGGTGAACTGGAACAAGGGCGCGCCATTATTTTCCCGTCCGGCATGGCGGCCGGAGCGGCCCTGATGACCGCCTTGCTGGCACCGGGCGATTGCCTGTTACTCCCCTCGGATGGCTATTTTGCGACCCGTGCCTATGCCGAAAATTATCTCAAAAAATTCGGTGTGATCATCAAAACCGTTGCCACACTTGATATTTTGCAGCAGGATTTTACCGGTATCAAACTGGTTTTCGTTGAAACCCCGAGCAACCCTTTGTTGGATGTCATCGACATTCAGGCCTTGGCAGCCAAAGTTCACGCTGCCAATGGGATTTTGGCCATCGACAACACCACGCTAACCCCGCTCGGGCAGCAACCCTTATTGCTCGGTGCCGATATTTCGATGTGTTCCGACACCAAAGCCTTGAACGGCCACAGTGATGTGGTATTTGGGCATGTGGCGACGCAACGTGAAGATTTGTTTGCCGCCATGCAGTTATGGCGCAAGTTATCGGGCAATATTCCCGGCCCGATGGAAGCGTGGTTGGTGCATCGGGGCCTCGCCAGTCTGGATTTGCGCCTGGAGCGCATGGTGAACAATGCGCAAGTGATTGCCGAGTATCTGGCGCAACATGAAAAAGTGGTCGCGATCCGGTATCCGGGATTAAGTAAGGACCCCTCGCATCCGATAGCCAGTAAGCAAATGCACAATTTTGGTTTTATCATCAGCTTTGATTTGGGCACGCAACAGGCGGCACAGAATTTTCTGAATGCATCCAAACTGATTTTTGAAGCCACCAGTTTTGGTGGCTTGCATAGCATCGCCGAGCGGCGCGCGCGTTGGGGTACGGATAATGTCTCGCCCGGCTTGATACGATTGAGCGTGGGTTGCGAGCGGGTGAAGGATTTGTTGGCGGATATTGAAGCGGCGCTGGCGCAAGCCTGATCGCCAGGGGCTGGCTGGCGCTGAATGCAAACATTGCGCTTACATTTGCTGCACCAGCGCCCGCACATTGGGGTTGGACGAGCCATAGCTGACAATCGCCACGTCCAGATCAACATGTTTGTGAAGCGTTAAGGCGCGTTGGATGGCGCTCATGATCCAGGCCATATCATTACCAAACGCGCCACCACCCAGCAGGGTGAGAAACAATTGATTGTTGCCCGTTTTGGCCGCATTCAAAATCGCCGTGCAGATGGTGGCTTCGTAGGATGCTTCCAATACCAGTCGTGCGAATTCTGCCCAAAGCCTTGGGGCATGGCCGGAATAGGCCACCGGCAAGGCGGAGCAATAGGTTTGGGAGACCAGTTGGCGGGCATCATTGAGCGTGACCTGGGTTTGCCATTGGATGCCGATGCGCAGCAATTGCCGCAAGGCGTCCAGCTCGTTCGCGCTGGCGGCGCGCAGGTGGTTTGAAATTTCAAGCAGGGCATCGGCCGATGGCAGGGCAATAATGTAATCTCGCAAATGTGATGCGTCAGCAAAAAATTTGCTAATCAAAAACAAAAGTACATTGCGAAACATCGGCGCATTGGCTATTTGTTGTATGCGCTGCTTTACTTTGTCATCTGGCCCAATGGATAAAGCCCAGGCAGCCCAAAATTCTTGTAATGAACGGATTTCAAAGCCAAATCGGCCTGGCTCCGGTTCCACCAAAAACACTAGCCTGTTTTCTGCCGCCACCGCCAAATCATGCGCCAGTTAGGCACGTTCTTCGTCAGCAATTTCATCTTCTTCCAGCACTGCGTTAATGATGTGATTCAAGTGGTCACGGCTCATGTGCGGCTTGCCACCGTCGCGCTCAGCTTCCACTTGTAGCAATAACGCTACCCGCATATGAATTTGCTCAATATGCCCGCGATGATCCGATAACAAGCGTGAGGCATATAAACTGCAAAATGGGGCTGGCATCGTTTGCGGCGTCTTGTTTGTCCGGGTCGCTCAACCACCCGGCCAAATCCGGTAGCATTACTTGTAATGGTAGGGCGGCTTCAGGCGGGGATGGTAAATTGTCTTCCGTGGCGGATCGTTTGAAGCTGGCCAGCAATTCTTGCTGTGTAGTAGGCAATTGTGCCGCTATGGGTTGTAAAAGACTGACGCGGTGTAATTGGCAAGCGATTTGCGCCAGGGTAGATTTGCCTTGGCCGGGGCCACCGATGAGTAACACTGCTTGCCAAAGGTTAAGCGAATGTGTTTCAAAATCCCGTGTGCTAATGCCTATCGTTTGGGAATGAAAAGCCCTGCTTGCTTGGTCGTTGTCAATGCTGCCAGGCAATACTTGCCCCCGTGTTTCAAGCGGCCGCAGTTTTGTTCGAATGAAGCCTGCCAGAAATAAGTCTTCTTGCTGCGCTTGAACTGGCAAATCAACAAACACCTGCCGCAAGCGAATTTGTCCTCCAGCATGCCCACCCTCACTCAACCTTGCATACTGATTCGCCTCCAACTGCCCCGCCAACCAACCAAGTACGCACCCCATGCAAAGCCGAATCGGACAACCCCGCCTTGGCAGCCGCATCAGCCAAACAATCTTCAATTTTGCTACTCGTCGAATTTTTACGCTTGTTCATCGCCACTCACAGATTAAAATACTTCCAACAAATCACCTGAATCAAAATGCAAACCCACTATCTCGCGTGGCGCAGGGTCAGTATCACGGCGCGCAAGCTGCGCGGTGATGTAACGCGCCAGTTCAATCTCATTTTCTAATGAAGTCAAGCCACAAGGCAGGGCAAGCAGCGTCAGTTCCGGCGGGCCGAGATGAAATGCATGCGGCATCAATGCCAAACAAGCCGCATCGCCCACTACCCCATAACACTTGCCAGCTTGTGGCAGGCGGATGCGGCGTACTTGCTGCGCCAAACCAGCGGGTAGCGCGGCAAACATTGCGGCCTCTGCACTGTCATACGGCACCGGGTTGGGAATGAAGACGTAGTAATTGGTAATAGCAGGCAGCGCAGCCACTTGCTTATGTCGAACCAAATCCAAAATCACTTGCCCCAACGCCTGCTCTTGCTTGGCAGACAGGCCTTCGTCCCAGCAAATAGATGGCACTGGCATTGCATTCACCATCCCTGTTTCGCCCCATAAGCCAATAATTTCAACAAGCCCTTAATATGATCAATAACGTCGTCGATAATCATATAACACCTCTCAACCAAAATTGGCTTATCACGTATATTGCCTGACTGGACATCATACCAAGAACACCGGATAAACAGCCCAGGCACAGGCAATTATTTGTTGCTGTAGCCAGATCATGCCTTGCCAATGGAATGGGCGAGCATGGTAGATGAACCGGACTCAGCAACTATACTTGTCACATGGAATTTGATGCTGTTCCAAAAAAGGGCCAATTTGGGCAGCATCACTGCCACTGAATCGCTGTTGTACCGCCAGTAATAAATCATCGGGCTTACTCAATGTCGCAGCCAATGCCGCCGCCAACGCGGGCAGCGCAGCCATGCGCACGGTCCAAAACCATTCATATTCCGATTCGCCAAAGAATTCGCTTACCGCCTTGCCCAGATCCTGGCCTGCAAACACCAAGTCACCTTGATCCGAAAACGACGCACTCAAATAGCGGCTGCCATTTTGGTCACGCTCATCGCGCAGCACGACGTTTTTAAGAAGTCCTTTTTGCGGCATGATTTTTCCTGACGAAACGATGGATTGGCGGGGGGGAGTGAAAAGTGTCGGTTATTGTAGCATGATGCGCCTGGGTGCTTGTGTAGCTTTCCCACAGTGTAACGCCTGTTTGTTGATCGCTTGCATAAAATTTATCGCCTGGGTTCCAGCTTGTTTTCGCTGCCATGGTAATATTTACCCGTTTTGAAAACGGGCTACCCCGACTAACTGGAGACAAAATGATGAAACTATTGCGCGTTATTAGAGTGCCGATGACCTTAAGCATTGCTTGCCTGCTAGCCGCCAGCGTTAGCGGCTGCGTGGTGGTATCGGTCGCAAGCACTGCTGTATCGGTGGCTGCCACGACGGTGAATGTCGGTGTTGCGGTCGGTTCAGCAGCCGTGGGCGTGACCACCACCGTGGTCAAAGGCGCGGTCAATGTGGGTAGTGCGGTAGTGAATAGTGCGGCATCAAAAAACTGATTCAGTCTTTAAGGTCGCACATTGCGACCTTAAAGCGGCATATTCACCCGCAGTCAGTTGAAATACTAAATCGGCAGGCAAGTACGCTAAATTAAGGCTTGGAATCAGCTTCCCGCTTCGCCTCCCGCAACCACCTCTCCGCCAAGCCCGGCACCACTTCGCCCGCCTTACCCGGCATAAACTTAAAACCCCAAGGCACATGGTCGATGTCCAGCGCCACCAGCACGCGGTCTGCGCGGCTGTGCGCCGCCTTCACCAAGCCCGCCACCGGAAACACCGTCAGCGACGTACCCACTACCAACACCTTGCCCGCCGTCGCGATGTGATACATCGCCTCATCCAGGTACTCGACATTTTCGCCAAACCAAACAATATCCGGCCGCAATTGCGTACCATCTTCACACAATTGCCCCATGCTGATAGGCGCATCATTGATCTGGTAGCGTCGGCGCTTATCCGACGTGCCTCTGGCCCAAGCCAGTTGCCCATGCACGTGGATCACATTGCGCGAACCCGCCCGCTCGTGCAAGCCATCCACATTTTGCGTCACCACCACCACTTCGTAAGCTTGCTCCAGCGCCGCAATTGCTTCGTGCCCGGCGTTGGGCTGGGCGTGCCAGGCCTGGTGCCGCCTTTCATTGTAAAACTGCTGCACCATCTCCGGGTGTTTGGCCCAGCCTTGCGGGCTGGCTACCTCTTGCCAGGAATAATTATTCCATAAGCCGTTGGAATCACGAAAAGTCGCCAGCCCGCTTTCGGCACTAATGCCCGCGCCCGACAACACCACAATCTTATTT
>JBKJLF010000223.1:0-4656 GCA_046597185.1 Burkholderiaceae bacterium | reverse complement strand
GCTCACCGTTTGAAATTCGGAAAAAATTTCAAACGGTGAGCGCCACGCGATGCGCTCACCCGACAACGAGGCAAAGCGCGTCAGTACCTACAGGTTGCGGAGCATATTGTCAGAAGTTTGTTTGCCATGTTGTTCAATGGCTTCTTGCTCTGTGGAGGTGAGTACCTTGGGCGTCCCTGTTGCCACGCCAAGGATTTGTAAGGCAGCGTTGTCGCCAAAAAAATAGGCTTCGGGTAGCGGTTTAGATAGATGGAATGAACAGCGTTCTCGTAGCAATCTTCGTAGCATCGATGCCTGGGGGATATAAACCGGGCTGTTTTCCAGTAAGTGATCGAGTGCGCTGCACAGTTGTTCCGCAACCAGTTCGGCTTGATCAATATTGTGCAATTCCAGATCATCCACCATTATTACCAGATCGGGGCGTTTGCCGTTTTTGCCGCCTCTGGCTTCGGCCAAAAGGGTATTGGCCAATTTTTCCACGCCGTTTGAAAATTTGCTCCCTGGTTTCAGGCGTGCGCTGGTTGGCCCCGGCAAGCAGTGGGGCGTTTCCCAGATAACTGCTTCGCCGTTTAACTCGTTGGGGAAAAATCGGGACAGGGATCGGCGCAAGGCGAGTCTTTCCATTTCCCCTGTCACGATCAATTTGATGCTTGGCATGGGCTTACCTCATTCATCACCGTTGCTGACCAGTTCTTCCCGCTCATTCAGTCCACACAAATCAGGATCGTGCAAAAGCCGGATACCGAGCAGGAAGCGTTCAAATTTTTTGAATTCCGGCAATGTCGCGCCACGTTCCAGCAGGGCGCGCAACGCCAGTTTGTCGCCGATCTCCATTACCTGGCCCTGAAAACGCAAGGCCCCCAGACTGTTTCTTTCAAAAACGGTTTGCCCATTGTAGGTAAAGCTTTCCTTGCCTTGTGCGGTAACGCCGCCTTCTCCGGTTTGCAGGGTTAGTTGCCACAGGCTGTCACCGATTTGCAAGCTGATGCCAATTTCATCATCCTCGGTGGCGAGCCAGTTGCGTAAGTGGTGGCTGCCACCAAAAAGATTGCGCACGGCATCGGCCAAATTGCTCTTGAAGGCAAGATTTAACAGGCGCAGACATAATAACAAGGTAGATTTGCCAGCGCCATTGCCACCAATGAGCAGGCAAATATCACGGGGCGACCATTCGATTTTCCTTAAGCCACGCAAATTGTGTACGCGCAGGGTAAATTCCGGTGCACCCTGTGGCAGGGTAATGTTGGCCAAAAAGGGCAGCAGTTCACGTGCACGGGTACGTTCATGGGCGCGAAACACCTGTTTGTGCGCCCAGGTTTGCAGGTGGGCGATGACACGATCAACAAAGCCTTTTCCCTGCCCACAAGTCCTCCAGCAGCTGGATATCGTTTAGAAAGCTTTGCGCTTCATCAGACTCGCCGCCATCGATAATACATTGCTGCAAAGCTGCTTTGATTGAGGAATTGTCCATTTTTTATACATCGCATGAAAACAGGTTTTGATTTTATCCGATCTACAGGTGAAAGAATCAGATCAATTAAACATTCCTCTACCGCAGCAATCACCATGATACCAAAGCACGACCAACATTTCTGCTAAAATTAGCACGCCAATATCATGAAAGCACTCAAATGGAAACCATACCTGACTTAAGCGACTCGCCAAGCGCTGTATTACCCGCCTTCCCCTCCCCCGTGCTGATTCGCGCCGCCAGCTTGCTGGATGATCCCATCCTCTGCGATTGGGCAATGGGCTACTTTGAACACCCGTCACGCACGGCCCAAGAACAGCAAATACTGGCTGCGCTTTGGTTTTCGCCGGATCAAATGGCACGTTTTTTCGCTGCGATGGATCAAGACATATTGTTTCGGCTACTGCAAGCCTTGCCACCTGAACATTTTTTGCCCTGGACGCATGAACTGGTCACATGCTGGCAAGGCGAGGCATTGGATCTGTGTCTTGCCGCTGCCGGCACCTTGAGCCGTGCAGCGCCCGAAGTAGCGGCACCCATGTTTGAGCAATACCTGGATTCGCACGCAATGCCCCGGGCAGAAGTTTTTTTGAGCATCGCCATTCATTTGCAGTACCTGTCCGATGCCAACCAAACGCGCCTACTGGAAAAATTGCTGATCACCCTCAAAGCACAAGCAACTGCAGCGCAACAGGAAAGCGATGAAGCATGGGAAAACTGGATCCAGTGGGAAGAAGACATCCACCGTGGTATGTTTCAGGCCGCATTGAAACAGCGTCATGCCGCCCTGCCCATGCTGTTCCATTACTTGCTGGAAGAAACGATTAACGATGACGATGACGAAGCATTCGATGACATGATGATCGATGAAACGCTTCAATGGATGGCAAAACAATTGTTTGGCCATACATCCTGGGCACGCCTGGCTCAAGCCCGTTTGGATGCCTTGAGTCTGGTTTTATTTAAAGATTATGCCACCCTGTTTGAGGAAACTGCTCCGCTTATCGGGATGGATCAAATTTGCGATCTCGAAATCTTTGGGGAAGCAGCCAGCGCCGCCATGACATTGCTGGCGCGGCACCATGGGCGCTCGCCTGCCGCCGATCTGTGCTGGCAACTGCTCAACGGTTGCGATATCCAGCGCCATTCCAAGGCCATTGCCACGCTGGCGCTGGCGGCACTGGCGACCGCATTCGAGCGCGCCACACTCGACACGCAAAATGCCACGCTGACACAACTGACCAGGTTGCTGGCGCAAAATATTGAAAGCAACCCCTATTATTCCGCACTGATCGAGCAAATTCGCCCGTTTCCACGACCTGCCATTGTGAGCGCCATCAGCGCCGAATTTAGACTTGACCGGGACAGTTTGGGCTGCTTGACACTGCTACGCTTCATGGGCGAACTGGGCTGGCCCGAATTCACCCCGCTCGTGCTGGACGCGCTGGCCCAGCGCGACGATGATGATGATGCTGATGATGATGATGACTGGGCAATGGAACAGAACCGAATAAAGTATGACAGCGCAGCCAGCGAGGCCCTCATGCAAATTACGGGTATCAGCAATGCTGTACTGACAGCCTGGGACAAGCTCGATTACCGCCAGCAACTTTTTGCCGCTCCAGCATTGGGCAAACACGACAACACCGACAATGTCGCCCAATTTCTGCAAATGCGCCTGAAAACCATGATCAAACAGGGCCAAGGTCTATGGTACGAACTGACGCTGCTCACGCCAGACGTGCGCCTGACAGAATGCTTGAAAGGTTTACTAAAGCAACACAATTGGCGCATCGAGCACTGTTTTTATTGCGCTTGCCGCTTGTTAAACATGGACCATCCGGGTTTGGCCGCCATGCAAAAAAGCCTGCCAAGCCACATACAGGCCGAGCATTTGCTGCTGGACGCCGGGTTCCCCTCCAACGACGACTGGGCTGATGAACTGCCACCAGCACCCTTACTTCCCTGGCAGCGGCCTGCGCAAATTGTCAGCCGTGCGCCGCCCCCGGTAGTGACTGTGGTGAATGAGAATAAGGTCGGCAGAAACGACGCTTGCCCCTGCGGCAGCGGGAAAAAATATAAGAAGTGCTGCATGCCATAGCTGATTATCATACAACCAACTTAGTGCGGATCAGGCACAAAATGGCCGGGAAACGCTGCCGGATGGTCGGGCACCGGGCGGTAGCGCGAGGGAATCACGCCGCGCGCCTGCAAATTGGCGTAACTGTCGTAATACACGGTGAGGATTTCTGCCGGGCTGCTGCTGGCGCGGCGAAATTCGGTGGTGGTACTGCCACTTTCTATGCGCTCACCATGGCCGGTGCCCAGTTTATTGTCTGGCTCAGGCTCAGGCGCATACGCACGTGATTCGGCGGCGGCGGGTGCGCCCGCGCTACGTTTGGCTTTCTCCCGATGCGGCCGATCTGCGTGATCAGCCTCGGAGCGAGACGCCTGCGCATCGGCGGGTGCGCTCGGCCAAGGGCGCGAGATAACGGGTGGCGAGACGATGGGTTCACGAATTTGCTCACGATACAGTGCCACCCCAATCACCCCCGCCTGGTCGCCACGCTCGGTGCGGGCGGCATAGGAATCGCTTAATTCAGTAAAATAAAAAGCCGCCACTTCCTGCATGTTTTTACGCCAGCCCACAATGTCCTGGCCCTGCCATGGCGAAAGCACATAACCCGACTGGCGTGCCGCTGCGGTGGCACCGGTAATGACGTTGATGCCATCCACCGCCGTCACGGCCAACAAGCGCCCACCGGTTTTATTGTTAATTTGCAAGGCATAGCGCTGGCCCGGCTGGCCTGCCACATAATTGCGCCCTTCATAACGCCAAATTTTTATGGGCGCACCACTTTGTTGATCAATGATCGCCAAACTGGCCAGATTGCCCGCCTGTGCGGGTGCCAGGCAAGCCGTCAGCAACGGTAATATCAGGCTTAAAAGCATCGGTTTCATAATCATTCCTTCAGGTTGTGTGGGTAATCAATGCATACATGATGCGTTCATGTACGATGAAACGTCAGTCAACCGAAAAAGGGGTCAAATTTAATTGTAAGAAATGTTTACCGATGCAAATGAGCACTAAACCTGTTCCCCACCCAGCGCCACGCTAACCCTTACCGTACCCGCTTTTTCATGCTTGGCCAGCACTTGCACAGCCAATGCACCGCACTGGCAGC
>JBKJLF010000043.1:0-5755 GCA_046597185.1 Burkholderiaceae bacterium | reverse complement strand
GTGGCCAAGGATGGCAGTGTCTGGGTCGGCACCGACCATGGGGTGGCGGTGTGGCGCGGAATTAACGGGCGCGATGGCCAGCCCCAGTTGAGCGCGGTCGCCGATCAGCACGGCCAGCCCATGGCGTATATGGTGGAGGCGCTAGCAGAAGACGCCAAGGGGCGGATTTGGGCCGGTAGCCAAAACGGCTTGTGGGTGCTGGAGCCAGGTAGCAGCGGCTGGCGCGGCATTCACCACCAGGACGGGCGTGCCGACAGCCTGAGTGCCGACTATATCTCCAGCCTGCTGTTGGACAAGCACGCTCGTTTATGGGTCAATACCGCCAAAGGTATCGAGCGCTTATTGTCTGGCAGCGAAGAAAATCCCCGCTTTGAACATATCAACGGCTGGTTTGGCGCAAAAGGGGGCGAGCTGGGTGCCAATTTGCTGGAAGACGGGCAAGGCCGAATCTGGACCGAAGTGGCGGTGATTGATCCTGCCCGGTACGAGCGCCATTTGCTGGGCAAAGTGGAAGGCATGGATATTGGCGCGGTCTGGATTGGTGCCTACGGCCAAACCCGCGACGGTATGATGTTGTTTGGCGGCCCGTTTGGCGTGGCCCTGATCGACCCGGCCCGCTTTACCCCATGGCAGTATGCACCGCCGGTGGTGGTGACGGCTATCAAAATCAATGGTCGAGATCAAAACAGTGAGATTTTGTCCGGCAGCGGGCCGGGCGGCGGCTCAGGTAGCGGATCAGGCATTACCTTGCAGGCCGGGGCGAGTGGCTTTTCGATCGAATTTGCCGCCCTGGATTATTCCGATCCGGCCAAGAACCGCTACCAGTATCAATTGCAAGGCTATGACGGGGAGTGGATCAACACCGACAGCGAGCACCGCAGCGCCAGCTATGGCAATCTGTGGCCGGGCAGCTATACCTTGCAAGTGCGTGGCAGCAATCGGCTGGGGCAATGGAGCACGCACCTGTTGCAGGTACCAGTGAGAATTTTGCCTACCTTTTGGCAAACCGGCTGGTTTTTTGCTTTGATGCTCGCTTTGTCGGTCGGACTGTTGTATGCGGCCATGCGTTGGCGCGAGGCACGCTTACGCGCCAAGGCGCGCCGCCTGCAGGGGCTAATTAACGAGCGCACCGCTGACGTGCTGCGGCTGGGCGACATCGGGCGCGAATTGGCGGCCACGCTGGATATGGAACAAGCCTTGAGCCGGGTCCACCAGCAAGTGATGGCGCGGCTTGATGCGGCGGTGTTTTTGATTGGCTTGGTCGAGATGGATGTGCTGTGCTTTGTGTATCACATTGAGCATCAACAGCGCCTGCCCAACACCCTGCTGGCGCTGGATACGGCCAATCGCCCGGCCACGATGTGCGTGCGCGAGCAGCGTGAACTGGTGCTGAACCGACGTAGTGAATTGATTCAATTGCTGGGTGAAAACGTGATGCCCCTGATCGGCCAGCCGATGGAAACCATTGTCTATTTGCCGCTGCTGGCCGAAGGCCGGGTCATTGGTTGTTTGTCGCTGCAAAGTCCGCGCCCGAACGCCTACGATGCGGGCCAGCTTGAATTTTTGCGCATTCTGGCGCGTTACACCGCAATTGCGCTATCCAACTCGGCGGCGCATCAGGAGGTGACCGAGTCGCACCAGGAATTGAGCGCCGCGCTGGACTATCTGAAAGAAACCCAGGCCAAACTGATACAGGCGGAGCGGCAACAATTGTCGCTGGATTTGCATGACAACCTGTCGCAAACCATGACCGGGGTATTGTTGCAGTTGGATACCGCCCGCGCGGTCTTGCAGGCCGAGGTTGATGCCCATAAAAGTCCGCTGCGCAGCCTGGCTTATCTGGATCAAGCCACGGCCCTGGCGCGCGACGGTATGACGCAAACCCGCCAGTTATTGCGCAGTTTGCGCAATGCAAAAAACAAGCCGACCCGCATCAACCTGGTCGATGCCTTAAAGCGTGACTTGCCGCGCCTGACGGTGGGCACCCGGATTTCGCTGGTGGTGATTCAAACCGGTCAGACCCAGGAATTATCGGCCGAGCTGGAATTGGGCACCTTCAGAATCGCGCAGGAAGCGGTGACCAATGCGCTACGCCACGCCCAGGCGCACAAGGTTGTGGTGACGCTGGGCTTTTTGGCCGATGCGATCACGCTGTCGGTGGAAGACGATGGCAAGGGTTTTGACCCGGATTCGCCCGAGCACGTACCGGGGCTGGGTTTGCTGGGTATGCAGCAACGGGCCAGCCAACTGGGTGGCAGCCTGGTTCAAGAATCGTCCCCCGGTCGCGGCAGCCGGGTGTATACCTCTTTGCCCTTGATTTATGAATCTGATTCCTGACAATGTGGTGCAATACAACCGAACCCACCTTATGGTATGGGCAAGCGAAATAGAAAGGTGCGAACAAAATCCAGGCACCCGGTCAAGCGTGGCTAAATTGCATTACAATCATCCGATGTAAATCTGGCGGGAGTGATCAGGGTGGCGGCGAATATTTCAAAAGACAAAGGGGGCTTGGCACAATGGGCCCTGGATGATGCCAATTTTGAAGCTTGAATCCGCCCACCATTACCGCCCAACCTGTTGCTAGCGCTACGCGAGCTTATTGTAGCTGGCCGCCAGCAAGCACTGCGGGCGGTGGATATGGTGCAGGTGCAAACCTGTTGGGAAATTGGCCGTCATATCGTTGAGTTTGAGCAAGAAGGCCAGTTCCGGGCCGAATATGGCAAAAAGCTATTGCCCAAGCTAGCGCAGGCGCTAACGGATGAATTTGGCCGTGGGTTAGATGAGCGCAATTTGCGATATATGCGAAATTTCTACTTTGCCAGTTCTTGCAACTTGCCATTCAAAATATCGCCTGCATGCCCTTTTGTTCAATCATGCTTAACAGCCGCAAAGCCGGGCCACCGGGTTTTTTAATGCCGCGCTCCCAATCGGAAATCAGATTTTTTGAGACGTTTAAATAGTGCGCCAATACGGGTTGGGAGACGTTTTCCCGCTGGCGAATTTGCTTGATTTGCTCTGGTGTGAAGGATTGAACCGGGGTCAAGCAGGCGTCATCAAAGTCGCGCATGGTTTTCTTGTCGATTGCACCGATGTCGTGCAAGGCTTCCATGGTTTCATGGATGGCGGCCAAGGCGGGGGTTTTATATTGTTTGCTCATGATGGTTTACCTCTTCAAATTGTTTGCGCTGCAACAAAATTTCCAACTGCGGGTCGTTCAAGGCCAACACTTCTTTAGCCATCCGCTTGAACTGTGCTTCTTCATCCTTGCTAATATTGGCTTGCTCGCCCTTACTGAATCCATAAACGAAAAACGCCTTTTCATCTTGGCGCAACAGCAAAATAGTCCGATACCCTTTTGATTTTCCCCGCCCGGCCCGTGCGATGCGTTGCTTGATGACGCCACCGCCCAAATCAGCGTCAATTTGCCCATGATTAGCGCGCCAGACGGCCTCTTGCAAATCGGCATCCGGGATGCGCTCTTTGCGGCAAAATCGGCTAAACCAAGTATTTTTGAAAACTCTCAAGGGAATGATCCTTTACGATGATTGGCGCAATATATCACACTTTGTGTTATGGTTGGCGGTTGTTGGAGCATGGGCAAAGAATTTTGGCTAAGGTTGACGCGCCCGCTGGCTATTTGCAATCCTCCGGCGCGGGCAAAATGGGTGATTTCTGCATTTAAGCTCGCCAAATTCGCCAATACCAGCAATTGGGGGGGCTTGATGTTCAATAAATCCGCTTCACTGGCATACGTCTGCCGCATTTGTTCTGGTGTGAGCGTTGCGGGGATCAATTGATTTTTAATGGCACTAGTATGGGTGCGATAGTTTAATTTTGAGAGGCTACGGTGCAAACCATTACCGAAGATTTGACGTATTTAAAGCCAAGCGCATGGATTTATTGGCAGGCGGTGGAACCGTATTCGGCCTGGGGTTTGGTGAATGCGGCCTATGGCAATGCGCAGGATATTGTTTATGATTTGAGCAGTTTGGGCAGCGTGCCCACGGCGAATACGGTTTATTCTACTGTGGTGAGTGGGGTGGTGTTGTAGGGAAAGTGGACGAAGGGAAAGTGGAAATTCAAGCAATTATCCCGGATTATTTTTTTCGGGATAATCTTATCCAATTTTAAATAAAAATCAATAATTTCACTTTTTCCGTCAGCTTATGGTTGGTGCTTTATCAGATTCTCCAGACCGCGTCTGGAGAATGCGATTCATACCTGTTGCTGCGCTTTTGCTCAACTCCGGGGTGGCCATGTTCCATCCTTCCGTTTCTTTTCAAACCATATGTGCATCAGCGCATCATCCAGTACATATTCCCCTCGGGCTGACTTCCAGATCATTGACGGCGAAAGCGTGCGTAGCGCGTCGATGGCACTTTGCACCTGTGCAGGCGTAATCGGTTTTTTTGCTGCGATTTTTGCACTATAAAACTGTAAGCTTTCCGCGTCATAAGGCCGAAATTTCCCGCCTTGTTCCAATAAGCGCCAGATGATGGCTTGCTCAAGTGGGCGCAGCCCGGCATATTGGGATGCCATGCGTGATTGTTCCTCGCGAATATGATTTTCTGCGGCTTCATAAACGCGTTTTTCAAATCCTGGCCCGGGATTATTCAAAGGGTTGAGTACTTCTCCCAGTGTTTTGGTGAAAAATTGTGGTCGGTTGCCAAATAAGGTGAAGGCAGCCATCAGCAAGGTTTCATCGATATCCTTCAGCAGGGGTAGATGACGCCCAATCATTTGCGCAACATGATGAATAAATTTTTCATCCAGCAAGGGCATGGTTTTGATTGACGAACCAAAGAAGGGTGCGCTGTTTGAATTGACCAGGCGCAATAACTTATCCCGGTCTGAACCTGACATAATCAACATTAATTTGGTATTGCCAGGCACATTCATTTGATCGCGTGCAGATTTCAGGGCGGTCATGGCATCTTCGCCGGCATTACTGGTTAAGGCATGTTGGGCCTCGTCAATAATCAGGGCCAGCGGTTTGTTGATGCTTTGTTGCAGTGTGTTGAGCGCGGAAAACAGGGTGATGCCTTCAGATTTGCCAATTTTGGAGGTGTCGATTTTGAGCAGCCCTGCGACACCAATCGACTCCAAACCGGCTGCCTTGGCGGCTTTGGCGATCAGGCCTAAATTCTTATTAATTTCTTGCCCGATTGCATCGGCAATTAAACTGGCGGGATCCTTATTTTTGTCACTCCATAAATCGACATAGATGACGGCAATTTGGTTCTGCAGGAGCAGCGGTTGCAGGTCGTTTTTCAGAAAAGAGGATTTGCCTGTGCGGCGTGGTGCCGCCAGAAAGTACCCGTTTGCGGCATCGCCAAAAGGGTTTTTCCCCAGCAAATCATCAAGAATGGCTTGGGACAAGTTGGCGCGAGGAAAGTAGAAGTTCATGCAATTATCCCGAATTATTTTTTCTGGGATAATTTTATCACGTTTGGGATAAAAGGCAATAATTGGCTGATTCATTCCCACCATGTTAAGAAAAGCTACCGGATTTGCCATCGTCATTCCCGCCACCGTCGTTCCCGCGTAGGCGGCGGTCCGGCGTACCGGAACCCAGTGCCAGCGCGGAGTACAACAGTTAACAATTCGCACAGCACTGGATTCCCGCCAAATGCATGCGGGAATGACGGTGGAGGCGTTGTAGCCTTTTGCACCAGCCGCTATTGGGCTGGTTCTCTGTCGGCCAGTGCTTCCTGTTCCACCTGCGCCAGCCATGCATCCACGCGCTCTTGCA
>JBKJLF010000042.1:0-5819 GCA_046597185.1 Burkholderiaceae bacterium | reverse complement strand
AAGCCGATGTCGGTTTGTCTTTTTTGGCGGCGTATCATCAGCAGTAACTGGCCCGCCATGCCGGGTAAGGTAATCACCGCGTCAAGTAAGTTGTGATCGACCAAATATTTGCACAAGATATACCCGCCTGTTGCTGCCAACACAGCGATGGGCATGATGAGCGCCATCCGGCCCACTTCGGGTTTGAGCGCGGCCAAGCCTTGCCATACCAGTGCCAGACTGCCAGAGGCTGGTGCGCGGACAGGAAAGCGCGGGTCTTGTTCCGCGAAGGCCAAGGCGTGGCCCCATGGGATGTTGGCTTCCGGGATGGTCATGACCACGATATCGGCCCCGCCAAGGGCGAGCGTTTTTTCTGTATCAGTCAAATCGTTAAATGGTTTGCTCAAAGCATGGATTGGGTCGATGTGCTGATGTGCCACGCCGGAGAGTGAGAGCAACATGTTGGCCAAGGCCCATTGATTGATGTCATCCTCCATGCCATGCAGTTGCAATGTGGCTTGGGGCTGGTTTTGATCTTGTGTTTGCGACAATTCTTGCGCACAGGCGTGTAGCAAATGGCCTTGGCCGCAAGCAAAATCGAATACCACCTCATTCGCTTTGGGTGTCAGCAGTTTGGCGAACAAGGACGCAACCGCTTGCGCACGCGCGTTATGGTTTTGGCATATCGCTTTGATGGCGCTGGCGAACTCTAAGCCACAATCGGACGAAGGCGCGCGGTGTTCAAAGCTGACCCGGCTAAGGATGGCAAGCAGTTTGACGAAGGTTTTGTGATCAGCCGGGTTCGCCCCATACAAGCCTTTCAAATACCCAAATTGCAGCGGTTGCAAAATCCCTTCCAGTGTTGGGTTGGCCTTGCCGAATGCGCGTAAGGCTTGTTGAATCGCGTTCACGGCGGCATCTGCTGGCGCAGCCAGGCAAGTTTCAAACAGTGCATCGGCTGGCATCGTTAATACGCCACGTTGCACCATGGCGGCGGCAAATTCGGATGGCGGGGTGCTTGCTTTTTGAAGTGCGGCGGCGTGCCAGTGCCAACTGTCTGACCAAGCTTTCAAATAAAGAAGCGTGCAAAGCGGTTGGGCCAGGCAGTAGCTGTTGGGCACATAGGGTAATAAGGTAAAAGCCTGAATTAGTGCCTGCTGCGAATCTCGATTCATACGGTATGGCTCACTGGTTGGTGTTGCTGAATAAAAAAAGTGCAAGTAAAACAGCCTTTTCTGGTTTTAATGTGGCCATTGCACAAAGCTCGCGGAAGAAGGCAAACAGCCTTCAACTTAGAGGAGACACGTTATGGCGGCTTATTCTTCAGCATGGCTCAATGCCTGCTCTGGCATGGGGGCGATATCACTCTCGCTCAGCCCCATGTTTTGCCATCCGTCATGGAAGGCGTTGAGATTGGCATTCAATTGCGCAACAAGACCGTCACGCGCACTCAGCAAGCCCACCAGTTCCGCCCAAGCAACTTCTCTCGGCGTGGTGGTTTGTGCGCTGGCGTTGATGCTCGCGGTGGGCATGCCGTTGTAAAAGGCTTGAATAAAGGCATGATAAGTGTCGTTTGCAATGATGACCATTTCTTCAATGGCCGCTTTGTTTGTTTCCAGCAATTGCAGCAGGCCATACACGGTGGTGTTGGGGGCTTGCGCCAATTGGCTCAGGTCGGCTTCTTTGCGGCGCAAACAGTGGGGATTGGCCCAAAACCATTCGGCGTTATCGGTCATGGCGGTGTGCGTTGTGAACAGCTTGCGAATATGGCTGCCAGCAATGGCGCTAAATTGGGTGATGTTGCCTGTTGCGTCATTAACAAAGACAACAATCGTACACGGGTGGGGTTGTGCGGCGTACCAGTGGCTAAGGGCGGGGTCTATTTGCTGGTAGCGTGCGCGCATGGGTATGCGCAACTGTTTGGGCTTGGGCGCTGGTTCAGGTGTTGGCGCGTCTGTTGCGGTCGCGGTGTTTTCCGGGGCCACGGTGTTGGGGCGCTTGCGCCCGAACCATTGGCGCGTGGCTAAGTGCAATGTGAAATTATTGAGAGAAACCGGATTCATAAAACGTCCTTATATGTCAAAACCAACGCCATGGCCAGGCAAAACGGTGTGCAATAGCGGGTTGCTGATTCACCAAAAAGCGCCCCCCGATTTTTGTCCTGCTACTGCTAACACGCGCAATCACAAGCCATGCAGACGCACTCCGCCGCCTTTGCTCACCCAAATTTTCACTGTTTGCTTAGCTTTTCTAAGCGCGTGATCGAAATATACATCAATAAAAGTGTCATATGCGGCATTTAAATTTTAAAATGACTCAAAAAATTCATGTATGACGTATTTTTCCCACGATCTATTTCCTAAAAAAATTTTTGCCGCGTAAAATATGCTTTATCGTTGTTCCGGCAGATGTGTCATGCAATAATTGGCAGCTATTTAATTGGATAAATATTTTAGGGAATCACAACGCATGAGCGCACAAGCACTACCTATTGAATTTGCACATCGTATCAGTTTGGAGCGCAAGCGGTTAGGAAAAAAACAAAAAATGATCGCCGAACTTTGCGGGTTATCGCGCGAAATGTGGGGTAGATATGAGCGAGGCACACATGTCATGCCGGGAAATGTCTTGCGCTCATTTATCGATCAGGGGGCAGACGGCTTGTTCTTGCGAACGGGTGTGCGCCTTGAAGCAGTGAATAAGCCAACACCAACACAAGCGGACACGGTAGGCGGGCTGGATGTAACGGCCAGCAAGGTGCAAGTTGAACTTGCCTTTGACGAATATGCCTTGGTGTTGGCGTATCGGACTGCGACATCTGAATGGCGGGAGGTCTTTTTTGACCTTGTTCATGCCAAAAAGCGGCGCTTAACAGGTTGAACCAGCCAATGGTATCGCAAGCAGCAACGGCAATATGCCTTCTTTGGTGCGAAAAATAGCGTACATTTCTTTAATAAAATTTTATTGTCGGAAATGTGATATTTTACAAGACGTGATATGTGGTTTCAGGTACTTTTTTTTGTGTAACGTGTGACCTGCGCTTGTGTCATTGAATGTGCTGTGCGATAATTGGTGACTATTGAATTGGGCCAGCATTTTGAGGATGCACGACGAATGAATGTACCTGAATTACCTGTTGAATTTGGCTACCGCATCAGGGTAGAACGAAAGCGCTTGAATAAAAACCAGGGTGAAATTGCCGCGCTGTGCGGCTCATCACGCGAGATGTGGGGCCGCTATGAGCGCGGTTCGCATTCCACACCTGGCAATGTCCTGCGCTCATTTGTTGATGCCGGGGCCGACATGCTGTTTCTGCGAACGGGTTCGCGCACCGAACAACCAATTACCCCGGCTGCCCCGGCACCGCCACAAGACAGGGTGGTTGGTGAGCGGGAGCTAACGACGGCACTTGAAGTGTTGCAGGATTTACTAAAAAAGCAGCCCAGTGCAACGGGCAACAAGGTGCTGGTGGAACTGGCCGCCGACGAATACGAGTTGGTGTTGGCGTATAGGGGCGCAACGACTGAACGGCGGGAGGTTTTCCTTGATTTGGTGAATGCCCAAAAACGGCGGGCTTTAGGCTGAAATATTTTTGAGTATACACAGCTTGCCAGCTATAATAGCGGCTCAATCCCACCTTAGGAGAACCGCATGTTTGATTTTTATTTGCCATTGCAACAAGGTGTGTTGCCAACACCGCAAAACCAGAATGATGTTAGTCTCGGTAACCCACCAATGCCGCCACCGCAAAAGTTTGATGTTGATCAACAAGAAAACTTCGGAAGTGGTAGTAACACTAATACGAACCCACCTCCGCCGCCGAGGTAGGGATGTAAAGGGGCACCTGTTTTTCAATGCCAACACGTGCCCCCATTATTGCAAGGAGTAAAAATATGGCTGCCGAACATAGTAGTACCAAAGTTGCGCTCTACGACAGATTGCTGTGTTTGGTGCTGATCACATCGTTTAATGCATTTTGTGATGTCGAATTTCTTGGCTTTTTCCCGTTTGACCACAGGGTACTGGCCGTGAAAGCGCTGCTTGAAATTGTTTGGTGTTTGGCTTTGCTACGCATTAGTGCCGGTGCCCTAGTCCGCGACTTTATTGATCTCACGCTATATTGTTTATGGTTCAAATTAATCCTCTTGGAAGCATATTTTTTTAATGGCGAACTGTACCAAGGGATTGCGGGCACGGTGAGTTTAGTTTTTAATAATGGCATATTTTTAGCAAGTTTGGCGCGCTTAATGTGGGGCCACCCAAAGAATGGCAACTTTACCCCTACTGAGTGGCCCATCATTGGCCCATATGGTTTGGCGTGGAAACGGCAACATGGGGATAACGCGGCGAGTTGGGCGGGTTATTTTAGAGTGATTGCCACGTTGCTTATTGGCATGGGCATTGCCGTCCTTTTACTGCCGATTACTTGGAAAATTTACCAATATATCCCCAGCGCAGTAGGTGTAATAATCGTATTTTTGTACGCCAACCCAATACGCCAAAATGTTGTGGATAGCGAAAAAGACCTTGACGACCAAGCCGATTTGCTTGAACAATATGAAGACGTGATCAAAGGGGTTGTGGGTCGTATTGCTTCCGGCAACGGCGGTGAAACAGGCGGACGCGCCGGGAGCAATACGGCGGGGCCATCCGAAGACAAGCCCAAATTACACATTGTGAAAAAAGACGATGCAGAATCCGAGTAATGGCGCGCATTGCCCGACGCTTGGCCGGAAGCCTGCTCCAGGCTCCTGATTTTGATGGCTTAGGGCTTGGCGCGGATTTGCCCCGGTAAGCCGCACCAGCAAGGCGCAAGCCGTCTCCCAGTGCGGCTAACTCGGCTCCCCCATTTTTTGCGGCACAAGTCAAAACCAGAGTCATGTCTGCCTATACGCCTTTGGGTGCCACCATTGCAGCCGGGCTAAAGCACCACTCAGCGGCAGATACCAAGCGCTATTTTGCGCTCAGGTTAGTACCGCAATGGGCCAAAGCAAGCCACAGGCAAAGCCATGGAACAAAACATGGGGGAGTATTTGGCATCGGCCAAGTTCAATAGCTATTTTCCACCCGGCACGCCGCCGCAAAATGTGGAAGAGCTGGCCCAACTGGCGGCAAAGCGTATTCCGCTGCTCAAGGATTGGAAATCGATCCAATTCAATATGTCATTCGACGGCCGCAAGCAAAGCATGTTGAATGAGGTTGATACCACCGTCAACCATTTTCGCAATAGTTATTTTCAGGATCAAATTCTGGCCGGGTTACGCCAGGGCGAGCGGGTGTTTGTGATTGTAGGCTATACTCATCTTGGCAAGATCGCGCCGCTATTTCAAAATGGGCTACCCGAAGCGGCGCGATAGGTGTGCTATGGGTTCTCGCTGGAAAAGTGCAAAAATAATCGCTGCATAGCCGCAGGCCACATAACACCATCAGCCGGGGGAAGTGCTCACACTGTTAATGCTGTTGCCAGGTGACTTGGATCGCTCGGCAAATTGTTATTTAGCGGGTTCAATTAAATGAATTTGAACTCGCAGGCATTTCAGATTGAAGTATGCTTGCACATCGATAGAAATGCAATTTGGAAAAATAGGACTACTTTGATGGCGGCATCTGCATTGGGTTGAAAAACAACATCTTTTCGGGATATAAGAAAAAAGTTTAAGCGGCGTAGGAATTGGCGTAGGTCTAAGATTTTCCCATGCATTCTCATAGCTAAAAAACGATTCTGCACTATAATTACCAACGCTATTACGACCCCGAGAGCGGGCAGTATTTAAGCCCTGATCCGATTGGCATGGCGGGCGGGATGCGTGCGCAGGGGTATGTGGGGAATCCGAGTGTTT
>JBKJLF010000452.1:0-7462 GCA_046597185.1 Burkholderiaceae bacterium | reverse complement strand
TGCCATCAGCAGTGCAATACGGGAAGTGGTGGCGCAAGGTACGGCCAAGCGTGTGAACGGCGCGTTTGTGCGTGCCGATGGCACAACCCTTGCGGTGAGTGGAAAGACCGGCACAGGTGACCAGCGTTTTGATGTCTACGGGGCAGGGGGGCGCTTGATCGAATCGCGCTTTGTGAATCGTTCCGCCACCTTTGTGTTTAATATTGGCCAGCAATATTATGGCAGCATCACCGCCTATGTGCATGGCCCACAGGCGGAAAACTATGACTTCACCAGCGCCTTACCGGTTCAATTGTTGAAAAATCTGGCCCCCAGTTTAATGCGTATCATTGAACCTGATTCGGGCGCTGCTTGTCGCGCAAATTAACGGGTAAATCGGGGTAAATTTGCTCCGGTAGTTTGCAAGATACGAAAAAATGGCTATTGCACTGAAAATTTTCAACGAAATCGTAGTGTTTTTTGTTTTTAGGATGCTAACAAGCTTGTTTTGTGGCAAAATATTGTCGCATCGAACAGTCATCACATTAATATAATTGACGACGGTTTGCTCACCGCACAAAAGACGTGCTATGCTTTATCCCGCTTCTCTTTACTAACATTTTGGAATTACACTACGATGGACACGCAAGCAAATAATGATCTGAAAAACGATGATGAGCAAGACGAATTGTTTGATTACAATCCGGGCCGTTTGCTCGATACGCTGATTGAAAATCTGCGTTTGAAAAATGATGCCGCCTTGTCGCGCGCGCTGGAAGTGGCCCCACCCGTCATTTCCAAAATTCGCCATCACAGCCTACCGGTTGGCCCTTCAATGCTGTTGCGCATGCATGAAATCAGCGATTTAAGCATTCGTGATTTGCGCTACTTGATGGGTGATCGGCGCGCCAAGTTTCGCATTAGCGACAAGCAATTTAAATCCACGGATGGTTCGGATTAATTTGTAGTATTAATGTATTATTATGTAAAAACAGCCCTGAGTTTGGGGCTGTTGTCTTGTTGGGCTACGAGTTTTGCTGATCAAACTGCCGTAGCGCAAACCCTCGCTGCCATTCCTCGTTTTGACCATGTGGTGATTGTGCTCATGGAAAACGAAAATCAAGAGCAAATCATTGGCAACCCCAATGCGCCCCCGGCAACTATACCAATCTGATCAATCACTACAGCGTCTTGCGCACTTGCAAGATATGTATGGCTTAACCCCGAATGGCAACGCCGCGACCACCACGCCGATTACCAATATTTGGGCGACTACGCTTGCATCTGGCGCGTCCGCAAAATAGTCAGGGCTGCAATTGTTTTTTAGTCGGCAAAATCTGAATTTGCCAACTATTTTACTATGGAATTGTATTATGATCTACTGTTCTTTCAAATACTTTCTCTGATAAGTAAAGCTGTTTCATTTGATTTTATTTTAGTTCATGAATATACGAAAAAGTTTTTCTGAACATATTTTGTGATGAAAATATCATTTTCCAATATGAAATAATTTATTGGTTGCCATACGGAAAGCATTGACATGCGCCATCATTTTTGCGAAGATGCGGCCAATGTCAATTTTTTTTATGATTGGAAAATTCTATGAAGTTAGTTTTAAAATCTGCTGCTTTTGCTGCTGCTGCCTTGTTTAGTACAGCTGCTTTCGCTTTCCCAATCGCGCCTGTTGGCACCGAAGGCCATCCCGTGATCGCTACTGGTGGCGGCGATGTGATTGCTACTTATGTAGGTAATTCTGCTGGTTACAGCAATGATTTGTTTTTGGGTTCGACTTTTATTTTTAATAACCACGAAACACCAGTTGGCACGACTGTGAATTTGGGTTCGTTCACTGCGGGTACAGAATTAGTATTCCGTTTGTCGGTGCGTAATACGGGCGATAATTTTTACACTGGCGTGGCGAGTCGCAATGTCGATAATTTGTTCCACGCACGTGTGCAAACCAATTATGCACCGAACACCACCTTGGTGAGCTTTGAAGATTTGCGCGGCACACCGGAAGGCCCGAATGGTTATAACGACTTGAGCTTCACCTTCACCAACACAGCCAGCCCTGTACCAGAACCAGAAACTTATGCCATGATGGGCTTGGGTTTAGGTTTGTTAGGTTTGGCTGCACGTCGTCGTAAAGCGCAAAAAGCGGCTTAATTGTTTCGGTTTTGCCATAAAAAAGGGAGCTTCGGCTCCTTTTTTTATTGGGGCAAGGCATCGTGCTTTGATCCTGTATTGTGGTAGGGTAATTCAAACTAACTTTCATGATGCGCAGCCGCAACGCCCCGAATTATGAAATAATTACAGAATCGCGTTTTTCCTGCGAGGGTGTTTTTCACCCAAAATCTGTGTTATTTCACGCTATAATTAGTTGGTCTACTACAAGGAGCGCCGCAATGCCATTGCCCATGCCGGATCAAGCTGTCATCGTTTTGCTTACCGTGAACGAGCATGAAACGCATGCGGTGCTGGATGCGTTTTTGGATGGCGGCCAGGAAGCCGGGTTGCAAACCAGGGGTGGTTTAAGTTATCTTGCTTTGGGCTTGCATGGTGGTAACCGTATTATTCACAGTTCGTGCGAAATGGGTACGGGTAGCGTGGGTGCCGCGCAACAGCGCACGCGCGATGCGATTGATCACTGGCAGCCCTGTGCGGTGATTGCGGTGGGTATTGCCTTTGGTCTGGATCAAGGCAAGCAAAACATTGGCGATGTGCTGGTTGCCAAACAAATTCAGGATTATGAACTGGGGCGGCTGGAATCAGACGGCAAGTTTACCCCGCGCGGTAGTCGGGTCGATTGCGCTGATAATTTGTGCAACCGTTTGCGCCAGATGAATTTGCTTGAATCCCGGCGTGCTGACGATTGGCCCAAGCTGCACTGGGTTCCGGGTTAATTTAAATTTCTTGCTTATATGTACCGCGTAAGGTACGCTTCCTAAAATGAATCGTCAAAAGTCAATTCCAAAACTAAACGCTATTTTTTACAAGACAGAAATGGGTACGGAACCAGTGAAAGTTTGGCTTTTATCGCTCATGAAATAAGAGCGGCGGCAAATTGGGGAGTAGATTTCATACGTTCAGTTTAAGTGGCCCATAGGTAAGCCGCAGGTAGATACCAAGGTGGCGATGGCTGAGCGAATGGCAACCAGCCGTACCCAAGTTGATCGTTTGCTCGATCCTGACAATCTGCGGATTCAGTTTGATAGTTTGGTGAAAGCCGCTACCGCAATCGGTAAACATGTGGAAATTCGTTTGGTTGATGATGTTGTAAGCGGTTAATGCTGAAGGTGAAGATTTTCTATCACCGCCAATTTAATATCGACTTTGGCTTTTTCAACTTCCTGCACCCGTTCGACGGTGTTAAATTTCGCCGTGTGTTACGATGGCAATCTGGTCGGCAATGAATTGCGCGAAGAAGGCAAAATCAGCGCCAGCATCCGCGTGTTGATTATTGATGTCGATGCCCATCACGGCAATGGCAACGCGAATGTGTTTCGCGAAGATGCCGCCATCACCATTCTCGACCAATTTAATGACGACATCTACCCGCTCAACAATACCCCAAGGCAATAGCCGCAAACCTTAACAATTGGCCGCCTTGGCCATGGCAATCAAACCATTGGTCGATCCATCATGCTGCTGCGGCTGCGCCTCACCCAACAACTCCGTCTGCAACTGCTTGGCCAGCACCTTGCCCAATTCCACCCCCCATTGGTCAAAGCTGTTCACATCCCATAACACGCCTTGCACAAAAGTCTTATGCTCATACAGCGCAATCAAGGCCCCCAGGCTGTGCGGGGTTAATTGATCCATCAAAATGGTATTGCTGGGGCGGTTACCGGGGAAGGATTTGTGTGGCACCATTTGCGCAATGCTGACCACATCCAAACCTTGCGCCAATAAATCTTGCGTGGCTTCTTGCGCCGTCTTGCCGCGCATAAACGCTTCCGACTGGGCAAAGCAATTGGCCAGCAAGGCCGCATGGTGGCCCTGCAACTGGTGTTGCGGTCGCAAGGTGCTGATAAAATCAATCGGAATAATATCGCTGCCCTGGTGTAATAATTGAAAATACGCATGCTGCCCATTGGTGCCGCAATCGCCCCATATTACCGGGCAAGTCGGCACGCCCACCGACTGTCCGCCCTTGGTAACGCACTTGCCATTGCTTTCCATTTCCAGTTGCTGCAAGTAAGCCGGAAAACGATTCAAATCCTGATGATACGCCGCAATCGAGAGCGAGCCATAGCCCAAACACACGCGGTTCCAAAAGCCCACCAAGGCCAGCAGCACCGGCATATTCTGCCCCAGCGGCGCTTGCTGAAAATGCTGATCCATTGCATGCGCACCCGCCAAAAATTCGCCAAACTGTTCCGGCCCAATCGCCAACATCACTGGCAAGCCAATCGCCGACCAAATCGAATAACGCCCACCGACCCAATCCCAAAATTCAAACATATTTTCAGGATCAATGCCAAAGGCTTGAATCGCCGCTAAATTGGTCGAAAGCGCCACAAAATGATGTGCCAAATCGGCTTCGCTTGCTTCCTGCAATAACCATTGCCGGGCAGAATGCGCGTTGAGCATGGTTTCCAGTGTGACAAAGGTTTTGGAGGCAATAATAAAGAGCGTGGTAGCAGGCTTGCATTGTTGTAACACCGCATCCAGATCATGCCCATCCACATTGGAAACGAAATGCAGCTTCAGGGTGTCGATGGCATACGGGCGTAGCGCCAGCGTGGCCATTTTTGGCCCCAGATCAGAACCACCAATCCCGATATTCACCACATCCGTGATCGACAAGCCGGAAAACCCAAGCCACTCACCGCTGCGAACCCGCTCAGAAAATTTTGCCATGCGCTGCAAAACCTGATGAATGTCGGGGATAATGTCTTGTCCATCCAAAATAAGTTTGCTGTTCCTTGGTGCGCGCAAGGCAGTGTGCAATACCGCGCGCTGTTCGGTATGGTTGATTTTTTCACCGGCAAACATGGCATCGCGCTGCGTGCAAACGCCGCGCTCTTGCGCCAAGGTGAGCAAAAACAGCAGCGTCTCGTTTTGGATTTGATTTTTTGAATAATCGAGAAATAAGCCGGCGGCGTGCAGCGACATTTGCTCAAAGCGTTGCGGCTGCTCTTTAAATAGCGCGCGCATCGACCAGCTCGGCGCTTGTTTGGCATGAAGTTGCAGGGCTAAAAAACTGGCGGTTTCGGTCAGGGCAGGCATGTTGGGTTCTCTCAAAAGGCTCAAAATATGCGCTAGTATACTTCAAAAAAAGCAGTAGAAAAGAAAATTCACTACAATTTTTATGATGAAAAATGGCTCTTGACAAACTGGTCTGGTCGTATTTGACACCCATTTCAGCCTGTTTTCTGCCTGTTTTCTTGCTCGTCTTGTTACTTGTAACGATGCTTGCCGTAAAGAGTGGTCTGGAGTGCATGCCTGGATGCGCGAAGAAAAACGCAAAAAAATTTTGCAATACCCCGTTTTTGTAGTAAAATTTCATAATCGCTACTCGAAGGAATTCAATATGTCTGCTGATTTAACTACCCATGGTGCCAACCCGCCTGCGCTGCACCCGGTTATTGTAGAGGTGACCGAACGCATTAAAAGCCGCAGCCAGGCGTCGCGCGGGGCGTATTTGGCGCAGATTGAGCATGCGCGGCGGCAAGGGGTGCAGCGCGGTGCTTTGTCCTGTACCAATCTGGCGCATGGCTTTGCCGCTTTTCCGGCCAACGATAAATTATCGTTGAAAGAGCAAAAAAAGTCGTCCATCGCGATTGTGTCTTCTTATAACGATATGCTGTCGGCGCATCAACCGTATTTCACTTACCCCGAAATCATCAAGCAGGCAGTGCGCGAGGTGGGGGCGGTGGCGCAGTTTGCCGGCGGTGTGCCTGCCATGTGTGACGGCGTGACCCAGGGCCAGCCGGGTATGGAATTGTCGCTGTTTTCGCGCGATACGATTGCCATGGCCGCCGCGATAGGCTTGTCGCACAATATGTTTGATGCCGCGCTATATTTGGGCGTGTGCGATAAAATTGTTCCCGGTTTGTTGATTGGTGCCTTGTCGTTTGGCCATTTGCCCGCCGTGTTTGTGCCCGCCGGGCCAATGACGACGGGTATGTCGAATTCTGAAAAAGCGCGCATTCGCCAGGCTTACGCGCAAGGCAAAGCCACGCGGGATCAATTGCTCGAATGTGAATCGCAGTCTTACCACGACGCCGGCACCTGTACTTTTTATGGCACCGCCAACAGCAATCAATTTTTGATGGAAATTATGGGCTTACATATGCCCGGCGCGGCTTTCGTTAGCCCGAATACGCCTTTGCGCGAAGCACTCACGCGCGCGGCTGCCAAGCAGGCGGTGAGCCTGTGTGCGCAGGGCGACAACTATATGCCGGTGGGCTGGATCGTGGATGAAAAAGTCATGGTCAACGCGGTCATTGGTTTGTTGGCAACCGGCGGCTCCACCAACCATACCCTGCATTTGGTGGCCATTGCCAAAGCCGCTGGCCTGGTGCTGGATTGGGATGATTTTAATCATCTGTCCAGCGTGATTCCAACCCTGACCCGCATCTACCCCAATGGCACTGCCGATGTGAATCATTTCCATGCGGCTGGCGGCACTGGCTTTGTGATTCGCGAATTGCTCGATGCCGGGTTGTTACACGACGATGTGAATACCATTTTGGGACGCGGCTTGCGCGCCCATTGCGTCGAGGCCAAATTGATTGACGGCCAAGTGGCATGGGAGCCGGCACCTGCGGTCAGTGGCGATGAAACGGTGTTGCGTCCTGCCGCCAAGGCCTTTACGCCCGATGGCGGGATGCGTCTGGTTGTGGGTAATTTAGGGCGCGCCATCATGAAGGTGTCGGCAGTGAAGCTGGAACACCGGGTGGTTCAAGCGCCTGCCATCATCTTTCACTCGCAAGATGAATTTATGCGTGCCTATAAAGCCGGGCAACTGGATCAGGATTTTATCGCGGTATTGCGCTTTCAAGGCCCGCGCGCCAACGGCATGCCAGAACTCCATGCCCTCACGCCGGCTTTGGCCAATTTGCAGGACGCCGGGCGGCGCGTGGCCTTGGTGACCGATGGCCGCATGTCCGGTGCGTCCGGCAAAGTACCCGCCGCAATTCATGTGTCGCCCGAGGCCTTGATGGGTGGTGCCCTGGGCAAGGTCAGAAATGGCGACTTGATCCGGCTCGATGGCGAAACCGGGGTGTTGCAAGCTCTGGTGGATGAAACCGAATGGGCGGCACGAGGGCATGAAGTGGCCGATTTAAGTGCCAACCAGGTGGGTATGGGGCGCGAATTATTCGGCCAGTTCCGCGCCCATATCAGCGCAGCAGAAGACGGGGCAACCAGCTTTGGTTTGCCGGGGCACGCATTGGCAACATCCGTGGCAACATCCGTGGCAACAGCCGAGGTAACATCCCTGGCAACATCCCTCGCAACATCCGTTGCCAACATT
>JBKJLF010000331.1:0-4645 GCA_046597185.1 Burkholderiaceae bacterium | reverse complement strand
CTATTTGCGTAGTTCAGAGGCGTATCGCGCCAGCCTGAGCAATGCGGGCAATGAGCGCGTGGCCGAGTTGTATTACCGCTACCGCATCAACAAGCAATTTGAACTCTCCCCGAACTGGCAATACATCGACCACCCCGGCGGCGAGCGGCGTGCCGACAGCCTGAAAATATGGGGCTTGCGCGCCCAGATCACCTATTAGCCACAGATTCATCACTTATTTAACGGATGGAGTACAACATGAAAATATGGAATCGACGCAATAGCCTGACGGCCAGTCTGGCGCTGGCGACCTGGATGCTGAGTTTTCCCGCCTTGGCGGCAGATTTGCCTACTTTTGACCTGACCATCAAAGATGCGAAATTTACGCCGGAAACCATTGAGGTGCCTGCCAATACCAAATTCCGCTTGAAAATCAAAAACGAAGGCCCCGGCCCGGAAGAGTTTGAAAGCAGCGAGTTGCACAAGGAAAAAGTCTTGGCCGAGGGCGCATCGAGCTTCATCATTTTCCAGCCCTTAAAGCCTGGTACGTATCAATTCATTGGCGAATTTCATCCCAAAACCGCCAAGGGACAGATTGTTGTCAAATAAGGAAGCATGATGCCTGATTCCCACGAAGTGGTGTTTTACCCGCGCACGGCCGCGACAGGTGCCGCAGGTGCGCCCACGCGTCTGGCGCGCGTGGGCGATGCGATGCGGCGCTATCGTGGGTTTATGATCGCCATTCAGTGGTGTGTGGTGGTATTTTATTTGGCGCTGTTAATCATCCCCGCCTTCATGCCGATTCCACCGGATGAAGCGCACATTTATAACAATCTGCGTTTATTCGCCCAGTTTTTATTTTGGGGTGTCTGGTGGCCGTTTGTGATGTTGAGCATGATGTTGATGGGGCGGGTTTGGTGTGGCGTATTTTGTCCCGAAGGCACGCTCACCGAATTTGCCAGCCGTTATGGTTTGGGCCGTGCGATTCCGCGTTGGTTGCGCTGGAGTGGTTGGCCGTTTGTGGCCTTTGTTGGCACGACAGTGTATGGGCAATTGGTGAGTGTGTACGAATACCCGCAGGCGGCGCTGTTGGTACTGGGTGGCTCATCGGTGGCGGCCTTGGTGGTGGGGTGGGTGTATGGCAAGGAAAAGCGCGTCTGGTGTCGTTATTTATGTCCGGCCAATGGTGTGTTTGGTTTGCTGGCCAAAATTGCGCCCTTGCATTTTCGGGTGGATGAAGAACAATGGCAGCGCAATGTCGGCACGCCAGCCAGCATGGCCCAGCCCAAGGTCAATTGCGCACCGCTGATTAATATCAAACAGATGAAAAGCGCATCGAGTTGCCATGCCTGTGGCCGCTGCAGTGGGCAAAATGGCGCGGTGGAACTGGCTTTGCGCGCACCGACTGCTGAAATTTTGAGCAGCCGCAATCAGGATATTAAAACCGAACATGCCTTGACTTTGACCTTTGGCGTGTTGGGCATTGCCACGGCGGCGTTTTTATGGTCGGCCAGTAGCCGCTTTGTAGCGATGAAAACGGCGGCGGCGGAATGGCTGATCGAGCGCAATGCTTTTGCGCTGTTGCAAGACAATGCGCCGTGGTGGGTGTTGACCCATTATCCGGCGGCGAATGATGTCTTTACCTGGCTGGATGGTTTGTTGATATTGGGCTGGATCGTGCTGGGCGGTTTGCTCTTGGGCGCAGCGAGCTGGTTGCCCGTGTATCTGGCGGCGCGGGTGGCGCGGCGTGGTGATTTATCGTGGCAGCGTTTGAGCATGGGTTTGGTGCCGCTGGCGGGGATGAGTATCTTTTTGGGTTTGTCGATGTTGACGCTGGGGCATTTGAAGGCTGAGCATGTGAATTTTGCTTGGGTGCCTGCTGTGCGCATGGGGCTGTTGCTGGTGGGTAGTAGCTTTACGGCATGGCTGGGTTGGGGTTTGTTGCGGGTGCCGCATCAGTTAAGCTGGCGTAGCGTGCTGGCGTGGGGTTTGTTTGTTTTGCCTGTGGTTTTGCTGGATTGGGTGTGGGCGGCGACCTTTTTTGCGCTGTAGGCCGGGGGTCTTGTCGTGTTATTGCCTGTCATTGCCTGTCATTGCCTGCCATGGTTTGTTATGACGTGTATTCGTATTCAAGCTGTGCTTCCACTAATCTGCTTACATGGCAGCAGGTAATTGAAAATGTGAATGGTCAAATCCAGCAAGCAAACCGCCCCCATGGTACAAGCGCAATTTTGGGCTGAACTGGGCAAACCCGAATTCGCCATCGATATTCTCGAAACCATTTATCAGGCTGACTCCACACCGCAAAGCTGCTTGTTACTGTTGGATTTGTATGCCTTAACCCACCGGATTGAGGCTTACCAACAGATGAATCAATATTTTGCCAGAACTTTTGCTGGCAAGCTGGCTGCTTGAATGGGGCTAACGAGGTGATTCATCGTGCTGCCAACCTGGCACGTTGACATAATATTTGGTTGCCTTGCCCGTGCCGCGTGCGAACAATAATCCTTTTTGCAGCAAATCGCTTAAATCACGGGTGGCGGTGGCTTTGGATGCACCGCTTATTTTGCTGTGCTTCTCGCTGGTTAAACCACCCAAAAAACCACCATCACCCGCATCAAGCAATTTTTGCAGGGTTTTGCTCTGCCGAGGATTGAGCGGGTGATGCGCGTGAAGCGCCCGAAAACGCGCTTTCGCCAAGGCATTGTCCATATGTGCCGCCGATTTTGTGCAGGCAAGTTCAAATTGCTGAACAAACCACAACAACCAAGGGGTGATTTCCAGATTGCCTTTCTGGGCCTGATTCAAGGCATCATAATAAGCGCCCCGGTTTTCCCGCAATTGGCGCGAAAGGCTATAAAAGCGGGTGGTTTGGCCACTGTCTTGCGCCAGTGCCATGTCCACGATGGCGCGCCCGATGCGGCCATTGCCATCTTCAAACGGGTGTATGGTTTCAAACCACAGGTGGGCAATTGCGGCGCGGACAATGCCGTCGATTTGAATCGGTTGATTAAACCATTGTAAGAATACGTCGATTTGTGCTGGCACGCTGGCCGAGTCGGGTGCAACGTAGTGGACTTTTTCATGGCCGATTTTGCCGCTGATGATTTGCATCGGTTCGGCAAAGCGGCGAAAATGCCCGACTTCAATGCGCCGGATACCAGCGGTGCCGCCCGGAAACAAGGCTGACTGCCAACGGCACAGGCGATCTGCATCCAGCAGGGAGGCGTGAAATTGGCTGGCATCATGCAATACATCAATCAGCCCATCCACATGGCGCGAAGCCGGGCCACCCTCAAGCAGCCCCAGTTTGCGCATGATGGATGAGCGCACCATGTCGGCATCGAGTCGTTGGCCTTCAATCTCTGCTGTGGCCATGGCCTCGTCCAGCCAGATATCGCCGAGCAAGCCATTCATGCCCATAGTGTCATCGGGTTGCAGCAAGCCAATTGCCTGGGCTTTGCCGATGATGATGCCCTGCTGCTGCCGTGCCTGCGCCAGCGCCACGGCCAACTGCGCACTGTCGTATTGCCAGTGCGGCCAGGTGGATTGTTGCCAGATATAAAGAGGGGTTTGAGCCGTATTCATCGATTTGCGCATCATATTTTGAGCCGTATTGGCATTATATACGGCTCATGGCAGATTGAGCAATGCTGGTGAAAACGTGGGTATAATTGGGAATGGTGACTTTGGGTAGGGGGGCGGGCATGGATAGCGATGAAATCAGGAAGCAATTGATCAAATTGCTGTTGAACCCTACCCAAATCGAATCCCAAACAACCCACCATCTGCCGTCGCATCCGTCAACCGTGTGCCAATAACATAATCATTCAGATCAAACCCCGCAACCGTTTCCTTAAACGCATCGTCTTCATTCATCGTCACAATATACTGAAACCCCAATTGCTGCGAAATTTCTGCCCCCAGCCGCAGGGCGCTAATCACCTGTCGCCCATCCACGCCATCAAACAAATGGCTGTCATGAATCAAAAAGCCCGGCCCAAATTTGCGTGCGGCGCACAGGCGCATCAGCATCATGTCAAAGCAAAAAATCTGCATGTTTTTGATTCCCTTGCTGCGCTGGCCCTGCATCGGGAATTTGAAAACCGGGCCGTTGGCGGTTTCGTCAACCATCATGCTACCTGCCGATTCATACAAGCGCGCAGAAGTCTCTTCAAAGGCCACAATCGCCTCAGACAGCCGTTCATTTTGTTCGGCAAAATCGCGCCGCAGCCGAATCGTGAGGCGGTTACGTTCAATTTCCAGCTCGTTCCGGGTGCCTTCCAACTGCTCTGCCGCCAAAAAACGCTGGCGTAATGATTCAACCTCGGATTCAAGCCTGCCCAATTCGCTTTGCAGCTTTAAAAATTGCTCCAGCGCGCCATGGCTTTTGAGTATGCCCATGATTTCGGCGCGCCGCCGATCAAGCTGCGCCTTCTTGCCATCGCGCATCACAATCCTGAGTTTTGCCGCTTCCAGTTCGCTGCCAAGGTAATCTTTGCGATTGCGCACCACTGACTCATGAAAACTCTTTACATCGTCATAGCGCCGCTTCACCAAACCAGGCAAGGCCACGCCCGCTTCCTGATACAAGGCTTGCAAGTCATTCAGATCCGGGGCAACTTCCACCGTCAATGCGGTTTCCAGTTCGGCAATGGCGTGCAAA
>JBKJLF010000097.1:0-22471 GCA_046597185.1 Burkholderiaceae bacterium | reverse complement strand
TGGAATCGGGTTTTTTGTAGACTTTATACACCAGCCCTGAGACCAGGCCCGAATCCGGGTCAATGGCCACGGTGGACGCGACCGATTGGGTCAGAATGGTGAGATGGTCGCGCTTGGCCTTGTTTAAGGTTTTGAGCGCATTGTATTTGGCTTGCACCGGGCAAATCGGCACGCAATTGGCGTTGCCTTCGCAGCGCTCCCCGGTGTAGGGCGACCAATTCGAGGCCACCACCGCATAAGTTTTGGGGTTGTGATGGAGCTTGAGTTTTTTGCTGAGCGGGTCCCATACGGTGGTGCCGTAATGGTAGGCTGGGTTGGGGTCGGAGTTGCGCCCCTGCGGCATGCTGACGCAAGTAATCGTGTATTGAATGCCATCGAGCGTAACAGCCAAGCCGTTAGAATTTTTCATCCACACCTGATCCTGGTAGCTTTGCGGGATTTTAAACATCGGAAACACATAGCCCGGCCCGTAATTGGCTGGCCCCATATCCGGGCCTTGCTGGGCTGCCACATCGCCGGCCACGCCGATTTCGTTTTCCGCCATCTCATAGTAAGGCATTAAGTCCTGATAGCTGATCGGCCAATCCACACCTTGCCCATACAAGGTTTTCATTTGAAAGTCGTTGGGTAGCATGCGCGGCACATTGCCCAGCCAATGCAAGGTGGTGCCGCCGGGCGCGCGCAAGCAATCGCTGGCAAAGGGCAGCGGCCCCAATTGCACCAAATAGCCTTCGGTATAGGGTGTTTGCGCCTGGATTTGCAAGACATCAATCGATTGCGCATCGGTAATGCCAGCTTGCAAACCGGCTTCCATCAGCAAGACCTGTTTGCCTGCTTGTGTGAGTACTTTTGCTAGAACTGACCCCGCAATGCCGGAGCCAACGACGACCACATCGTATTCTTGATTTTCCATGATGAAGGTTTCCGATTCAAAAGATTGGTATGCTCAGCTTGCTCAGTGTTGTATGGCGGCGTTGCTGCTAACGCTAACCGGTGGTTTGGCCCATGAACCGTAGCCCGGTTGTTTGGCACCCGGCGGGTGGGTGTCGGCGGCGGGCCACATCAAGGCTTGAATGTAGGACTGCGCGTTGATGGTGCTGGAACTGGCACTGGTGCTGGTGCTGGTGCTGCTGGGGTCGGCAAACCATTGTCCGGTGTACCACATCAAAATAATTTGTTTGGCCATATTGTTGTAGCACGAATTGGGCATCAAGCCAGTGGCGATGGCGGCATTGGTGGCCTCCGGCTCACATTCGGTGCGGGTAAAGATGGCGGCCACTTCAGCAAAGAAAAATTCCACATTGGCGTGTGTATTGTTGCTGGTCAGGGTGGTGTAATAAGTGGATACCATGCCTGTGCCTTGAAGCTCAACTTCTTCAAAACCCGTGAGCCAGGCGGATATTTTTACGAATAGTGCGAGATGCGGTTGATCGGTTTTCATAGGCGTAGAAGGGTTAGTTTGATGGGAAAAATAACATGCCTGTTGCCTGTGTTGCTAATTCATGCTTGCTACCAGAAAATACAGCGCCCAAAATCAGGCGCAAAACGAATGGTGATATTTAGGCGCATACTTGTCAAGCAGTTTGTCGCCAAAAGATACCTTTTCCTTGCGGCAATATTTTTTGTTGCGGATGGGGTTTATTGCGGAATTAAGTATAATGTCGGGCATTGGTCACCACGTTTATTATTTTAACAAGGAATAAAATGATCTCTCCCAAGTTCTCGTTTGCTGCCACGCTGTCGGTAAGTCTGCTGGCCGGCCTGATTGCCGCGCAAGTTGTTGCACCGTCGTTTGCAGCGGCACCGCTGGTAAAAACTTCCGCCCCTGGCTTTTTTCGCATGATGGTGGGTGATATTGAAGTTACGGCTTTGTCCGATGGCACCATCGATTTACCTGCCGATAAACTGCTCACCCATACCACCCCGGCCAAAGTGAAAGCGGCCATGGATGCGGCATTTTTGCCCATTCCG
Organism: Burkholderiaceae bacterium; assembly: GCA_046597185.1. GTDB lineage: Bacteria > Pseudomonadota > Gammaproteobacteria > Burkholderiales > Burkholderiaceae_D > CAMBDR01. The sequence continues at coordinate 20,500 of JBKJLF010000097.1, read as the reverse complement.
GTAGAAACCTCGGTCAATGCCTATTTGGTCAATACCGGCAGTAAATTGGTGTTGATTGATGCCGGCACGGCGGGTTTGTTTGGCCCGACTTTGGGCAAGCTGTTAAACAATTTGAAGGCTGCGGGCTACCAGCCGGAACAGGTGGATGAAATTTACATCACCCATATGCATGCCGACCACGTGGGCGGCTTGATGGCAGGCGAGCAGCGCGCCTTCCCCAACGCCGTGGTGCGCGCCGACAAGCACGATGCCGAGCATTGGCTCAGTGCCGAAAAGCTGGAAAAAGCCCAGGGCGATAACAAGCATGGTTTTCAGCAGGCACAAGTGTCGCTCAACGCCTATGTCAAGGCCGACAAATTCAAAGCCTTTGATGGTAGTGTGGAACTGGTGCCCGGTGTGAAGTCGTACGCCACCCGTGGCCATACACCTGGCCACAGCAATTATGTGGTGGAAAGCAAAGGGCAAAAGCTGATGTTGATTGGTGACATGATCCACGTTGGCGTGGTGCAATTTGCTGACCCATCGGTTACCATTATTTTTGATTCAGACAGCAAACAGGCGGCGGCTGCGCGCAAAGCGCTGTTTGCCGATGCGGTCAAGGGCGGGTATTGGATTGGTGCGGCGCATATCCAGTTTCCTGGTATTGGGCATTTACGCAAGCAGGGCAAGGGCTTCGAATGGGTGCCCGTGAACCATATTGAATTGCGCTAGCCAGTTAGTCGATTAGTCGATTAGTCGGTTAGTCGGTTAGCTGGCTAGTCGCGAACGAGAAGGTTGTTGCTTAGCTCAACTTGCCAGCCTTCTTGCGACGCGCCATCAAACCGATTGCGCCCAAACCGGCCAACATCAGGGCATAAGTTTCAGGTTCTGGCACAGCCGAGGTGAGGCGCACGTTATCGAGCGAACCACCCAGGCCGTCGCTGGAGCCAACGGCGCGAAACGACAGGCTGGAGATGCTGGCAGCGCCAGTTACATCAAAGTGGAAATTTTGCCAATTGTTGACCGAACCGCCCTGTTGCGCAATCGTGCCCAGGCTTTGGTTATTCCACAGCACTTCAATGCCGTTGCTGGCTGCGCCAACGCCGGGGCGTGGCGAGTAGTTAAAGCTTAAATCGTAGTGCGCGCCGTTAATGGTGGCCACGTTTTGCGTGATCGAGCTGTTGACGGTGGTATCGAGTTCAACGTAGTTATGCCCTTCCAATGCAGTGCCCGCCACATTGTTGCGCAATTCGATGCCTGCTGCGCCGCCAGTCCAGCCGGGCAGATTGGCATAAATATTCCAGGAACCATTGCCTTGGGCGGTGGCTTCAAAACCGCCATTCACCAGCAAATTCACCGTGCCAGCGTTGGCCAAGAGGGGGGCTGCCAAGGTTGAAACTAAAGCTGCGATTGTCAAGATACGCATATGAAATCCTTTTTTAAAGTGAAATTTGGTTTTTCTATTGGAAATGATCCGTGATGCGAAATAATTATAAGTGAAGTTGCCTTGCGGCACAACTGTACTAAAGTACGAATTTGAGGGAAAAGGGGCTGCTTGGGGTAACAAACTCAATCGAAAATGAGCCAAACTGAGCAGGACAGCCACTTTTCTTGTGATGGTGCCATGATGGGCGTGAAAGCTTGGCGGCGGCCTTCAGCTAAAATCGGGTGACTGGCATTGATGGTCAGGCAGATGGGGTAATTTTATGTTGATCCGATTAGCTAACGATGATCTGGTTGAATATCCTGACGAGTTGGGGGCCTTGGCACTGGCAAACCCACGCCATGGTGACGTATCGGATTTTTCACTTGAAGAGGTCAATTTACTGCTTAATATCATGCTGGCCTCCATTTTTGATGAGAATATCTCCCTTGAGCAAAATATCGAAAAGGCCAAAAGGCATTGCACCATGTGGGGTACGCCTGATGCTGCCAACCTGGAAAAGGCGCTGGCACTGATAAAGCTTTACAACGCAAATATGGCATTGAAGGATATCGGCTATTCTGACATGGATTTTTTACTCGACGCTTACGGCATTCAGAGTAGCCGCCCCAAGGATGAGGGGTGCATCATCGATCAGGAAGCCCACGAAGTTGGCAAGGTGCTTGAACTTGGCAATTCAAGCAAGCACCAGACCAACGACGTGGCACTTGGCGACAAGCCATAAAAAAACGGGGCCGGGTTCCGCTTACTACCTCACCAACTACTTGCCGGAACTGCCCCGTCATGTGCGTGCGGCAGGGCGCGTACCTGCTGCGCCCTGCCGCACGCCGCTGTCAGTCGTCCCCCTCCGGTATCAAAACCACGCAGCCGTGCGGTACATGCACGTCTACGCGCTTGTGCAGGGCAAACCCGGCGGTTTCAAGCCAATGGCCGCACAGGCGTATCCATGGGGTGTGGTCATCGCCAGCGGGCGCGGTGCTGGTTGTGACCGTGACACGCCGCCGTGGTTAGATGCGCTTTGGACGGGCCGATTTGGGCGGCACCGGGGCGGCTGGGGGCTTGGGTGAGTTTTTCCAGCACGAAGGTGCCCCGAACTGGGCCGCCACCAATGGGGTGGTGACGCTGGAAATGCCGGGCCAGCCACCCGTTGAGGTGAAACTCGACAATGGTAACAATGCGCCCATGTGCGCCATTGCCATGCTGGAAAATGTCGGCGGCAATATTCAAGTCACCAAACTGGTGGAATACTTTTCCGGCCAGGGCAAAGTCAGCCCGCATGAGGAAATGGATCAGCGCTATCGCTTCGGTTTGCAATGGGGGCTTGGCTCAAAGGATTGATGTGGCCATGCGCACTGAATGGCCGAATTTATCTCAGTGTACAACCAAAAGTTTCCCTAAAACGACAATCGTTGCCGCTGGATTTGCACAACAAGCTGGCGCGCCACCATGCCTTTGTGCCCGGAATAATCAGCCGGGTGGTTTCTTGCCTTGCAATTGCGGGCATCGATTCATTTTCACCAATTTTCGCATCATTGTACTTTAGTCCAATTGCCATAAATGTTGACGCAAGGCATGATCACTACATCGCAAACAAGAAAAGGGGGAAGCGAAAAAGCCAGGGTAAAGAAGCATGGTGTCTGTTTTTATGGTAATTCATTGGTTAATTTGGCTCATATTTATTTTGATCAATCATTTGAAATAGAGAGGATTTATTATCGAAAAAAGCATCTCACAACATAGCGTGTTCTTGGTTGGCAGGTCGCTGCCACCATTTTTACTCTGACTAACCCGGCAGCTTATGAATTGAGTCTGCAACTTTTTGGAAAGGCCAGCATTATCGTGTAGCAAAGGCAGTATCACGACAGCAGCATTGTGGTGGCGCGCATTACCAGTCAGCACCAGGCAGTATCAGTCAGCACCAAGCAGTATCAGTCAGCACCAAGCAGTACAGCCATTCGCAATATGGCTGAGCAATAATTTCACAGTCTCCTATGGTTAGCGCCGGTCAAATTTGGCCGGTGCCTTTTTTCAGGCCAAAACCTGGTCCAGCACCCTTGGCGAGGGGACTTGCGTGGCGATACGACTGAAGAAAACCAGGCTAAGAATGGCTTGATCGAGAAAGATTTCGCTGGATGCGACTAAAATCCTTATTCTTTACTTGTGAAAATAGATTAATTGAGGAATACTTTGCCTGACATAACTAAATTCCCCATTCCCATGCAAACCCGTTTCTCCTCAGCGTCGCGCTCAATTTGGCACTTTTGCAAACTGTTGCTGGCGGCGGCGCTCGGCTTGGCGGCAGGCAGTGCCGTTTCGGCCCAAGACCTGATTAGCTGGGGGGGGCGAGTTCCCGCCTTTTTCAATCTCTGCAGGCCCGAATGTGAACACGGGCCAATTGGATCAGCTGCGCCTGCTGGTGGCCGAGCGCATGCGCAACTTCGAGCATGAAACCGTAAAAGCGCCGATATTTGTGGCCGGGCTGATTTAGGCCGATGATCCGGATTCGGCAAAGATTTTACAGGCCTTTCATGCGCCTTTTGCCAAGCTCTCCGGCAATGTCAGCACCATGTTGACGGGCACTGAACGCATTATTGCCATCGTCAAGGATCTGCGCTCGTTTTCCCGGCTCGACGAGTCGGCAAGAAAAACCGTGCGGCTCTCGGAATGTCTGCTCTCCACCCTGAATCTGGTGCGCACCAGTTGGTTGGAACAGGTCGAGTTCATCACCAAATTTTGCGACGACCCGGAACTGGAATGCTGGCCCGCACTGTTGAACCAGGCATTCATGAATTTGTTGCTCAATGGCTGCCAGGCAATTGCAGAAAATCCAACCCGCCAGCGCGGTAAAATTTGGCTGCGCTTACAACTTGACGCCACCGGCAATACCTTGATGGGTGTTTTTCAAGACAACGGGGTGGGCATTGATCCGGCCATACAGGGGCGGATTATGGAGCCATTTTTCACCACCAAAGTGGTGGGTTCGGGCACCGGTCTTGGCCTTTCGACCGCGTTTGGTATTGTACAAAAACATGGTGGCAGCCTGGAATTTACCTCCACAGCGGGCGAGGGTAGTTGTTTTACGGTCAAGCTGCCTGTGGCGGCAATCTCAGCGTCAGCATTGTTGTAAAATGAAAATATGACAGTCAATGAGAAAATTTGGCATGAAAATAATCCTGAAATATGTGCAATGGCTGATTTTCTGGCTGACCACCTGCCTGCCGTTGGCGCTGGTGGCAGCGGCGCAGGATTTCCCCTTCACCGAGCCAGAATTTGAAACCCTGCGCGATGCCGAAACGATAGACAACCAACCCATCACGGCCTTGGCGCAGGACGCGCGCGGCCTGATCTGGATCGGCACCCAAACTGGCCTGGTGCGTTATGACGGCTACCGCTTGCGCAAGTTTGCCCACACGGCCGGTGACCCATCCTCATTGGCGGGAGATTATGTCCTTGCTTTATCGGTGGCAAATGATGGGCGGCTTTGGGTTGGCACCGTCAGCGACGGTATTTCGGTGTTTGACCCGGCCACGGAGCGCTTTGAGCATTTCCGCCATGATGACAAGGTGCCGGACAGCCTCACTGATGGCAGGATTGGGGATATGATCAATGACGGGCGCGGCGGAATGTGGATTGCCACCGATCATGGCCTGGATCACCTGCTGGCTGGGTCCAGGCGCTTTGTGCATTTCAGGCACAGCCTTGATCCGCACAGCCTGATGAATGACAAGGTGCGTAGCTTGTTGCTGGATAAATCAGGTCGCCTGTGGGTGGGCAGCAGCGGCGGCTTGCAACGGCTGGCCCCGGATGGCAAAAGCTTTGAAACTGTCGTCAGCGGCAGCAATGTGTACAGCCTGTTCGAGGCGCAGGATGGCAAGCTGTGGCTGGGTACGGGTAAGCACGGTGCTGGCTGGTTGGGCGACGGGATGCCGCCCAGCACACCGCCGCAGGTACACTGGCTGCCTTTGGCGCAACTGAGCCACCCCTGGATTATCGGGTTCGCGCAAGTGCAACCCGATCAAATTTTGTTGGCAAGCGCTGGTGGCGGCATGATGGTGGTTGCAGCCAGCGACGGCCATATCCTGCAAACCCTGCGCCATGACCCGGTACTGGCGGGCAGTTTGGCGTTGGATGCACTGAAACCGCTGCTGCTGGATCGCTCTGGCTGGCTCTGGGTCGGCACCTTGGGGGCGGGCATGCAACGTACGAACACCAACAACACCATGCTGCGGCTACTCAGGCACAGCCCAAAACGCCCCAACGGATTAAGCCACCCCAATGTGAGGAGTCTGCTGGAACTGGCCGACGGCAGCCTACTCATTGGCAGCAAGGGCAACGGGATTGATATTTTTGACCGGCAACGGGGGCTGATTGGCGGCTATCGAGCCAACCCGGGCCAAACTGGCGCACTGCCGGATTCGACCGTTTATGCGCTGGCCCAAACCCGCGATGGGTCAGTCTGGGCTGGCACCCAACTGGCCGGGGTGGTGCGGCAAATTCCCGGCAGCCTGGCCTGGGTGAGCGTGCCGGGTTTGCCCAGCCAACAAGTGCCCAGATTGCTCGCCAGCCGTGACGGCAGCCTGTGGGCCGGAACAGACCGGGGGGTGGCACGCTGGCGGCCGGGTACACCGCCACAGTCCGCCAGCCAGGCTGGTGCCGCTGATGGCAGCAAAGGCCAGAGCAAGCCGTCCATGCAGTTTGAAGTGCTGACCGATGAACGGGGCAAGCCGATGGAATCGTTGGTTATTGCGCTAGCTGAAGATGGGCAAGGGCGCATCTGGATCGGCACAACCAACGGCTTGTGGTTGTATGAACCGGGGCGCAACGGGGTGATTCGTATTGCCGCCGACCCAACCCGCCCGGACGGCCTGGTTTCCGACTTTATTTCAGGCCTGTTGGTAGACCGCGACGACCGCCTTTGGGTCGCGACAGACAAAGGGCTGGAGCGTTTGCAAAGCCGGGACGGCAAACTGGCCCGGTTCGAGCATATCAGCGCCCTGCTTGGGCGGTCTGGTCAAGCCCTGGGGGAAAACTTGCAGCAAGACCGACAAGGTCGCATCTGGACCGAGGCAGTGATGATTGATCCTGTCGGTAGTGGCCCCGGCAAACTGCGCATGACGACGCTGACACGCTCCGACGGCATGGATATCGGCTCAACCTGGCTGGGTTCGACTACTCAAACCCGTGACGGTTTGCTGCTCTTTGGCGGCGCGCAAGGGGTGGCCATCATTGACCCGGCGCGTTTCAAAGCGTATGATTACGCCCCGCCGCTGGTGGTGACCGAGCTAAAAATCAATGGCGCAGCGGTGGTACCCGAAATGATGATACGCCCGCCGCCGCCAGCGGGTTCAAGCCGTGCCACCAGCCGTGCCGCCAGCCTGAAGCTTGACCCCGCACAGCGCAATTTTGCCATTGAATTCGCCGCGCTCGATTATTCGGAGCCCAGGAAAAACCGCTACCAATACCGCCTGCTGGGCTATGACAAAGACTGGATCAATACCGACGCCGACCACCGCAGCGCCGCCTATGGCAATTTATGGCCCGGTCGCTACACGCTGCAAGTACGCGGCTCTAACCGCCTGGGTGAATGGAGTGTGCATGAACTGGGCATCCCGATCCAGGTTTTGCCCGCATGGTGGCAAACCTGGTGGTTTGGTATGATGCTGCTGCTGGGCCTTGTCGGTTTTATCGCTGCACTGGTGCAAACCCGCACCCGCTACCTGCGCCGACGCCAGCGCAGACTGGCGCGACTGGTGGAGGCGCGCACCGCCGAATTGATCCAGGCACAGGGGCAACTGGTGCAGCAGGAAAAAATGGTTGCCCTGGGTTCTCTGGTGGTGGGCATTGCGCACGAAATCAACACGCCGCTGGGCACCACACTGGTGGCCATATCCGGTGTGGGAGAGGCACTGAAAACCCTGAAAACGGCCCTTGCCAGTGGCAGCCCAAGTAAGTCGCTGCTGGCGGCGACCACCGAAGAAGGGCTCGAATACAACGCACTGGCTTTAAAAACCGGCACCCGTGCCGCCGAGTTGGTTGCCATGTTCAAAACCATTTCGGTTGATGCCGAGAGCGACCAGCGAGTGGAAATTGAACTGGCAGATTATTTGCAGGAAATGGCCGACCTGGTACAAAGCCAGCTTACCCAAAAGGGCTGCAAGCTGGAGGTGAGCGCGCCCGCTGGTTTGCGCATCCGGCTGGTGGTCGAAGCACTGACTGAAGCCTTGAGCCGGATTTTGGTGAACGCGCTGGATCACGGTTTTGCCGATGGCCGCAGCGGCACCCTGCGCCTGTGCGCGCAGGTTGAGGCAGCACAGGGTGGCGATGTCGTTGTCATCAGCGTCAGCGACGACGGCCACGGCATCGCACCGGAAGCGTTGCCCAAGGTTTTTGACCCATTCTTTACCACCAAAAGCGGCCTGCATGGGCATGTGGGGCTGGGCTTACATGTGGCCTACAACCACGTGACGCAAAGGTTGAAGGGGCAGATTCATATTGCCAGTACCCTGGGGCAGGGCACCAGTGTGGAGATACGACTGAAAAACCAGGGTGTACCCGGAAAAGCATAAAGCGCCACCTTTGCGGTGGCGCTGATCGGGTAAGGTTATGGCATGTCTGCCAAGCCCGCTTTAAAAATAACCACACGATTCATACACATAACCGCCATTGGCATCCACACTGCCACCCACATCCACTTTCAGGTCAACCCCGGCGGTGCCGTAATTCAACACCGAGATCGATGCGCTGGCAGCAACGGCGTATTGATGGGTACACATGGTTTTGCCGATGTATTTGGCCGTGGTGCCCGTGATGCCCAAGCCAGAATTATTGGCGCAAGCGGTGCGCCAGCCCAGATAACCTTGGGCGCTCGATACATTGCTGTAGCCATACGGCTGCGGTTTGCAACTGGCGTCGCAACTCACGCCCGATTGCTGGCCGCCCAGATCCTTGTTGACCAGGGTGCTACCAAAAAGATTTTTGTACTTGAGGTTGCGCGCACCGTAGGTGAGGGTGCGTTGCTTGTATGCATGGTTGCTAGCCAAGCCGCAGACACCCGTGATGCCTTGTACGCCTGCTGTGGCACCAGATGCGACGGTGGTGACGGTGGGGCCGGCACCCTTGGCCATTAACTGAATGCGGTTGTTGGCAATGCTGTCGATAAACTCAATGCTGGGGTCCAGCAGCACGCAGTGGAACTGGCTCTTCCAGCAAAATTCAATCGCCTTATGGCTGCTGACATCACGGTCCACCGTGGTAATCACATCCAGCACCCGGTAGTTGCCCTCGGCGACCGGGTAACCAACGGCTTCAAAGTCGGCCACGGTTTTACTTAATACATCCAATTCTGCTGAATTGGCCACCACGTTTTGAAACGCATGGTTTGATGTGACAAAGCCGTTGTCGCTTGATGTCAACTTGCGTTGTGGCGTATTGATGATGTCGGCAAACTTCTTGCCCGCCAAATCTTTGAGCTTGCCATGGGCGACGACATTGAGGTCAAAACTGACCTTATCGTCGGCAGAGGCCGCGTATTCGCTGTAAATTTTTTCGGCATAGTCGGCACGTTTGGCCAACGGGGCAGCAAAGGCAGATACGGTCAGGCAGGATGCAGCGATGGCCAAAATCAGGGTTGTTGGCTTGCTTGGGAAGTTGTTATGGGCTTTCATGATGTCTCCTCGTTTCGTTTTATAAAGGTGGATGTTTAATTGTTTTAGTGAGTGCTACGTATCACCCGCCATGCTTGGGTTGGTGATGCGTTTTACAGTCCTCAAGGGCTACTTGTTGGATCTGTTGGCTTGCATTCTCGCCTTGGAATCACTATACGGGAGTGGGTGATATTGGCCTATTGTACTTAAGTACAATTTTGGTGTTCCTGGCATATTTGGGGCGTTGGTATTCGAAGGTGGGATTTTCCGGTGTAGAATCGGTTTTGCACAGGGACAAACTCAGGCCGAAGCGACTTACGGCGATGAAAGATTCAAAACGTATAACATTAGTCCAAAAAGATAATCACAAAGCATGGGTAAAAATCTGAAATTGATGCAATGGCTGGTTTTCTGGCTGAGTGTCTGGTTGCCGTTTGTTGTTATTGCGGCCGATGCTGCGCGGGATTTCTCTTACACTGAACCGGAATTTGAAACCCTGCACGATGCACAAACCATCGATAACCAACCCGTTACCGCCTTGGCGCAGGATGCGCGCGGCCTGATCTGGATCGGCACACAACAATGTCTGGTGCGTTACGATGGCTACCGTTTCCGCAAATTTAGCCACAAGGCCAGCGATCCGTTTTCGCTGGCGGGCAATTATGTTAATTCTTTAGCGCTTGCCAAAGATGGGCGGCTTTGGGTGGGCACGCTGGGTGATGGCATTTCGGTGTTTGACCCGGCCAGCGAGCGCTTTGACCATTTTCGGCATGATGATAAAGTGCCGGACAGCCTTTCTGGCGGCGCAGTTTGGGGCGTGGTGGCTGACGGGCGGGGCGGGATGTGGATCGGCACCAATCAGGGTTTGGATTATCTGCCAGCGGGCGGCAAACGCTTTTTCCATTTCAAACATGGCCTCGACCCGCATAGCCTGATGGATAATAAAGTGCGCAGCCTGTTGCTGGACAAGGCTGGTCGCCTGTGGGTGGGTGGCCGCAGTGGTTTGCAACGCCTTGCCAAGGATGGTAAAAGCTTTGAAACTGTGCTCAAGGGCAAAAATGTGCAAACCCTGTTTCAGGCGCAGGATGGCAAGCTCTGGCTGGGCACGGGCGAACACGGTGCCGCCTGGTTGATGCCGGGTGTTGCGCCGGCCGACCCTGCACCACCCGACGAGGCAGCGCTGCAGGTAAATTGGTTGCCACTGGCGCAACTGAGTCACCCCTGGGTGGTTGGAATAACACAAGTGACCCCAGACCAAATCTGGCTCGCTACCATGGGTGGCGGTATCAACGTGATTGCGGCTGACGACGGCCATCTGCTGCAAACCCTGCGCCATGACCCTGCCATGGTGGGTAGCCTGGCACTGAACGATATTAAACCACTGCTGCTGGATCGGGCCGGCTGGTTGTGGGTGGGCACCTGGGGCGGCGGCTTACAACGCATGAACGCCAACAACAGCATGCTGCGCGTACTCAGACACAGCGTAAAACGGCCAAACGGCTTGAGCCATCCGGATGTGAGGGCGATTTTGGAACTGGCCAATGGCCAGTTTCTGATTGGCAGCAAGGGCAATGGGATTGATATTTTTGACCGCCAACAAGGTCTGGTTGGCGGCTATCGGGCCGATAAAAGTCAACCCGGCGCGCTACCGGATGCGACCATTCGTGCGCTGGCCCAAACCCCGGACGGATCAATCTGGGCCGGCACGCAAGAAGCCGGGGTGGTGCGCCAATTGGCTGGCAGCACTAACTGGGTAGCCGTGCCAGGCGTGCCCGACCAAACGGTGCGCCAGTTGTTACTTGGACGTGACGGTAGCCTGTGGGCCGGAACCCCGCGCGGGGTGGCACGCTGGCGGCCGCCAGAGACCGCACAGACAGCACAGATGCCACCATCGCCGCCTGAGCGCTTTGAGCCGCTCACGGACGAACAGGGCAAGGCCATCGAATTGATTGCCAGTGCGCTGGCCGAAGAACCGCCAGGCCGGGTCTGGATCGGCAGTACCAACGGTTTGTGGTTCCATGAACCGGGGCAGAAGGGCCTCACGCGCATTGCCGCAGAGCCAAACCGCCCGGACGGGCTGGTTTCCGACAATATTCTGGGTCTGCTGGTGGATAGCCAGGAGCGCCTGTGGGTCGCCACCGACAAAGGGTTGGAACGATTGATTAACCGGGACGGCAAACTTGCTCGCTTCGAACATGTCAGTACCGAGCTGGGTTTGCCGGACCAAGCCCTGGGGGCTAATCTGCTGGAAGACCGCCAGGGCCGGATTTGGACCAGTGAAGGGGTGATTGACGGGGCGGCCATCCGTCCGACCCCGCATGGCACAATCCCAATGAGTATGAATCGACTCACCCCTGCCGACGGCATGAACCTGGGCACACCGTGGATTGGCTCTTATACCCGGGCGCGCGACGGTTTGCTGTTCTTTGGCGGCACCAGAGGGGTGGTGGTGATTGATCCGGCGCGCTTCAAGCCCTATGATTATGCCCCGCCGCTCATTGTGAGCGAGTTAAAAATCAATGGTGCGGTAGCGCCGCCGCAGGGGTTGGCAAAGCTGTTAGCAAAAAGCGGCTCAGGCAGCAGCGCCAGCCTGACGCTTGAACCGACACAGCGCAATTTTTCGATTGAATTCGCCGCCCTCGACTATTCGGAATCCAATAAAAACCGCTACCAATATCGCCTGCAAGGCTACGAAAAAGATTGGATCAATACCGATGCCGACCACCGCAGCGCCGCGTATGGCAATTTGTGGCCGGGCCGCTACACGCTGCAGGTGCGTGGCAGCAACCGCGCGGGCGACTGGAGTGAGCACGAGCTACGTATTGTTATCCGGGTCTTGCCCGCATGGTGGCAAACCTGGTGGTTCGCTCTGGTGTTGTTGCTGCTGATGGGCAGTTTGGTTGCCGCACTGGTGCAAACCCGCACCCGCTATCTGCGCCAGCGCCAGCGTGTGCTGGAGCAGCAGGTAAAAGAGGCTACCCACGAATTGCGCCAAAAGCAAAATGAGCTGGTCGATGCCAACCATGAACTCAACGAAGCCGTTGAAGCATTGAACGAATCAAATACCGACCTGGCATTGTCAGTGGAAACCCTGCGCCAGTTGGGCGACATTGGGCGCGAGATTACCGCCAACCTGGATGCCGAGATCGTATTCCAGGCGCTCTACCTGTACGTAGGCGGTTTACTCAATGCGCCAACCATGACCATTTACCGCATGAACACTAGCGCCAAGTCGCTTGACGCGGTGTTTGGGCGTGATGATGATCAGGCCATGCCAATGCGCAATATCGCGCTTGATTCCCCCACCTCGAACGTAGCAAGGGCGGTGCGCGAGCGCCAGGATTTGCTGCTGCACTTCGACCCGCAGAACGACTCAACCCATATCCCTGGAACCCGCCAAATGCTCACCGCCCTGTTCGCCCCGCTAATTGTGGATGACAAAGTACTGGGTGCCATGTCGATCCAGTCTGACAAGCAAAATGCCTACGGTGAGCGCGAACGCCTGATCTTTCGTACGCTAACCGCCTATGGTGCCATTGCCTTGGCCAACGCTGCGGCACTGGCCGCACTGCGCCAAGCGCAAGGGCAACTGGTGCAGCAAGAAAAAATGGCTTCGCTCGGTGGCTTGGTAGCCGGCATTGCGCATGAAATTAACACCCCGCTGGGCACCACGCTCATGGCCATATCCGGTGTGGAAGGCGCATGGCAAACCCTGCAAGATGCCGTTGCCAGCGGCCGTATAAGCAAAGCGGTGCTCGATTCCAGCACCGAAGAGGGCATGGAATATACCGCCCTGGCATTAAAAACCGCCACCCGCGCCGCTGAGCTGATCGCCCTGTTCAAAACCATTTCAGTCAATGCCGACAGCGACCGCGTGGCCGAGATTGAACTGGCTGATTATTTGCCCGAAGTGACCACCCTGGTACACACCCAACTGGTGCAAAATGGCAATAAACTGGAGATTGCCGCACCCGCTGGTTTGCGCATGCAAGTGGTGCCGGATGCACTCACCGAAACCTTGAGCCGGATTCTGGTAAATGTGCTCAACCATGCCTTTACCGATGGCCGCACTGGCACCTTGCGCCTCAGCGCGCAAGATTGCGAGGAAGAGGGCAGCGATTTCGTTGTCATCACCATCCGCGACGACGGCCACGGCATCGCCCCGGAAGACTTGCCCAAGGTGTTTGACCCGTTCTTTACCACCAAAAGCGGTATGCACGGGCATGTGGGACTGGGCCTGCATGTGGCGTACAACCATGTAACGCAAAGGCTGAAGGGGCAGATTCATATTACCAGTACCCTGGGGGTGGGTACCTGTGTTGAGATACGATTGAAGAAAGGATAAATTATGAATAAAAATCTAAAATATGGTCAATGGCCGGGGTGGGGGCTTGTTGCCTGCCTGTCTTTTGCAATCATGGCACAAGCGGCGGCAGTGCCGCTTGTGCCATCCGCACCTTTGATGCGGGGGAATGGCGCTGAGTTAGTCATTGCGCTCCATGGGTTGCCTGCATGGTGGCAAGCAACCTGGTTTTGGGTGTTGGTATTGTTGCTGTTAACCAGCGTTTTGTATGGCTGGTTTCGCTGGCGCGTGGCACGTTTGCGCGCCAAGGCGCGCCACTTGCAACGGGCGATTGATGCGCGTACCAACGATATTCTCAAACTCAGTAAAATCGGCCAGGAACTCACCGCCACCCTGGATATGGAGCAAGCCTTTGAGCGGGTGTATAAGCAAGTGTTTGCGCGGCTGGACGCGGATGTGTTTGCCATTGCCCTGGTGAACAACGAGCAGATCGAATTTGTCTATGAAATTGAACACGGGCAGCGTTTGCCCAATTCGGCGGTGTCTCTTGCTGATCGTAATCGCCCTGCCGTGTGGTGCGTGCGCGAACAGCGTGAACTGATCACTCACCGCAGGAGTGAATTAGGCAATTACCTTGAAACGATCTTGCCACCCCTTTCGGGCCATCCGATGGAAACCGTGGTCTACCTGCCGCTATTGGCCGAGCAACAGGTTATTGGCTGCCTGAGCGTGCAAAGCCCCAAGCCATATGCCTACAATGAAGATCAAATCGAATTTTTGCACATTCTGGCCAGCTATACCGCCATTGCCATGTCCAATTCGATAGCGCACCGGGATTTGACCCAATCGCATGAAGAATTAACGGACGCGCTGTCGTATCTGCAAGAAACCCAGGCCAAGTTGATTCAGGCGGAACGGCAGCAATTGTCGCTCGATTTGCACGATAATCTGTCGCAAACCATGACCGGTGTGTTGCTACAACTGGACATTGCGCGCACGGTGCTCACGCGGGAGCAAGGCCAGGATGAGTTGACAACCACGCCAACCGCGCCAGCCAAGTCGGCGCGTAGCGGTTTGGCCTGTGTTGAGCGTGCCATGGAACTGGCGCGAGATGGCCATGTGCAAACACGCCAATTGCTCAACGCCTTACGCAGCGCCAAAAAGAAGCAGCACACGCCGATTAATCTGGTCGATACCCTGCGCCGCGATTTGCCGCGCCTGACCGTAGGCACCGCAATTGAGGTGGAGGTGCAGCAAGAGGGCGAGGTGATGCCACTCAATGGCGAGGTGGAACTGGCCTTGTTTCGGATTGCGCAGGAAAGTGTGACCAATGCGCTGCGTCATGGCAAGGCCAAGAAGATTGTGCTGCTGCTGGCTTGGCGCAGCAATGAAGTGGCGCTGTCGGTGCAGGATAATGGCGTTGGTTTCGATCCGACATCCAAAGCCGTGGTGCCAGGTATTGGCTTGTTGGGTATGCAGGAAAGGGTTGCGGAACTGAGTGGCAAGTTCAGTATCGACTCGGCCAGCGGCAAAGGCACCTGCATTCAGGTGGCGCTGCCACTTTTTCCGGATTGAGCGTGGCGACCGGGTATTTCTCTGCTCCTGCGTAAATGGGCCTTTAGTACAAATGGTACTTTAGTAAATGGGCTGCTGGCGCGGGGGTAGATGCCGTGCTTAATAGCTATGCAGAGATGAAAAACTATCTGTTCCCCGGTATTTCCACCCCGGACACCACTGCCGGAACTCTTTGGTGAATGTCTACGGCAACCTGAACATGCGTCAATTGCTGGTTGCCCTGCAGTTTCCGGATTGGAATGCATGGTTGCCGCGCTTGCATCCGCTCGACGGATTCAACAAGGCTGATGCCGATGTCTACCAAGACAGAAACGGTGTCCCCACCACTGGCAATGTGCCCTATTTCCAGGACCAGTATTTGAAAGCCGCCAGTGCAAAAAACAATGCGACCCTGGATGACATGGCACAGAACATCCGGCTTTGGCTCAGAGAAGGGTCGACCTGCTTTACCCAAAACAAGGATAGCGGCGCGGACTGGCGCTCCATCAACAGCAAGGTGCTGATCAGATTGAATACCTGGTGCCGGGGGATGTGGCAAAACCACCAAAAGCGGCATGCACGGGCATGTGGGGCTGGGCTTACACGTGGCGTACAACCATGTGACGCAAAGGCTAAAAGGGCAGATTCAGATCACCAGCACCCTGGGGGAAGGCACGATTGTGGCGATACGGCTCAATGCCAGGAGCTTCCCCTCCACGCAACCGGATTGAACATTGCGAATCGATATTTTTCGACACTGAGCGCAATTGTACTTTGGTACAATTGCGCCAAAAATTACCTTGCGGCATTATAGCTACACCGCAAACAAAAAGGCGGCCAAGCTTAAAAAGACAGACGCAAACGTCAGGGTTTTCGTACAGATGAAATGTCGCGGGAATCGGTTATTATCAGGAAGTAAACCATTCAAAAAAGTTTAATTAAAATTAAAGGAGATTTAAATGAATTCTATCTATCGCAAAGTAGTAAAGCCCGTATTGTTGGTGATCCTGGTTGCCGGTGCATGCAACGTCATGGCGGCTGCCCCCAGTCCAGGCGGGATATTTACCCTGGTTAACACCAACAGCAACAAGGCCCTGGATGTGGCCGGCGCGGGAACCGCCGATGGCACCAATGTACAAATTTGGACCGGTAACGGCAGTGCCGCACAGCAATGGAAATTTAACCAAAATGCCAATGGCAGCTATACCCTGGTCAATCCCAATAGCGGCAAAGCGCTGGATGTGGCTTGGGCCAACACCGCCGATGGTACCAATGTGCAAATTGCCACCATCAACGGCAGCGGCGCGCAGCAATGGACCTTCAGCGCCAATAGCAATGGCAGTTATACTTTGAAGAATGTGCTCAGCAATAAAGCGCTGGACGTGGCGAGCGCAAAAACTGCGGATGGCAGCAATGTGCAAATCTGGACTGCCAACGGCACCGCCGCACAACAATGGAATTTGCAGCCAGTGGGCGCAGCCGCGTGGCGGCTGGTGTGGGCTGATGAATTTAATGGCACCAGTATTGATCAAACCAAATGGACGTTTGAAGTCAATGGCGACGGCGGCGGCAATAATGAATTGCAATACTATACCGCGCGCCCGGAAAACGCCCGGGTTGAAAGCGGCCATTTGGTGATTGAAGCACGTAAGGAAGCCTACGGCGGCAAACAATACACCTCCGCTCGCATGAACAGCAAGTTGAAGGGCGACTGGTTATATGGCCGCTTTGAAGCACGTATAAAACTGCCACGCGGCCAAGGGATCTGGCCGGCGTTCTGGATGCTGCCGACCGACAATAAATACGGCACCTGGGCCGCCAGTGGTGAAATTGATATTATGGAAGCCATCAACACCAATGGCACAGGCGGCAATACCATTTATGGCTCAATTCACTATGGCAATACCTGGCCCAACAATCGATATACCACGGTGGCTTACAACCCCGCCACCAGTATCGCCGACAATTACCACACCTATGCGGTGGAATGGGAACCCAGGCAAATTCGCTGGTATGTGGATAATGTGCTGTATTCCACCCAAACCCAGTGGAGTTCCGGCGGTGGTGCCTACCCGGCCCCGTTTGATCAACGCTTTCATGCTTTGTTGAATTTGGCGGTGGGTGGCAGTTGGCCAGGTAACCCGACTTCGGCGACCGTGTTTCCGCAACAGATGTTGGTGGATTATGTGCGGGTGTATCAAAAATAGTATTTGAAACCTGGGGCGGCAAACATGTCGCCCCAATCTGCATCAACGCCGTCAAATTGTCAATCGTCTGGCTCTTCTCGTCAGACACCCGCTTACCGCCCATTCCGGCAATGTAACGCACAGCAAACCCATAGAACCCATCGTCATATGACTTGCCATTTTTCAGGCAAGGTAGCAATCAATGGCGCAGCCCATCTGCTGTACATCGTTTCAATCAGAAATAACCGCGCTGCGGCAGCGGCCAATTGCGCTTAAGTACCATTTTGGGGGTATTTTCCGGTGTAGAATCGATTCTCCATATTGCTTCAGGCAGGGCTGCGGAATTGGCTTTGCGGCATGGATTAAAAAATTAATATTATTCAAGAAAAATGGTGAAATATGAATAAAAGTCTGAAGCAGGTGCAATGGCTGTTTTTTTGGCTTGCTGTCTGGCTGCCGTTGGCGTTAATGGCAGCCGATGTTGTCCCGCCTGGGGCTGCCGTAGCGACGGCCGCCGTAGCGACGGCCGCCGTAGCGACGGCCGCCGCACCTTCACTGCCTGTGCAAGACTTCCCCTCCACCGAACCAGAATTTGAAACCCTGCGTGATGCCGAAAGCATCGACAACAAGGCCATCACCGCATTGGCGCAGGATGCACGCGGCCTGATCTGGATCGGCACGCAACTTGGCCTTGTGCGTTACGACGGCTACCGCTTCCGCAAGTTTGCTCACAAGGCCCGCGACCCGTTCTCACTGGCAGGGGATTTTGTCCATGCCTTATCCGTTGCAAAAGACGGCCGAATTTGGGTTGGCACCGCCAGCGACGGCATCTCGGTATTTGACCCGACCAGCGAGCACTTTGAGCATTTTAAGCATGATGAAAAAGCCCCGGACAGCCTCTCTGGCGGCAAAATTTGGGCCTTGGCCAATGACGGGCGGGACGGGATGTGGATTGGCACCAATCAGGGGCTGGACCACCTGCCACCTGGCAGCAAACGCTTTACGCATTTCAGGCATGGCCCTGACCCGCACAGCCTGATGAACGACAAGGTGCGCAGCCTGTTGCTGGACAAGGCAGGCCGCCTGTGGGTGGGCACAAGCAGCGGCTTGCAACAGCTTTCGCTGGACGGCAAAAGCTTTGAAACGGTCGTAACAGGCAGAGATGTACGATCCCTGTTTCAAGCGCAGGACGGCAAACTGTGGCTGGGCACCCGCGAACATGGTGCCGCATGGCTGGGCGGCACCCCGCTGGACTCATCACCGGGCGGCGCACCGTCGGGCGGCGCACCGTCGGGCGGCGCACCGCAGCCACACTGGCTACCGTTGGCACAACTGAGCCACCCCTGGATTTTTGGAATCGTACAAGTAAAAACAGACCAAATCTGGCTGGCAAGCCATGGCGGCGGGATCATTATCGTTGCGGCCAGCGACGGCCATGTGCTGCAAACCTTGCGCCATGATCCGCTGGTTACGGGCAGCCTCGCGTTCGATAGCCTGAGACTCCTGTTGCTGGACCGGGCCGGATGGCTGTGGGTGGGTACCTGGGGGGCAGGTTTGCAACGCATAAACACTAACAACACCATGCTGCGCATACTCAGGCACAGCGCAAAACGGCCAAACGGATTGAGTCACCCCGATGTGTGGAGTGTGCTGGAACTGGCCGATGGCCGCTTGGCTTTTGGCACCCATGGCAACGGGATCGATATTTTTGACAGGCAGCGTGGTCTGACAGGCGGCTATAGAACCAGCCTGGGCCAGGCAGGTGGTTTGCCGGATACAGCCATTTCTGCGTTGGCCCAAACCAGCGACGGATCAATTTGGGCGGGTACGCAGCTAGCCGGGGTGGTGCGGCAATTGCCTGGCAGCGCCGGCTGGGTGGTGGTGCCGGGTTTGCCCAACAAGCATGTGCTAAAGTTGCTCGCTGGCCGTGACGGTAGCCTGTGGGCCGGAACCACTCGCGGGGTGGCACGCTGGCACCCGGCTACACCGCCACCACAGCCTGCCCGGAAGGGCGATCTGGCAGAGCAGAGCGCGCGCTTCGAGGTGCTTGCGGACGAACGGGGCAAGGCGATGGAAAACCATGTCTACGCGCTGGCCGAAGACGGGCAAGGCCGGGTCTGGATAGGTGCACAAAACGGTTTGTGGCTGCATGAGCCACATCGTCGTGGCCTGATTCACATCCCAGCCGAACCCAACCACCCGGACGGTCTGGTTTCCAACTCAATTGCAGGTCTGCTGATAGACAGTCGTAACAGTCTGTGGGTTGCGACAGACAAGGGGCTGGAACGGTTGAAAAGCCTGGACGGCAAGCTGGCCCGGTTCGAGCATGTTAGCGCCCTGCTTGGCCAACCCGGTAAAGCCATGGGAGAAAACTTGCTGGAAGACCGACAAGGCCGCATCTGGACGGACGAAGGGGTGATTGAGCAGGCTGGCCGGGGTACGAATGGCCGGGCCACGCATGGCACAAGCAGGCTGCGCAGAACCCCGCTCACACAGGCTGACGGCATGGATTTGGGCGGAACCTGGGTTGGCTCTTATGGCCAGACCCGTGACGGTTTGCTGCTCTTTGGTGGCACGCAAGGTGTGGCCATTATTGATCCGGCCCGCTTCAAAGCGTATGATTATGCCCCGCCGCTGGCCGTTACTGAGCTAAAGATCAATGGCCAAGCGGTGGCACCGGGCGTTTTGGCAAACCCATTGGCAAACCCCTCATCACAAGCTGGGGCAGGCAACGCCGCCAGCCTGACCCTGGTCCCCGTGCAACGTAATTTTGCCATTGAGTTTGCCGCCCTTGACTATTCAGAACCAAAGAAAAACCGCTACCAATACCGCCTGCAAGGCTATGAAAAAGACTGGATCAATACCGATGCCGACCACCGCAGCGCCGCCTATGGCAATTTGTGGCCGGGCCTGTATACGCTGCAAGTGCGCGGCAGCAACCGCCTGGGTGAATGGAGCACGCATGAGCTAAGTATCCCGATTCGGATTTTGCCTGCATGGTGGCAAACCTGGTGGTTTGCTCTGGTATTGTTGCTGTTGATGACGAGCTTGGTCGCGGCACTGGTGCAGGTGCGCACCCGCTACCTGCGCCAGCGCCAGCGGGAACTGGAACAACTGGTGGATGACCGCACTGCCCAATTGCGCGAAAAGCAGGAAGAGCTGATCGATGCCAACCATGAGCTGAACGAATCAAACAGGGCATTGAATGTAGCCAACGCCGATTTGGCATTGTCAGTGGAAACCCTGCGCCAGTTGGGCGACATTGGGCGCGAGATTACCGCCAACCTCGATGCCGACATCGTATTCAAGTCGCTCTACCTGTACGTAGGTGGCTTGCTTGATGCGCCCACCATGACCATTTACCGCATGAACGCCGCCGCCAAGTCGCTTG
>JBKJLF010000096.1:0-2914 GCA_046597185.1 Burkholderiaceae bacterium | reverse complement strand
GGCAAGATCATATCCAGATTCAGGTTGCCAAGTAGATTCAGCAACAACTGTGCTGCTACGGCTTTTGACTCTGCCAGGGCAGTCCGCACGCGGGCGATGCGGTTGTGGATTTGCGCTTCGTCATAAGAAATGCCGCGAGAATGCAGCGTTCTACCCACGGGCTTGTAGCTGCCCAGTGCAATAGAACGGTGGCCACCCATGCGCCAGCCAAGTTGCGCGTAGTAGCTGTCACGGTTGAAATCGCCCTGGTTCATTGGGTTTGACTTTCGTTTAAGCGGTGTTCAAGCAATTTGGCGCGGCCCGGTTTGGCGCGTGCAAGCTGGATAGTGTTGGCAGGCAAGAATAGGGCTTGTTGGATTTGAATGGTAGCGGTCATGGCAGAATGCTGTATTTTTAAAAATGCCGTGGATTTTAGCATAATTATTATCTCTGAACGCACTATTTGATGAAAAAACAACGTGCTATTGACCAATGATGATTTCTATGTGGCATGTTAGTGCGATATCTTGTGCTAACATGCCAAGTATACGTTCATCGTGCGCTGGTAACTGCCACGTAGCGTGGGTATGGCCTTGGTGGCGGGTTATGCTGATCATATGAGTAACGGCTTGGCCGATGCGCTGACCGAGCGCAATAGCGCAGTGCAAGCGGTTCAACAGTTTGCCGCCATGATGCAAAGTAAGGATGAAGCTATCGAACAATTGCAAGCGCGCCTCTCGGAAGAACTGGAACGTGTTTCCTATACCCGAGAAGAAGCCATCGCCTTAATCGACCGCAAACTCACCGAACCCGAACGCCGCCTACTGGCTAAGTTTGCGCTGGTAGACCCGTGCATGCAAGCCAACCTGATTGATTTCGTCTACAAGTATTCCCGCCAACCCCCTGTGCCAGATGAACCGCCACCGCCCAAACTGACGCTGATTAAGGGTGGTGGAGATACGATTCGATAAGCGCAGCGCCAATCAATCAAGCAATTTGACGATGGGCGCGCCAACGCTGGCGCGACTACGACCAAGTGGGCTACCTATTGGGTCAATCCCGCTAATCGGTTTTTATTACCGCAAAGCGAGTCACGGGATGGGCATGTCTTTCTTAAACATCATGGATTGTTTACTTGGTGTGTACCCAATTCGCTCATAAAAAAGATGCGCTTCATCACGCCGCTGCATGCCTGAGCGCAACCGCACATTCGGGTAAGCATTTTTCGCCGCCCATTTTTCGGTTTCTGCGATTAAGGCGCGGCCAATGCCATGTCGCCGAAACGGCTTTAAAACGACCAAACCGCCAATTTCCGCGTAGCCATCCGATTCAAGCAGATGCACACCATACACATGCACCCAGCCAACAATAGTGCCTGTTGCACGAACCTGCGCCACATAAACCCGATGAACCCCGGATTGTGCGCTTAGTGCTGCATAACGCCGCATTATTTGCTCAAGTGTTGTCGGGTAGCCCAATTCTGCGCTAATTGCCGCGATGGCGGCACCGTCTTCCATTTCAAAGCTGCGAACAAGTATGTCAAATTCGGTTGGGATTGGCATCGTTTTCATCCAGCAAATAATAGCGAATCCATTTCCGCAAGCATCTTAATGCCAACAGGGGTAAATTGACACTTTTCGCGTAGCGTTGAGAGCGCTTCGGCCAACGCACTTTCCAGCGTCTCGCCCACATAAAAAGTCCCATGGCGGTGTTTAACCTCAAGTGCTATTGGGTCGCGCCCCCAACATTGCGTTAGCCAAAGCATGAAAGCCAATGCAACAGCACCATGAAAACTTTGAATGGCTGGCCGAAAGTCCTTGCGCACAGAAGAATAGATTGGCTCAGTCAATGGGGTAGTAAGAATCATATCGATGCTTTGCCAAATGTAGAGCGAATGGTGGCCCAACTCATGCACCAAATCAATGGCAATGTCATATTTATTCCACGCAGCCGGGAAACCACGAAATAGTATGCCTCTTGTATCACCATTACTGTACCCACGGTGAACATTGCCAAGGGGGAGAACGAATTCAACCAGTTCGGCATACAATGCCGCCAATCCCACATTTGCGGCCTTAAGCAGATGTACAGCGTCTGCAACTGCCTGCGTTTTGTCGATGCCTTCAACTGGTGCTGGCACCCAATCGGCCCGTGCGCCAGGCAAAAGGCCAGGGTGTGCAGGAACCCGCTTCAAACCTTGCTCAACATATGCTTTTGCCGCCTCAAGGTAGGGGGGCGATTGCACAAGCTGGCCTCGTTCAACACCAGTTGGGGGCAACAATAGGGTATCTGCAAAATCAAAATCAACTGCGGCACCCGCAGCGATCCATGGGACATATTCTATAATTGTCTTGCCTTTTGCCTGAAATTGTTCTACGGCTGAGGCCTTAAGCTTTTTGCTTAGTATAAATATATGAGGTGAAACCTTATCGCCAAGAAGAATATTTTCCATATTAAACATTTAATTGAGGGGCGGTTACCCCGCACTGGCGTAGCGGGGCACAAAAGCTAATTTAATTCTCAAGCTTGGGGCGCTGCCTGCGCCGACACAACAAACGGCAAATAACTTGTTGCAATTGGCGCAGTGCCACCAGCAACGATATCGAGTAACAAAGCATCTAATTCAACCATGACATTTTGACTATGTTCCATTTGCATTTTCCTTAAAAGAAATTAATTTTGCCCAACAATTTGGACGGTTGAATAATAACGTATGCGCAAAAATTTGTCTATGTTTCATACGCTTTTATAGTAATAATGGTTGGGCGGCTGCGTTGTTCGCACACAATAGCACGGTACAAGTCAATCAACAGTTTGCCGCCATGATGCAAAGTAAGGATGAAGCCATCGAACAATTGCAAGCGCGCCTCTCGGAAGAATTAACTGGAACGCGTTTGCTATACCCGCGAAGAAGCCATCGCCTTAATCGACCGCA
>JBKJLF010000069.1:0-3046 GCA_046597185.1 Burkholderiaceae bacterium | reverse complement strand
GTTTTTATTATTGATTCTGACTTTGAAACTGTCCTGCCATGCCTACTACCAATCCTTCATTTAATGGTGTTCAAAACGAGCTGGCTAACGGTTTGTCCGCTGCGCTTGCACATATTTCCCCAAAGTATTTTTATGATCGTCTCGGATCAGTTTTATTCGAGGCGATTTGTGAATTGCCGGAATATTATCCGACTCGCACCGAAGCGGCGATATTTTCCCGCTATGCCAGCGATATGGCACAAGTGATTGGGCCGGACAGTGTGTTAATCGATTTGGGCGCAGGTAACTGCGTGAAGGCGGCGGGCTTATTCCCAAAATTACATCCGGTGCAATATGTTCCAATTGATATTTCTGGCGCACATTTGAAGGATGCGGTGTCGCGTTTGCAGCAAAGCTTCCCGCATATCGAAATGACAGCATGCGAAGCTGATTTCTCGTTGCAATTGCATTTGCCGGACGAAGTACGGCTTGGAAATCGGCTGTTTTTTTACCCCGGTTCTTCCATTGGTAATTTTGAACCTGCCGCCGCAGTGCAATTTCTGCGCCAATTGCGCGCAGCCTGTGAAAAAGGCAGTGGTTTATTAATTGGTGTGGATTTGGTCAAACCACACGGCGTGCTCAATGCGGCCTATGATGATGAATTGGGTGTGACCGCTGCATTTAATTTGAATACGCTGCGCCATGTGAATCAATTGCTGGGTAGTAATTTTGATTTGCGTCAATGGCAACATGTGGCTTTTTTTAATGCCGCACAAAGCCGGATTGAAATGCATTTACAAGCCCGTTGTGCGCAATCGGTGAGCTGGCCGGGTGGGCAGCGTGAGTTTGCTGCAGGTGAGCGAATTCATACCGAAAGCAGTTACAAGTATACGGTGCTATCGTTTTTAAATTTATTGGAAGAAGCTGGTTTTGGCCGCGCCAAATATTGGACTGATCAAGCGCAATGGTTTGCGGTTTTTCATGCCCGTGCCCTGTAGGGGATAGGCTAATGCACCCCGTAGACCCTGCACACCCTGTACATCCTGTACATCCTGTATTCGACAGCAATTTGTTGGATGCCTGGACGCTGACCCGCAAGCGTACCCTGTTTTTGGCGCAAACCTTGTCGGCTGAAGATTGCTCAGCCCAATCGATGCCCGATGCCAGCCCCACCAAGTGGCATTTGGCTCACACCACCAGGTTTTTTGAGACCTTTATCCTGGAGCAATTTGCTGCGCTGCTGAACCCGCCGTATCAGCCCTTTGATGGCGCGTTTCGGGTTATGTTTAATTCTTACTATAACGGCGTCGGTGAAAAACATCCGCGTCCCCAGCGCGGCTTACTGACGCGCCCCGGTTTGGAACAAGTGCTGGCCTATCGTGCCCACGTCGAAGCAGGTATTGTGCGCCTGTGGCAAGCTGCTACCAGTTCCCCTGCACTGGCTGCGCAAGCAATTGATTTACCACAGCTATTGCGCTTGGGCATTGAGCATGAGCAACAGCATCAAGAATTAATCTTGACGGATATCAAGCATTTATTTTCTTGCCACCCTTTGTTTCCGGTATTTGTGCCTGCAGAATCGACCGTGGTTAGTACGGTGGCCAGTACGCCACTGCCCCCCTTGCAATGGCTGGATTATGAAGCGGCATTGTTGGAAATCGGCTTTCAGGGTGATGGTTTTTGTTTCGATAATGAATTGCCGCGCCATCGTCAATTTGTTGAACCCTTTCAATTGGCGCAACGCCTGGTGACCAATGGCGAATTCCTGACCTTTATCGAAGCAGGCGGCTACCAAAATCCGATGTTGTGGTTGGCCGAAGGCTGGGATTGGGTAAATAGCCAAAAAGTGACGCATCCCTTGTATTGGCGTTTGCAAGCGCAACAGTGGCATGAATTCACCCTGCACGGCTTGCAAGCGTTGGATTTCAATCGACCGGTTTGCCATATCTCGTATTTCGAAGCGGCGGCTTACGCGCAATGGGCCGGGGCGCGTTTGCCGACCGAGGCTGAATGGGAATGTGCTGCCGCCGAAAGTACCACCCACGGTCAGCCCACATGGCATCCGGCTTGTGCGCAAGATGACGCAGGCCAATTAAGCCAAATGTTTGATCATTGCTGGCAATGGACCAGTAGCAGTTATGCCCCCTATCCCGGTTTTGTGACCAGCAGCGGGGCGATTGGTGAATACAATGGCAAATTTATGGTCAATCAATATGTGTTGCGTGGCTCTTCGTGTTTTACGCCCAAGGCCCACGCGCGTTTGAGCTATCGTAATTTCTTCCCAACCAGCACCCGCGAGCAAATGACAGGCATCCGCTTGGCGCGTTCCTTGTTTTAAGTGAAATACTGATTTTGTTGATCTTGCTGATCTTGTTGGGGCGGCTGAATAAACGGCCTGAATAAACGCTGTACACAGGATTTGTTTCTGCTGTACAATCGCTGCGCACGATCGTGCTTTTTTGTCCGCTGGTGGTAGCTTGAAAGAATAGGGAGATGCTATGGATTTGAATTATTCGGAGCAGGATTTGGCATTTCGCAGCCAAGTGCGGGCTTTTTTGGATGCGAATTTGCCCGCAGACTTGCAACAAAAGGTACGTTCGCACAAGCGTATGACCAAACAGGATTATGTGCGTTGGCACAAGATTTTACATCAACAAGGCTGGGTTGGTGCCAGTTGGCCAGTGGAATATGGTGGCACGGGCTGGAACCCGGTGCAGCGCCATATTTGGGAAGAAGAGTGCGCCAATGCCGGCACACCCGCCATCATGCCCTTTGGCGTGGGCATGGTCGGGCCGGTGATTATGGCCTTTGCCAGCGAAGAGCAAAAACGCTATTATTTGCCACGCATTTTGAGTTGTGACCACTGGTGGTGCCAAGGCTATTCTGAACCCGGTTCCGGCTCGGATTTGGCTTCGTTGAAAACCCGTGCTGAACGCGTGCGCGATGACAATGGTGAAGAATATTATCGCGTCAATGGTCAAAAAACATGGACTACCCTGGCACAACATGCCGATATGATTTTTTGCCTGGTGCGTACCGACAGCGGCGTGCGCAAGCAGGAAGGCAT
>JBKJLF010000830.1:0-5686 GCA_046597185.1 Burkholderiaceae bacterium | reverse complement strand
GCGAAAAACCCTTTCCCGGAACGGCGCGTTCAAATTGCCAAATGGCGTGGTTACTCATCGGAGGATATTGAGGCAGACCAGGTGGTGCTGGCGACAGCCAACCGTTTTGGGCAAGTTGGCTTGAAGAATATGGATGCATTGCACTTGGCTTGTGCCCGCCGGGCTGGCGTAGATTATTTTTTAACTACTGACGACGGCATCCTGAAAAAGTCGGCCTTGGTTGATGGCCTGCAAATCAGAGACCCTATCGGATTTATTAAAGAGGTTTTACTATGATTACCGATGCAGAGATCAAACAAAAAGGCATCCATATATTGGCGCAATATCTTGGTGATGTAGAGGCAGAACGCTTTATTGCATTGATGCAACGTGAGCGGTTTGATTACACCAAATTCAGGCAGGGTTTGGGTGATGAATTAAGCATTGAGGAAATTAGCGCGGATGCGATGTTGCTTAGGAAATGATATTCTTAGGGAATCGCTGGATTATTTGCTTTTTGGGAAAAACATTGTATCGAGAATCAATAACTCGCCATTGTTTCAATGGCGAAAGGTTGATTATAATTTGCACCTCCTTCGGTTCCTTCTAATTTACCCCAAAATCCCGCCGTATTGCGGTTGCGCAACCAGTCAACGACAAAAATTCTAGCTTTAGCTTGCAAGGCCAGCCATGCCTTTGGGCATTTCAAGATGGCTGATTCCACGTTTTTCGTTTTGCTCACTATTAATTTCAAGGGATTCATGAAGCGTTTAATTCTATTGGTAATATTTCTACTTATGACTTCGCCTGCATATGCTTCTAGTTACCATGGCCTAGCGGCACTTCTATTCGTATTGGTATCTATTCCCATTGCAGTGATTGGCTTTGTCTGCACATTGCTATGTGCTGAAAAAAAGTTTTTTAGAAGACCACAGTTTTTTGTGATCTACATAGGATTTTTTGTAGCTATACCGTTTGGGTTGATAGTTTATTTGGTTAAATATCGTTTTGCAACAGCATTTGGTGGCAACATTGATGCAATACTTGTATGTGAACCAATATTGCTTGTGTTCGTTCTTCTTCCTGCGGTCGTCCAGTATTTACGACGCCACGTAAAAGCGCAGTTACCATCAGATGATTGCAACAAATATGACACCTTGTAAGTTGAGCAATGAATAGCGTACTTGCGTGAGTACCCATTAACACATGGCTGGTATTTACGCTTTTTCAAGTTAGCAGTGCATTCCAACCATTTTATTTATATAGGTATATAAGTGCCATTCGGGTCAGGGTAAACTCATACCCTTGACTAGGTGGGGTGAATTCTTTTGCTTTTGCTGATTCTGCTTTAGGTGCCATATCTACAGATGCACACCCGGAAATTAAGAGTGGCTGTAAGCGCAACGACGGAAACGATTTTCATAAGTGGATACCTCGATTGAGTTATTGAATGGTTGAGCTGTTTTACGCCTGCTCAGGGCAAACTGGGGTAAAGGTAACGGGCATTCGCCCAAAAAAGTGGCAAACTGTTGCTGCCGCGCAAGACCAGAACGACGTTGCGGTAGGCGTTTCCGGTTGACCTTTATGTTGGACGAGATGGTAGCACAAGTCAACGAGCCGTTTCGCACTCAAGCGCAAAAAAGCTCACGCACGACCGCGTGCGAGTAACGCCTGCACGCGGAAGCACGGGTGCGCGTGCAGGCGCTAGCTAAGTAAGTAATCGCATCATTTTGCGGGATACTTTGCTGCATGCAGCTAGGTTTCACTTTCTTGTCGCCAAATTAGCACAATAAGATTTTTGCCCGGTTGCGCGTATTTATCAGTAAAATACGTTGAACCGCCACACCAAGGAGAAGAAC
The DNA here is from genome assembly GCA_046597185.1 of Burkholderiaceae bacterium. Taxonomy (GTDB): domain Bacteria; phylum Pseudomonadota; class Gammaproteobacteria; order Burkholderiales; family Burkholderiaceae_D; genus CAMBDR01. Next base: position 3,848 of record JBKJLF010000830.1, on the reverse strand, counting down.
ATGCGCCAGAATGTCACCCTATCACTCGATGCCAACACGCTGGCGTTAGCGAAGCAATTGGCGGCGCAACGCCACCCCTTAATCAGCGGTTTGCTTGCCGCCAAGATCTTACTTCATGACATAGAAAGGAATTAAAAATGGCAAAAGTAACCGGAATCGGCGGTGTTTTCTTCAAAAGCAAGAACGACAGCGCCGCACTGGCAGCTTGGTATCAAAAACACCTTGGTATGCCGCTCGAAAGCTGGGGCGGTGCCGTCCTGCGCTGGCCGGATGATACCGCCGAAGACAAAGGACTCACCGTCTGGAATGTCGCAGCAAAAGACACCCAATGGTTTAGCCCGAGCGACTCTGCCCTCATGATAAATTACCGCGTTGACAATCTTGATGAATTGCTCGCGCAACTCCGCACCGACGCAATTGAAGTCGTCGGCGGCCCCGAATCGCATGAAAATGGCAAGTTCGCGTGGATTATGGACCCGGAAGGTAATAAGGTGGAATTGTGGGAGCCTATGATTTTTGATGCAAAAAATAAGGCTCCTTGAGTTTGGTGCAAGTCATCCAGCATCACCCGCCTGCACTTTGCACGGCACGCCGCCCGCGTGCCTACATCACGCGCCCCCGCCTCGCGCAAGCCATCAAGCATGACGTGCGCGTTCGCATGCGCTGCGTTCATGCGCGCCAGCAGCAGCGTGTGGCGCGCCCGCGTGGCGGCCACATAGTACAGCCGACGCGGCGCATCGGCGTCATCGCCGTCACCTATGCGCATCCAGTCATCATCCAACACCGCCACATGGTCAAACTCCAAACCCTTGGCCCGGTGCGCGGTGGTCAATAGCAGGCCGCTTTGCTTTTTGCGCACTTCACGCGCCCATTCTGCCAACCATTCGATGAAATGCCCGGTCGGCAACTCGGCCCCCGCCGTTTCCAGCGCATATTCGGCCACCGCCTCGCGCAGACAGTCCCAATAGATGCCTTGACGTGTAGCTTGATCCGCCTGCCCAGCACCCAACCAGTTACCCAAGCTGGCACTATCGATCAAAGGCCGCCCCAAGCCCCTTAACCACGCCAAAAATTGCTGAGTTTCACGCAACCGCCAGACCGGAATACCGTCATCATTCGCCATCTGCACGGCAATCGCATGCAATTCACACCAAGTGCGCAGCGGATGCAAGGTCGCCCAGTTGCGCGAGATAATCGCCACGCTGGCCCAATCCCAGTTCGGGTCCAGTGCCGCCAGCCGCTGCAACTCGCCCATCACCGCCAACGCTTGGCCGATGGCGTCGCGCCCCGCCGCCAGCAATTGCACTCTGCCTTGCCCCAGCGGGTCGCGCTGCTGCCACACGCCACCGGGCGCGCTCTTGGCGCGTGCCTTGTCGCGCTTGATCGGATACACCCGCTTCATGCGCTCCTTGGCCGGCGCGATGAGCTGATTGGCGCAGGCGATGATATGCCCGGTAGAACGAAAATTTTCCACCAAATACGCCGCCTTGGCGGAATAATCGGTTTCAAAACGACGAATGTACTCCACCGAAGCACCCCCAAAAGCGTAAATATTTTGATCATCATCCCCCACCGCAAACAAGGTCAGGCAGCCATCGTCATCGCTGCGGGTGCGCCCCGCCAAGGCGGCAATCAATTGATACTGATCCGGCCCAATGTCTTGATATTCGTCCACCAAAATATGCCGAAAACTGCCCATTAAGCGCTGCCGCTGTTCGTCCGCATCTTCCGGTGGCAAGCCCTGGCCCTGCAACAACGCCACCGCTTGCTGCATCACCTGCTGAAAAGCCAAATCCTCCTTCAACATGCGCTTGCCGCTAAAACTGACCCCCACCAGTCGCATCGCTAGCGCATGGCCGGTTAGCACCATGACGCCCTTGGCATCGTCACCCACCAATTCAAACAGGCGGCGCTTGATTTCGAGTGCCGCATGGCGGTTGTAGGTGAGCGCTAAGATGCCATGCGGATGCTCGCGCCGTACCCGCAGCAGATACGCAATGCGATGCACCAAGACCCGTGTTTTGCCCGAACCTGGCCCCGCCAAGACCAACATATTGGTGTTTTCGCGTTCATCGGCCATGTGCTGCAAACCGCGCTGGACGTATTCTGCCATCACATGAATTTACACTACCTGCTGTTCATAGTGCAGTTGTAAGGGCGCGAAATCGGGTTTTTCAAAGCGCCGCTGGCCGTCGCTGCCGCTGCCGCTGGCTAGGTGAATCGTCATCGCCGAACGGAACACGGCCAAGCCTTTATTGAGGCGGATTACTTCTTGTTCATGCAGCCACAACAGGGCGCGGTCGAGTAGGTGATGGCGCTTTTCGTCGCGCACCTCGGCTTGCAGCACCAAATCGGCCTCTAGCGCGGCATGCAAGTGGCCTTGCGTGGTACTCGCTAGCAAATCGGTGCCGCGCGCGCCAGTGGGCAGTACCGAGAGCCAATGCCGCAGCAATAATTCGGATGCGCTGCGCCGCATCTGGGCCGTTTTTGCCAATTTTGCCCACTCGCGCTGCAAGGTCACTTGCACGGTTTCGGCGTCTAAACGCTTCAGGCGCAGGCTGCCGAGGCCGCCAGCTTCGTTGCGCCCGTCAAAGGTCAGGCTTTGCACGATGCGCCAGAGTTTTTCCGGCAATACATCGGGGTGCCCGGCGTCTTTTAGCGCTTGGCTTGCCAGCCGCAGGTGCAATAGCGTCGGCTCGCCCACGGCCAAATCGGGTGCTTGCTGGCGTAATAAATCGATCAACCCGGCTTCTAGCGCCGCCGCCTGCTCCCAACGCCTGCGCGAGGTGCGCTCGACCCCGACATGGACGAAGGCGGTGATGGCGGTGTCGTTGCTGGCGATACCCAATTGTTCCAAATTGTAGAGCGCACGCGCACCTGCTCGGAATTGAACCCCGTGACGCCCATAAGGTCGTCGGTGGAGATGCCTTCATCCTGCTCGGCTTGAATCAGGCTCTGTACCAAACTCAATAGCTGCCGCCGATACGCGGGCGCTAGGTCATCTCGCTTGTTGAGCTTGGTTTGCGCCTCGGCCACCGAGCCTACCCATAGCGACGAAAGAAACACTTGCACCCGGTTCTCTTCGCGCGTCAGCAGGCTGGCCTCGTCTAGCCAAGCGATGGCGGTGCGCACGCGGGTGTCGTCGGTGGCCGAATCGCGCTGGAACCGGGCATCGGTTTCTTCGCTCAACATCTCGCCCACGGTGGCAACCACCACACCCGCCTGCGCCAAGCCGTCGGCATGGATCACCAGCCGCACATCGGATTTGTCGATGCCCATGCCAAAGGCGTTGGTGGCGACGATAACCCGCAAGTCCCCGCCAATGAAATGTTGCTGCGTGTTTTTTTGCGTTCCGGCGGCAAACCCGCATGAAAATGCTCGGCAGACCAGCCTTTTTCGCGCAGAAAACCCGCCACTTCTTCGGTTTGCTTGCCTGAGGCGCAGTACACGATGGCACCATCGCGGCCACCGCCCAGCAAATCAACTTCAAGCAATTGATGGATGAGGGCAAACTTTTCAGCGCGGGTGGTGTTGACGACCACAAAATCGAGATTCTTACGTTCGGCCCCGCCATCAAACAGCAACAGTTCGATACCCACCCGCTGGCAGAAATAGTCTCCGACTTCCTGATCCCGCAGGAAATAAACTTGGCACTCACCGCTCATGCAAGCATGTAAATCAATCTTTGCCCTGTTTCCGGGTGGATGAATGCTTGCTCGGTCAATTCTCCCAGTAGCAATGGGCTGCTGGGTCAACTTTGCCTGATGCTTTTGCTCGAATCGGTGTGCCATTCTCACCTTTTTGTCAATTTCGCGCCATTCGGGGTTGACGATCAACAAAGTGCCAGG
>JBKJLF010000741.1:0-2719 GCA_046597185.1 Burkholderiaceae bacterium | reverse complement strand
TTACAGCATTCTTGCCCTTTTTTATGAAATATTCGGGATAGTAACCTAGTCAATGGCGTAATGCCATCATTGAGCCGACATTTGGTATTGGCTTAGATTTACGGTGTTGCCCGTGGCCCACTTTGGATGCTAAACCAGTCGGCATTTAAATTAATTGCCATCAATCATTCTTTTCCCATCTTTGGGATATGTTGGTATTTCAGCAGTTGACTACAACCAATTGGATTGGGCAACCGCATTCATCAACGCTATTTTGATATTCCGACGTTGACGGGGGCGTAAAAATGAATCAATTGCCTCGCCTACCACATGATTTTGTTAGAATGAAACCCGAATACGCCAAACCCTTGCTGAAGTATGATAGCGTTCATATGTCCGCAAACCGCGTTCGGTAGCTATCGAAGTGTCTTGTGAATTTGAAAACTAAACAATGGTGTCGGTATGGGAAAGATTGCAGTAACCGCAAAACGAGATTTTATTGAAACGCTGACTGCTGCGCGCCCTATGGCTGCACTTGCTGAACTGATTTGGAATGGATTTGACGCAAAATCCGATAAAGTGCAGGTGTTTTTGGAAATTAACGAAATGAATGGCCTGGAAGCTGTGCGGGTGCGGGATTTTGGCACGGGGATTGCTTTTTCTGAGGCGGATAAATTATTTGGCGGCTTGGGTGATTCATGGAAAAAGGCAACGATTCGGCAAAACGGTCGTGCGCTTCATGGGAAAAATGGTAAAGGCCGTTTTAAGGCTTTCGCCTTGGGTGACAGGGTAGAGTGGGAAACAACTTATAAAAACAATGGTAAGTACCAAACGTACACTATTATTGGCAAGGCAACTGAACTGGATAATTTTGACGTTGGCAATGTTGTAGAGCAAGATCGTGCAACAAGCGGAACGGAAGTCACGATTCATAATATTTTGCATGATTTTCGTTCGTTTAAGGACGAATCTGCACAAATGAGTTTGGCAAAGATTTTTGCTATTTTCTTAACGGAATACCCCGAAGCATCCATTGAGTATGCCGGTGAAAATATTGATCCCAGGTCGGTTCAAAATTACCGGAAAGAATACAACCTTGGCGATATAGACCTTGGTAACGAACAAAAAACCGCCGTTTCCGTCACCATTATTGAGTGGAATATTCCGACTGAACGGGTGATTCATTTATGCGATCCTGCTGGTATATCCTTGCATGAAGTATCGGCAGGTCAGCAAATTCGTGCGCCGGGGTTTAATTTTACGGCGTATATCAAATCAGATCATTTCAGAGAATTGGACAAAACAAATCTGCTTGCGCTGGCTGATTTGCATGACGATGTGCAAGCCATTGTTAAAGTAGCCAAGGCCAAGGTCAAAGAGCATTTCAGAAAACGTCTCGTATCCAATCAAAGTCAGATTATTGAACGCTGGAAAAGAGAACAAATTTATCCGTATCAGGATCAAGCCTATCTTGATCCTGTGGAGCTGGCTGAGAGGCAGGTATTTGATATTTTGGCGGTCAATGTGCAAAGTTATTTGCCTTCATTTGAGGAGTCCGATCTTAAACAAAGGAAGTTCACGTTTTTGCTGTTGGCGCAAGCGATTCGCCAAAATCCTGATTCAGTGCAAACCATCATTGCCCAAGTGCTGGGCTTGAAGAAGGAGGCGCAAGACGACTTGGCCTTGCTGCTGGAAAAAACACCACTGTCATCCATTATTAGTTCAGCCAAAATTGTTGCCAACCGCCTTGACATGCTTAATGGTTTGGAAGCGCTTTTGTTCGACAAGGAAAGTAAGAAAAAACTATTGGAACGTGACCAACTGCATAAAATTCTTGAAGCTGAGGCGTGGTTGTTTCACGAAGAATTTGCGCTTGCGGGCAGTGAACAACGCCTTGAGGAGGTGCTCAACAAGCACTTGGCCATATTGGGGCCACGGGAAGACGATAGTAAGGTTGTTAATGTGGGAGATGGTAAGACCGGGCGGATTGATCTGATGCTGCAAAAAGTGGTGCGACCCAGAACAGGTCATTATGAATATTTGATAGTGGAACTGAAGCGCCCTTCGCAGAAGATCAATAGTGAAGTTATAACGCAGATCGAGAAATATGCAATAGCAGTGGCCAGTGATGAGCGATTCGCTGGTGTGCCCGCAAAGTGGACTTTTATTGCTATTTCGAATGAATTGGATGGCTTTGCGAAAAAGAAAGCAACCCAGCGCGACCGCCCAAAAGGGCAAGTCTATGCCGATTCAGATTTTAACATTACCGTGTGGGTTAAAGAGTGGGCAGAAGTGATTAACGATGCACGCGCACGATTGCAATTTGTGAATGAGCATTTGTCCTACGAGGCTGACAGGGATAGTGCCAAAGCGTATTTGAAGCGCACCCATGCCAAATTTATCCCTGAGTTTGGCGCTGTGGCAGAGTCGGTTGATGAAGAGATGCCTGGTGAGGAAATCAGTTCTTAAAACAATCTAGGGTTTGGTTAGTGATCTGGTGCATTTACCCTAGCCAAATATCAAACCGCGTTCCTCCACCCTCATCACCCTCATCACGCTCGCCACCCGGTGCCAGCCGATAACCAAACCCATGCCGATTCAACACCTCGCGTACAAACATCAAGCCTATCCCTTGGCCGCCTTTTTTGGTGCTAAAAAACGGCGAAAATAATTGTCCCGCCGGCACTTCCCCCAGCCGGTTACCCGAGTCAATCACCGACAGCCTGATTTTGCCATTGTT
>JBKJLF010000724.1:0-2789 GCA_046597185.1 Burkholderiaceae bacterium | reverse complement strand
CGCCTGCTGCAGCGCCACCCAAACCCGCCGCCCGCCCCCCCGCCCGCCCCGCCACCCGTGCCATGGCACCCCGGATTGCCGCACCAAGACCCGCGCCAAAACCGGCAGCCAAACCCGCCAGCAAACCGCGTAGCGCACCACCGGCAGATGATGGTTGGGAAGAGTTTTAATTTAAGTTAAGTCTGTAAAAGTTCATACCAATCGCGCCCCGGGAACTGATCAGTTCGGGGCGCGTGTTTTTCGGCAAGAGGTAAGCAAGTAGCAAGCAAGCAGCTAGCAACCGATGCCGATTCATTTCCAGGGTGCCAGGGCACCACTTTCATGCAAAACAGCCCGGAAACCAATAGCAAAACACAACTACACTTTGGCGTATTAGCCACCTTGTTAGCCGGCTTGGCCATGCTTGGCCCCTTTTCAGTTGATACCTACCTGCCCGCTTTCCCGCAAATCCAGGCTTCTTTGCACGCCAGCGCGCTGGAAGTCCAGCAAACACTGGCGGTGTACATGATTGCGTTTTCTGTCATGACCTTATGGCATGGCTCGTTTTCCGATTCCTTTGGGCGGCGCAACATCATTTTGTTTTCTTTGTTTATTTATGGCATTGCCACCCTCGGTTGTGCCTTTGCTCCCAGTGTGCAATATCTTTGGGCGTTTCGCATTTTACAAGGCTTGTCGGCAGGTGCGGGCACGGTGGTTGGGCGTGCCATTATCCGCGATTTGTACCAGGGCGCGCCAGCGGCCAAGCTATTATCCATGGTCACCATGATTTTTTCCATTGGCCCCGGCATTGCTCCCATTATTGGCGGCCTTATCGTCAAATGGCTGGACTGGCGCAGCATTTTTCTGTTTATATTTGGCTACACTTGCTTCCTGCTATGGCTGAGTTGGCGTTATTTGCCCGAATCACTGCCCCCGCAACAACGCCAGCCATTTAACGCCCAATCACTTTGGCAAAGCTATACCCAAATCCTGAGCAGCACCCGCTTCTACTTACTGGCTGGTGTCGTGTCACTGAATTTTTCGGGTATGTTTATTTATATCGCATCGGCCCCCGTTTTCATTACGCGCCATCTGGGCCTGGGGCCTGAGCAATTTAGCTGGTTATTTATTCCCATGGTGTCCGGCATTTTCTTGGGCGCATTATTTGCTAATCGGCTCGCAGGTAAAATGCCCAAAAATCGCCAGGTCAATATCGGCTATGCGATTTCACTTGGCGCAGCGGCACTCAATGTGCTTTATCACCTGTATTTGCCGCCCTCATTGCCGTGGTCGGTACTGCCCACTTTCTTTTTCACGTTTGGAATTTCGATTGTGGCACCGAGTGCGACGTTATTATTACTCGAACTATTTCCCCAATTATTGGGCACCGTATCGTCTTGCCAATCGTTTTTGGTTTCGATGTTGGGTGGCATTACTGCCGGGGTGTTATCCCCGCTGCTGTCAGAGCAAGTATTATGGCTGGCAGCAGGCCAATTTGGCTTTGGCGCGTGTGGTTTGGGCTGTTGGCTGCTATCACAGCGCTACAAACAAAACCATTCAGTGCACAAATCCAACTAAAATTCGTCGAACCATGGCGGCGTTTGCCAAGCACGGCAAGTTTGCGCTACAATAGCGCGCTACGCGGGTGTAGTTTAATGGTAGAACGGCAGCGTCCCAAGCTTCATACGAGGGTTCGATTCCCTTCACCCGCTCCAAAAATCTCTTCATTGCTTCCCATGACTGACTCCAACGCCGATTCCAGCACCAACGCCGACGCCGATCCCACCAGAAACGCCAACGCTGATTCCAACGCTAACGCCAACGCTGATTCCACCATCGCCAGCATCAAGCCACGTTTTTACGACCCGACCGAACACCGCATTCGCAGCTTTGTCACCCGTACCGGGCGCGTATCGAACGCGCAAGAGCGCGCCTTGGTCGAACTGGGGCCGCAATATTGCCTGCCGTATGCCAAGCAACTGCTCGACCCGGCACAAGCGTTTGGCCGTAGTGCGCCGCTGGTATTGGAAATTGGCTTTGGCATGGGTCGCAGCACCGCAGAAATCGCCGCCGCCTGCCCGGAGCGTGATTTTTTAGGGGTTGAAGTGCACACGCCCGGCGTGGGCAACCTGCTAAAGTTGATTGACGAACAGAAATTAAGCAATTTACGCCTGATCCAACATGACGCGTTTGAAGTGTTAAGCCATATGCTGGCACCACACAGTTTGGCGGGCATCCACATTTTCTTCCCCGACCCTTGGCACAAGGCGCGCCACCACAAACGGCGTTTGATTCAGGCACCGCTGGTGCAACTGCTCACCAGCCGCCTGGTGCCAGGCGGCTATATTCATCTGGCCACCGATTGGGAGAATTATGCCGAGCAAATGCTGGAAGTGTTAAGCGCGGAACCGGGTTTGAAAAATACCAGTGCCCATGGCGGCTATGCTGAACGGCCTGCCTGGCGTCCGCTAACCAAGTTTGAAAATCGCGGCATCAAGCTGGGGCATGGCGTGTGGGATTTGCTGTTTGTTACCAAGCCATAGCCTGCATACCCAAGCTAACGGGCTGGATTGGGGCGCGCAGCCGCAGCAGGTTGCCTGGCAGGCGGCGCAGCAGGCAAGCTGTTCGCCCTGTCATTGGCCCCCACAATCTGGATAAACACTTCGTCTTTTTTGATCATGCCCAATTCTGCGCGTGCGCGTTCTTCCAGCGCACCGGTGCCGTCTTTTAAATCGCGCACTTCCGATTCCAGCTTGGCGTTGCGGGCTTTGAGTTCTTCATTCTTTTTTTGCGCCGCCACCACTTTATTA
>JBKJLF010000524.1:0-13306 GCA_046597185.1 Burkholderiaceae bacterium | reverse complement strand
TCCCAACCTGCGCACGCAGTTCGGCGACAGCGCCCGCGCCACGCTCACGGGCGCCGGCCTGCGCAGCCTGGGAACTCGTTAGGGCAAGGGGCAGGGTTAGTCCAGCCCGTTTTCTCGCTGCGATGACGTTGGAAAAAGGTTTGGATGGGCCGCGTCGTATTTTGTGGCCGGTGCCAGGGCTGCTGACCGCGCTGGCGGCCGTGCTGGCCATGTTGCCGCTGTCGCAGAGCGTGTTCTTCGGACCGATGGCGGTGGCGATCATGGGCGGCCTGATAGTCGCCACGATGTTGACCGTGTTGTTCTTGCCGGCGCTGTACGCCGCCTGGTTCAGGGTGAAAAAACCACAATAAGGCGCGGGTGTTTGCGTAAGGTTTGCCACGGTTATCAGCCTTTCTTGGGGAAACTGACTTGATTTAAAGAAAAATCAAATCAGAAAACCGGAAAATGCGAGAAAACTCGGCAAGCCTTTAAAAAATTTAGTAGAATGCTGGGCTAAGCTCAAAAAGCAGAAGTGGCGAACCTAAAAGCGCTCTTTTGCTTTTGGTAAACAAAGGCATATTCCCGCGAGGATGGCGAAATTGGTAGACGCACCAGGTTTAGGTCCTGACGCCAGAAATGGTGTGGGGGTTCGAGTCCCCCTTCTCGCACCACAGAATTCTTATTTTTTGGATGATTTACATGGCAACTGTAGTTGAATCCTTGGGCAAGCTTGAGCGCCGTCTCACCCTTTCGTTCCCACTGGCAGATGTACAAGCAGAAATCGAAAAACGATTAAAACAGCGCGCTCGTACAGCAAAAGTTCCCGGCTTTCGCCCCGGCAAGGTGCCGCTCAAAATGGTTGCCGCTCAGTATGGCTATCAAATTGAAAGCGACGTGTTAAACGATCGTTTGGGCCGTGCGTTTAACGACGCTGCTGTCGAAAACAATTTACGGGTGGCTGGCTACCCTAAAATTGAACCCAAGCAAGAGCCAAACGAAGGCTTGATGCAATTTGACGCCACCTTTGAAGTCTATCCTGAAGTCACCGTTGGCAATTTGTCCGGCGTGGAACTGGAAAAAGTCTTCACTCAGGTCAGCGATGTCGAAATCGAAAAAACCATCGATATTTTGCGCAAGCAACGCGTGCATTTCCACGCCAAGGGTCAAGCCAGCGAGCATGGCGATGGCGGCGATGGGTCGGGTAACTTCGTTTCCGCAAACGGCGACCGTATCACCATTGATTTCGTCGGTTCGATCGAAGGCGTGGAATTCGAAGGCGGTAAGGCTGACAACTATCCTTTCGTCCTGGGCGAAGGTCGGATGATGCCGGAATTCGAAGCGGCAGCATTGGGCTTGAGCGTGGGCGAGAGCAAAACTTTCCAGGTGCATTTCCCGGAAGACTATCATGGTAAGGATGTGGCGGGCAAAACTGCTGATTTCACCATCACCGTGAAAAATCTGGAATGGGCGCATTTGCCGGAAGTCGATGCTGAATTTGCTAAATCCTTGGGCGTGGCTGACGGCGATATGGAAAAAATGCGTGCCGACATCAAGACCAATCTGGAACGTGAAGTCGGTGGCCGGGTTAAAGCGCGCAACAAAGAAAGCGTGATGGATGCGCTCATTAAAGTGTGCGAGCTGGATGTGCCCAAAGCTTTGTTGGAGCAAGAAACCACGCGTTTGGCTGAAGGTGCCCGTCAGGATATGGCACAGCGTGGTATGAATGTCAAAGACATTACCTTGCCACCCGAATTGTTTGCCACCCAATCCGACCGCCGTGTGCGTTTGGGCTTGATCCTGGCGCAATTGGTGAAAACTTGCAATTTGCAAGCTACGCCTGAGCAGGTCAAAGCACAAGTTGAAGACTTTGCACAAAGTTATGAAGAGCCGCGCGAAGTGATTAAGTACTATTACACGGATCGCAATCGCCTGGCAGAAGTCGAAGCTCTTGTATTAGAAGAAAACGTCGTTAACTATGTGTTCGGTCAGGCCAAAGTGGTTGAAAAACTCTTGGCTTTTGAAGAACTCATGGGTAATAACGAACAAGCGTAACGGTTGGCATGTCATCTGTGACCCTGCAATGTGATACATTGTTGGGTTAAGATGTGAAAACTCAGATGTAAAACCTCAGATGTAAAACCTCAGATGTAAAACCTCAGATGGCATGGCGCACCGTTCTTCTCAAGGAAAACAAATGGCAGGTATGAACAGAAATCCGGCATTAGATACAGAAATGCTTGGCTTGATCCCGATGGTGGTTGAGCAAAGTGGTCGTGGTGAGCGTTCCTATGACATTTATTCGCGTCTGTTAAAAGAGCGCGTTATTTTTTTGGTTGGGCCAGTGAATGATCAAATGGCGAATTTGATTGTGGCGCAATTACTATTTTTAGAGAGCGAAAATCCGGACAAGGATATTTCCCTCTATATTAACTCTCCCGGTGGGTCGGTGTCGGCTGGTTTGGCCATTTACGATACCATGCAATTTATCAAACCCAATGTTTCGACCTTGTGTACCGGTTTGGCGGCCTCAATGGGGGCATTTTTATTGGCATCAGGTGCCAATGGAAAACGCTTTTCCCTGCCAAATTCGCGTATCATGATTCATCAACCATCGGGTGGTTCGCAAGGGCAGGCATCGGATATTGAGATTCAGGCGCGTGAAATTTTATATTTGCGTGAACGCCTGAACCAAATTTTGGCCGAAAAAACTGGCAGAACGCCAGAGCAAATTGCTAAAGATACAGATCGTGATAACTTTATGTCAGCCCAGGAAGCCGCTGATTATGGTTTGATCGATAAAGTGTTAACCAATCGCGCCTAGTGTGCGGGTCAGTGTGTCATGTGCAGGTAAGTTTCTTGCTTGCACCCAACCTTTAAATAATTGATTGCTCATGTCCGATAAGAAATCATCCGGCGGTGAAAAGTTGCTTTATTGCTCGTTTTGCGGCAAAAGCCAACACGAAGTAAAGAAGCTGATTGCCGGCCCGTCGGTATTCGTCTGTGACGAATGTATCGAATTGTGCAACGACATCATTCGTGACGAAACCACCAATCTCGAAGCCGTGCCCGGCACCAAATCCGATTTACCAACGCCGCACGAAATTTGTGCCTTACTCGATCAATACGTGATCGGGCAAGAAGTAGCCAAACGGATTTTGTCGGTGGCAGTGTATAACCATTACAAACGGCTCAAGCATTTGGGCAAAAAAGATGAAGTTGAACTGACCAAGAGCAATATCTTGCTGGTTGGCCCAACTGGCTCAGGCAAAACCTTGTTGGCGCAGACTTTGGCGCGCATGTTGAATGTGCCCTTCGTGATTGCCGATGCCACCACGCTGACTGAAGCTGGCTATGTTGGCGAAGACGTGGAAAACATCATTCAGAAATTATTGCAAAGCTGCAATTATGAAGTCGATAAGGCGCAGCGTGGGATCGTCTATATCGATGAAATTGATAAAATTTCGCGCAAATCCGATAATCCCTCCATCACGCGCGATGTGTCGGGTGAGGGTGTACAGCAAGCTTTGTTGAAATTAATCGAAGGCACCATGGCCTCGGTGCCGCCTCAGGGCGGGCGCAAACATCCGAATCAGGATTTTGTGCAAATCGATACCACCAACATCATGTTTATCTGTGGTGGCGCGTTCGATGGCTTGTCGAAAATTATCGCCAATCGTTCCGAGAAAAGCGGTATCGGTTTTTCTGCTGATGTCAAGAGCAAGAGCGAAAAATCCACCACCGTCTTGTTGCAAGAGGCGGAGCCCGAAGATTTAATTAAATTTGGCTTGATTCCTGAATTGGTCGGGCGCTTGCCCGTGGTGGCGACTTTGGCCGAATTAACCGAAGAAGCCTTGATTCAGATTTTGACCGAACCCAAGAACGCCTTGGTCAAGCAATATTCCAAGCTGCTGGAGATGGAAGGTGCCGAGCTTGAAATCACCAGCTCGGCTTTGCATGCTATCGCCAAGAAAGCGCTGGCACGCAAGACCGGTGCACGCGGACTACGTTCCATTTTAGAGCATGCTTTATTGGACGTGATGTATGAGCTGCCCAGTAATGCCAATGTTTCCAAGGTGGTTATTGATGAAAAAACGATCACCAATACTGGCAAACCGATCTTGGTTTATCGTGACCAGCCCAAGGCGTCTGGCGAAAACTGAGGGTTTTTTGCGTCGAAATTCGAAAAACCGGCGTTTTAGCCGGTTTTTTTTCGTAAAAGCGGTACAATTAATAATCATAATGAGCCCCAGGCTTGAATCGGAAGGCCAAAAACGGGGGGCGTTGCTGCTTGCTAAAGGCTGGGGCGCAATACCATTTCTTGATAACTCATGAATCACCCATGAATTTTCTTGTGGATTTTTTTCGTTGATTTTTTCGTTGATTTTTTTCGTTTATTCATCATTTTTTTTATTGCCCGGTCTTGTGTTTTTGCAACTCGTGCCAACATCGTAAACACGTCTTTTAAAAGGTACGCCATGACAACCTCCAAATTAACCGAGCAAATCCAACTGCCCTTATTGCCTTTGCGTGATGTCGTCGTTTTCCCGCATATGGTCATACCGTTGTTTGTTGGTCGCCCGAAATCAATTAAAGCGCTGGAAGCGGCTATGGAGCAGGGAAAGAGCATTATGCTCGCTGCACAAAAGGCCGCCGCCAAAGATGAACCATCGGCCAGCGACATTTACAGTATTGGCTGTGTTGCCAATATTTTGCAAATGTTGAAGTTGCCCGACGGTACGGTCAAAGTACTGGTTGAAGGTGGGCAACGTGCGCATATCCATCACATCAGTGAAACGGAAAGCCACTTTATTGCCGACCTTACCCCCATTACTTCGGATATGGGTGCCGAGTCCGAGGTCGAGGCCATGCGGCGCGCCATCGTTCAGCAATTTGATCAGTATGTGAAGCTGAACAAAAAAATCCCGCCCGAAATTTTGGCTTCGCTCACTGGCATTGATGATGCCGGGCGTCTGGCCGATACGGTGGCAGCGCATTTGCCGCTGAAACTGGAACAAAAACAAGTAATTCTCGAAATTGTCAACGTCGCCAAACGGCTGGAGCATTTGCTCGGCCAGTTGGAAGGCGAGCTGGATATTTTGCAAGTGGAAAAACGCATTCGTGGCCGTGTCAAGCGCCAGATGGAAAAATCCCAGCGCGAGTATTACCTCAACGAGCAAGTCAAGGCGATTCAAAAAGAATTGGGCGAAGGTGAAGAGGGCGCGGATATCGACGACCTCGAAAAGAAAATTGCTGCCGCCAAGATGCCCAAAGAAGCTGCCGACAAAGCACTCAACGAATTGAAGAAACTGAAGTTGATGTCACCCATGTCGGCCGAAGCCACCGTGGTGCGCAATTATATCGACACCCTGGTTGCCCTGCCCTGGAAGAAAAAATCCAAGGTCAGCAGCGATTTAAGCAACGCCGAAAAAATCCTCGATACCGACCACTATGGCCTGGATAAGGTCAAAGAGCGCATTTTGGAGTATTTGGCGGTGCAGCAACGGGTTGAAAAACTCAAAGCGCCGATCTTGTGCTTCGTCGGCCCTCCAGGTGTGGGTAAAACCTCGCTGGGCCAATCGATTGCGCGCGCCACCAATCGCAAGTTTGTGCGCATGGCCTTGGGCGGGGTGCGCGATGAAGCTGAAATTCGTGGCCATCGCCGTACCTATATCGGTTCCATGCCGGGCAAGATTTTGCAAAGCCTGACCAAGGTCGGGGTGCGCAATCCTTTGTTCTTGCTCGATGAAGTCGATAAAATGGGGGCCGATTTCCGGGGTGATCCATCGTCCGCTTTGCTGGAAGTGCTCGATCCGGAACAAAACCATACCTTCTCGGATCATTACCTGGAAGTCGATTTTGATTTGTCGGATGTGATGTTTGTCGCGACCTCGAATTCCTACAATATTCCGCCCGCCTTGTTGGATCGGATGGAAGTGATTCGTTTGTCCGGTTACACCGAAGAAGAAAAAATGAATATCGCTCAGCGTTATTTATTGCCCAAGCAAATCAAAAACAATGGTTTGAAAGAAGGTGAAATTTCTCTGGGTGAATCGGCGATCCGCGACATCATTCATTACTACACGCGTGAAGCCGGGGTGCGCGCGCTGGAGCGGGAAATCTCCAAGATTTGCCGTAAAGTCGTCAAGATGTTGTTGATGAAAAAGAATGAAAAAGAGAAAGACAAAAAAGTGATCGTCACCTCGAAAAACGTCGATAAATTCCTCGGCGTGCGGCGTTATGATTTTGGTGTGGCAGAAAAAGAAAACCAGGTTGGTCAGGTGGTGGGTTTGGCCTGGACCGAAGTGGGCGGCGATTTGCTGACCATTGAAGCGGTGACCATGCCGGGCAAGGGCAATATCATTCGTACCGGCACCTTGGGTGACGTGATGAAGGAATCGATTGAAGCGGCACGCACGGTGGTGCGTTCGCGTTCGTCGCGTCTGGGTATCCATTCGGATGTATTTGAAAAGAGTGATATCCATATCCACGTACCGGAAGGGGCGACCCCGAAAGACGGGCCATCGGCCGGGATAGGGATGACCACGGCCTTGGTGTCGGTGTTTACCGGTATTCCTGTGCGCGCAGATGTGGCCATGACAGGCGAAATTACCTTGCGTGGCGAAGTATTGCCCATTGGCGGATTGAAAGAAAAGCTCTTGGCGGCGCATCGTGGCGGAATCAAGACAGTCTTGATTCCCGAGCAAAATGTCAAGGATTTGGCGGAGATTCCTGATAACGTCAAAAATAAACTTGAAATTGTGCCAGTGCGTTGGATTGATAAGGTTTTGGAAATTGCACTGGAGCGTCCGCCCCAGGCTTTGGCTGAGCCGGTGGTTGCGGCGGTGGTGGCCGCCGTGGCAGAAGCGGCAAGCACTGATAAACCTGTGATTATGAAGCATTGATGGTGTGTGTGGTTTTGGCTGGTAGAAAAAGCGCCTTACGAGGCGCTTTTTCTACGACTTGGCGCAGCTTCCAGGGGAGATAGTAGTGAATAAAGCAGAATTAATTGAACAGATTGCAAGTCAGGCCGACATTACCAAAGTGGTGGCTGCACGGGCTTTGGATGCATTTTTGGATGTGGTTTCCGAAACCTTAAAAAAAGAAGAAAGTGTCACCATTGTCGGTTTTGGCACTTTCTCGGTCAGTCAGCGTGCCGCCCGCAACGGGCGTGATCCACGCTCGGGCGAGAGCATTATCATCAAAGCGGGCAAGCTGCCCAAGTTTAAACCGGGTAAATCCTTGCGCGATGCCGTCAATTGAGTTGATTTTTGATGCAGGAAAAGGCGATTTCTCCTGTATTTGCGTCCGTTGGTTTGATTAATATGTTATGCTTTTGGACTCGTAGCAATAGTAGGCGTGCTGCCAGTTTTCTTGCCGCGCCGAATTCGGAGGGCGAACATTTTAGTTCGCCTTTTTTTATAGGCGGTTCTGCTATCCAATTTCAATCTGTACTGGCTGATCATGTTTGAATATATTCGTACCCACCAGCGTCTGATGCAAATCTTTTTGGCGCTTTTGATTATTCCTTCGTTCTTGTTTTTTGGTAATGTCGGCAATGACATGTTCAGTGACCCGGTGAATTTGGTCGCGACCGTCGGTAAGCGCGCCATTACCCAACAAGAGTGGGACAATGCCCAAAATGAACAAATCAACCGCTATCGCCAAATGGCGGGTGCGCAGTTTGACCCCAAGTTGTTTGAAACGCCGGAAGCCAAGCAAAGGGTGTTGGATGGTTTGATCGAACAGCAGGTATTGCAAGCCTCGATTGATGAAAAAAATCTGGTGCTTGCCAACGAGGTTTTGGTTAAGAAATTGACTGAAATCCCCGCCTTTTTGGATGCAGAGGGCAAGTTTAGTAAGGCACAATACGAAGCCGTGCTCAAGCAGCAGGGCATGACAGGCGCAAGCTTTGATGCCCGTATGCGGCGCGATATGTTGGTGCAACAATTCACCCAATCAATCCAAAACACCGCGTTTGCACCGACTAGTGTATCGAACCGGATTGCGGACATTATCGAACAAGAGCGTGAGGTGCAAGAATTATTGATCAAAACCAGCGACTTTGCTGATAAAGTCAAAGTCACTGATGACATGATTAAAGACTACTACAACAAAAACAGTAAAAAGTTTGAGATTCCTGATCAAATCAAAGCCGAATACATGGTCTTCAACAGCGAATTGCTGGCATCCATGGTCACTGTGCCTGATGCGGAAGTCAAAGCCAATTATGAGTCGTCGAAACAGCGTTACACCCAAGCTGAGCAACGGCGCGCCAGCCATATTTTGTTAAACGTCAAAAAAGACGGCTCCGATAAGGATAAGGTTAAGGCAGCGGCGCAGGCTTTGTTGGAAAAAGTGCGCAAAAATCCAGCCGACTTTGCCAAACTGGCGAAAGAAAATTCAGAAGACAAAGGTTCGGGCGAGCGCGGTGGTGACCTCGAATTTTTCGGCCGTGGTCAAATGGTGCCAGCCTTTGACGAAGCAGCGTTTAAATTGAAGAAGGGTGAGATTAGCGATTTGGTATTATCCGAATATGGCTACCACATCATTTTGCTGGTTGACATTAAACCGGAATCGATTAAACCCTTTGATGAAGTCAAGGCGCAAATTTTGGATGAAATGAAAAAGCCCTTGGTCGCCAAGAAATTTGCTGATTTGTCATCAAGCTTTGCCGATGCGGTGGAAGACCGTTCTGACAATTTGCAAGCGGCGCTGGATAAGCTGAAAAAAGATAAATTGGACTTGAAAATTGAAACCGTCAGCGCGTTGGGGCGTTTGCCCAACCCCGGCATGGCACCGGGCGTACCGTATAACCATGTGAAATTTTTGGGTGCGTTGTTTAGCGAAGATTCAATTAAAAACAAGCGCAATACCCAGGCGGTGGAAGTGGCACCGGGTGTTTTGGTAGCTGGCCGGGTGCTGGAATATAAACCCGTCACCGCACGCCCATTGAGCGAAGTGCAAGCGCCGATTCGCGAGATACTGGTGCGCATGGAAGCGGATAAATTGAGTAATGAAGCGGGTAAGGCAAAATTGGCGGCATTGAAAGCCAAAGCCGACGATGCCGGTTTTGCTGCCGCCAAGCGTATTTCGCGTGCACGCCAGCCAGAAATTAATCCCGGCGCAGTGCAAGCGGTGATGACGGCCGATTCCAGCAAACTGCCTGCATTTGTCGGGGTGGAATTGCCGGGGCAGGGTTATGCGGTGTATCGCATCAATAAAGTCGAAGCCAGTGCAACGCCGGATGCGGCGCGCCGTCAATCGATGCCGCAACAACTAGGCACCAGCTTGGCGGGTCAGGAAATGCGTGCTTTTGTTGATGTCTTGAAAGAAAAGGCGAAAGTGAAAGTCTTGCGGCCTGCCGTGGTAGCCAACGCCTCGGCCAGCGCTTCCAGCAGCGCATCTGCCAAGGCAAAATAGCCCAGGGTGGGCACGGCATCACCGTGCCCACGCGTCCCACGTACGTACCCACGCGTCCCACGTACCCGCCGAGTTATAACCCATTCATCCGATCCTGCCATTGAGCCTTATTTCGATCTTACCGCCTTAATCAAAGGCAGCAAGGTCGGCCAAACATTGTCGAGTAAAATAGTTTGCGCTGCGCCGTTGGGGTGAATCCGGTCAGCTTGAAACAGCGTAATATCATCGGCGATTTTGCTCATGAAAAATGGCACCAAAGCGGCTTTTTGTTGCTGCGCCACCTTGGCGTAGCTGGCAAAAAATTGTTCGGTATAGCTACGGCCATAATTAGGTGGCATGCGCATGCCAAGTAGCAACACTTGTGCTTTGGCTTGTTGCGCCGCCTGGGTCATGAAGCGTAAATTGGCTTCGGTTTCAGTCACGGGTAAGCCGCGCAAGCCATCGTTGCCACCCAATTCAATAATCACCCAGGAAGGTTGGTGTTTTGCTAGTAACGCAGGTAGGCGCGCCTTGCCGCCGCTGGTGGTGTCGCCGCTAATGCTGGCGTTAATAATCTCAAGGCTGATTTTTTGTTGTTGGCAGCGTTGGCGCAATAAAGCGACCCAACCGCTATCGCGCGGCAAGCCATATTCTGCCGAGATGCTGTCGCCAAGCACGAGTAGCGTTTTTGCTGCACAATAGCCAGTCTGGCTCGCGCCGAGTAAGAGCGTGAGACAGATTAAGCGCAGCCAACCAGAGTGGCTGATTTGAATAATTCGGTGGAAATGATTAAGCATGTCAGAACTTTCTCAGCAAAGCAGTGCGGCATTGGGGCAAACCGAGGCCGCGATTGAAATACAGGGCTTGGGCAAGCGCGTCAGCGATGCAACGGGTGAGCTGACGATCTTGCATGGCATTGATTTTACCGTGCCTGTGGGCCAAACGCTGGCAATTGTTGGCGCATCGGGTTCCGGCAAGTCAACTTTATTGGGTTTGTTGGCGGGTTTGGATACGCCCAGTAGCGGTACGGTAAAACTGAATGGCACCGATATTTTTGCCCTGGATGAAGACGGGCGCGCCGCTTGGCGCAAAGCGCATCTTGGTTTTGTGTTTCAATCGTTTCAATTGCTGGCGCATTTGACTGCGCTGGAAAATGTGATGCTGCCGCTGGAGTTGCGCGCTGCCAACAATGCACGTGAACAGGCCGAGGCCATGTTGGCGCGGGTTGGCTTGTCCAGCCGCTTGCGCCATTACCCCAAAACCTTGTCGGGTGGTGAGCAGCAAAGAGTGGCCCTGGCGCGCGCTTTTGTGACCCAGCCCGACTTGCTGCTGGCCGATGAACCGACTGGCAGCCTGGATGCGGTGACCGGGGAAGCGGTGATTGAATTGATGTTTGAATTAAAGCGCGAACGTGGCTCGACCCTGGTATTGGTCACTCATGATCGCTCCATGGCGCAGCGTTGCGAGCGTACCATTACGATTGCGGCAGGGCGCTTGCAGCCATAATGCAACCATAATTAACCATACCCGTGACCCAAGCGCTGCACTGACCGGGTCAGTGCGCTTGCCGGGTCAGCGCATACTCATTAACCAGTAAATTAAACGCCGCCCGAATGCTCGGCACCAATTCACTCGCGGTCAAGCCAATTGGCCCCACCCCTTGTTCGACTAACATATCGGCTGCGCTGCCATGCAGCCAGACTGCCGCCAGGGCTGCTTCCCATTCCGGCCAGCCTTGCGCCAGCAAAGAAGCACAGACGCCAGCCAATACATCTCCCGTTCCTGCGCTGGCAAGTGCGGGGTTGCCAGTGGTGTTGATGACGGCTTTGTCGTGGCTACCAGCAATAATGCTGCCCGATCCTTTTAAAATGACAGTGCAATGAAATTTTTCTGCCAACTGGCGCGCACAGGCTAAACGATCCGTCTGGATCTGTTGTGTTGTTATCCCCAGCAACCGGGCCGCTTCCAGCGGGTGTGGGGTGAGTACGCAAGCATGGCGGTGGGTGGCAACCTGTTGCTGTAAGACGCCGGAATTGGCGATTAAATTTAAAGCGTCCGCATCGAGCACGACGGCGCGCTCACTGCGCAAGGCCTGCTCCAACATTTCATGCGCGCTGGTCGAGGTGCCCAGACCGGGGCCTACCAGCAGCGTCATATCGTGATAATTCAATTCTTGCGCCTGGCGGCACATTAACTCCGGCTGCATGCTGTCAAATGGGATTGGTTTGTCGATAAAGCAAGCATACACCCGGCCCGCACCGCAATGCAGGGCCGCCCGGCCCGCCAAAACCAATGCGCCCGCCAAGCCTTTGGCACCGCCGATCACGGCGACATTGCCATAGGTTCCCTTGTGTGAATTATGCGGACGAAAATGTAAGAAGCGTTGAAAAAGGCTCAGATCATTCAAGTGCGTGTGGCAAACCTGATCGTGGCGATGATCGATATCCAGCCGTGCCACCTGCACATTACCAGCGTAGTCGCGCCCGTCACAGGTATGCAAACCCGGTTTGTCGGCAATAAAGGTAATGCAATGACTGGCGCGCACTGCGATGCCGGGTTTGTCATGATATTGCCCGACGATATTGCCAGTGTCGGCATTGAGGCCGGAAGGGATATCGAGTGCCAGCACCGGGCAATGAAAATGATTGATCAATTCGATTACATTACGCAAAGAGCCACTAATCGGGTGGCTTAAACCAATGCCAAATAAGCCGTCAATCACCAAACTCCAGCGCGTTGAGGTAATGCAGGAGGGCACGCTGTGGCACGATTCCAGTGCCAAAGCCGGGTCAAGAAAAGTGACCGGGCTATTCTTCGCATGTTGCAAGGCGCTTTGCGCCTCGGGCGAGGCCGGGTTGGTGCTGGTGATATGTAAAACCGAAATTTGCAAACCTGCCAAAGCGAGCCGATAAGCCGTTTCCAGTGCATCGCCGCCATTGTTGCCGGGGCCAGCCAACACCAAAACCTTGGCGTGACCGTTTGGAATTTGGAGTAATTCCAATGCTAATTTGGCTGCGGCCTGACCAGCGCGCTGCATCAGCGTGCCAACCGGAAGGTGTTGTTTTGCCGCATTTTCAATCGCGCGGATTTGGCTGACAGTGTACAACGAGTTCATGAAAAGTCTTTTCAAAAGAACGACGTGAGTACTAACATAGAGCGGTTTGCAGCAGGATGCAAGTGAAATGCAGCAAAATGTCCAGATTGGAGCGAAATTGTCGATTTCCTGCATCATTTTGGTGCTGGCAGGTGCGTGCGGGTGTTTGCAGGTGCTTGCAGGTGTTTGTTCTGGCGTGGGTGTGAGCGCGACCAATGGTATGATGCAGCTTGACCATCATTTTAGATGGCGAAACCAGTTTGGCAAACCAGGAAAACGCATGAAAAAAATTGGATTTTCGGGAACCTTGGACCCGATCACAAATGGGCATATGTGGGTCATCGGGGAAGCACGTGCGATGGCGCAGCAAGTGCTGGTGTTTCTTTCCGAAAACACCTTGAAGAAGCCACAGTTTTCCGCCGAAGAGCGCAAACGCATTATTGAATTGAGCACCCGCGAGCGGGGCTGGGATAATGTGGAAGTGCATATTGTGCGCGGCGAGTATACCGCGCGTGCCGCCAAACAGGCCGGGGTGGATTATTTGATTCGCGGGATTCGTAATACCGCCGATTTCGATTATGAAAACCTGATTCAGCAAACCAATGTCGATGTATTACATGGCGCAAAATCGATTTTCGTGATGCCGCCGCGTGATTTGGGTTCGGTCAGTTCGAGTTTTGTGCGCGCTTTGCAAGGCCCGGTGGGTTGGCACTGGCATATGCGTAAATTTGTGCCCTGGCCAGCCTATGAGGCGTGGGTGTTAAATTGGCTGTACCAGGAATGGCAGCAATTGTGGCAAGCCGAACCGAATCCACCCGCCGCAGAAGTCATGGA
>JBKJLF010000571.1:0-4570 GCA_046597185.1 Burkholderiaceae bacterium | reverse complement strand
AACCAATTACCCGCAAAATCGCCAAGCAGATCATCGGGCAGTGGTGTATCAAAATCATCTGCAATGCGAATTTGTCCCCTCATTGATCCGGGTTGCCGTACTACACTTTCCCCCACAAGCCATCGGCCCCAGCAACGCAATAATACGCGCCTGCAACATTTGAATAGCAACAAGTGAGGAGCAATAAATGCAAAAAATAAATGATAATTAAATACTAAAAAGCAACCATTTAAATTGAGAATTGCTGGCCAGGATATGTTTGTCTCCGTTTGATATGGGGTTGGCGACGCCACTTTGTTCAGCCAGCTTATTTCAGCCAGCTTATTTCAGCCACCCTCCGCTAAAATCCGCCCGCCGCAACCCTTGTGCAATATACGGACAAGCCCGCATCAGCCGCCACGGCAAGCCAGTCCGATAGTTTTCCACCATCAAAATAATCGGCCCTTGATTAATGCCAAAATGCCAGCGCGATACCCAGCCGTTCGGGTTGCGTTTTTGGCTCGGATACGTGGCGTTGTAGCTGGCCTTGAAACCGTAAGGATGCGCCCCTTTTAAATCGAGCTGATAGACAAAATAGTCGATGGCGGGCAAGACAATTTCCGGCGCGAATGGCAGCGACGCCACCACCACCCACGGTGCGATGGTGCCATCGTCCGGCCCATGCGGCACGCCGCGTGCGAGATAATCGAAAAATTGACGATTCACGCCCTCCACCTGCCGACTGGTCGGGCCGGGGCCATCGCTGGCGGTGATGCCCCAGCAACAGTCACAATAGCCTTTAAAACCGTGCGGATTGGCAATCGCATATTGGCGCTGCACCTGGGTCGCACGGCGGCTGTTTTCAAAATAGTCGATGCCTTTGGTGCGCATGAAGGCATCCTGTATGCCGCGAAAATCGACCCAGATATGCGACAACTGATGCGTGAACAAGGAGCCAGCGTACAGATAATCGATGCCGTAACAATGTTCCCATTGATAAACCGAGATCCAGGCGCAATAACTGTTGGCCGGCAGTGGATGCGTGGGCGAACCCAGGCCCAGGATATACAGCAGCAATGCCTCGTCATAGCCTTTCCAGCGATACGGCAAAAAGCCGCTTTCCGGCTTCCAGCCAAGCGACACCGCCGCGCCTTCTGCCTGGGTCCATGGCCAATCTGCGCGCAGATAAAGTGCATCGGCCAGGCAGCGGATTTCGCTCTCGTTAGCCGCCGCCGCATCGAAATATTGGCCCGCCATCAACGCGCCAGCCAGCAAAAAGGCGCTATCGATGGTCGATAGTTCGCACGCCCAGGCGCGCCGCCCGGTTTGCATATCCAAAAAGTGATAGTAAAAGCCCCGGTAACCGGTGGCGTCGGCCTCGGGGCCTTGCGGGCTGTTCCAGAAAAAACGCAATGTGGTCAGCACCCGCTCAACTGCGGCCGCGCGCGAGATAAAACCGCGCTCCACCGCAACCGGGTAAGCTGCCAGCGCAAGGCCTACTGCGGCGATGCTGGCTGGCCAGCCCGGCGCGTTCTTGTCGATCACCAAACCGTTGGCGGGATTGGTTTCGTGCAAAAAATAGCTGAAGGATTCGCGCTGTAGCATGCTCAGCTCGGCCTCGGTTGTCAGTCTTTTTTTACGCACCTTGCGCTCCGATGTGAAAATAGTCCGACGGCGTGTTTGCGGGCGGGCTTTAGTTGCGTTCTTTAGTTGCGGCCTTTAGTTTCATCCTTTCACCCCGCCAGCGCCGCATCCACCATCGCTTGCGCTTCTTTTACAATACGGCGCAAATGATCTTGCCCATGAAAACTCTCGGCATAAATTTTGTAAATATCCTTGGTGCCAGACGGGCGCGCCGCAAACCATCCGCCAGCGGTCATCACTTTCACGCCCCCGATTGCAGCGTTATTACCCGGCGCGTTGGTGAGGATATGCTGAATTTGTTCACCTGCCAGCTCGCTGCATGGCACCTGCTGCGGCGAGAGTTGCGCCAGCTTTTTTTTCTGCGCCGCTGTGGCGGGTGCTTCGATGCGGTCAGCCACCGGGTCACCCAATTCTTGCGCCAGGGTGCGATACCGTTGGGCCGGGTTTTGGCCCGTGCGCGCCGTGATCTCTGCCGCGAGTAAGGCCGCGATCAGCCCGTCTTTATCCGTCGTCCAGACAGTACCATCGATGCGCAGAAACGCGGCACCGGCGCTTTCTTCACCGCCAAAACCGAGCGAACCGTCGCATAAACCGGCAGAAAACCACTTGAAGCCCACCGGCACTTCATAGAGTTTCCGTTCCAAGCGGGCGCAGACACGATCAATTATTTGGCTGCTCACCACGGTCTTGCCCACGGCGGCATTTTTGGGCCATTGCGGACGATGTGTCAACAGATAATCGATGGCAACGGCCAGGTAGTGATTGGGCGGCATCAAGCCCGCGCCCGGCGTGACGATGCCATGGCGGTCATGGTCGGTATCGCAGGCAAAGGCAATGTCATAGTCATCCTGCAAGCCGATCAGGCCTTGTATTGCGTAAGGCGATGAGGGGTCCATGCGAATGCGGCCATCCCAATCGACGCTCATGAAGCGAAAGGTTGGATCAACGTCGGGGTTGATCACGTTCAGGTTCAAATGGTAGCGCTCGGCGATGCGCGCCCAATAATGCACACCGGCCCCGCCGAGCGGGTCTACCCCAAGCCGAAGATTGGCCCCACGAATGGCCGCCATATCGATCACCTGGTCAAGTTGGTTGACATAGGCAGTGAGATAGTCATAACGGTGTGTGGTGTCGGCCCGTAGTGCTTTGGCGAGTGAAATTCGCTTAACGCCATTGATAGCGCCATCCAGCAGCGCATTGGCCCTTTGCTCAATCCAGCCCGTTACCTCTGTATCCGCCGGGCCACCGTTGGGCGGGTTATATTTGAAGCCGCCATTGTCGGGCGGGTTGTGCGATGGCGTGATCACGATGCCGTCGGCCAAACCGGTCGAACCGCTGGCCTTGCCACGATTATGGTTGAGAATCGCCAACGAAATTGCGGGGGTGGGCGTGTATTCGTCATCGGGGGCCAGCATGACCTCAACGCCATTGGCGGCCAGCACTTCGAGCACGCTGGCGCAGGCGGGTATCGACAGCGCGTGCGTGTCAATGCCCAAAAACAAGGGGCCGTTGATGCCTTGCCTGGCGCGATAATCGCAAATGGCTTGGCTAATGACCAGCACATGGGCTTCGTTAAAACTGGTCTCGAAGGCGTTGCCGCGATGGCCCGAGGTGCCAAAGGCCACGCGCTGGCTGGGCACCGAAGGGCAGGGCAGTTGCGTGTAGTAAGCGGTGACCAGGCTGGGCACCTTGACCAGTATCGATGTGGGGGCCGGTTTTCCGGCCAAGGGGCTAATTTTCATGGCGGCATCGGTTCATGGGCTCAGCGGTTCATGGGTTCGCAGGTTCAACGGCGCAGCGTGCTGCTCTTGCTTTCAATAATCGCCATCAAATCGTTCCATGAGCGGGTGAACGATGCGGTGCCCTCAAGCTGTAATTGGCCCGCCAGCGCGGCGTCGTCTATGCCTGTCTTGGCAAATGCCGCCAGCACAGTCGAAGAATCGCCGCCTTCGACGGGCATGCTGCTGTTCACGATGCCGTGATCGACAAAAGCTTGCAGGGTTTTTTCGGGCATCGTGTTGATGGTGTCGGGGGCAGCGAGCGCCTGCACATAAAGCGTATCCGGCGCTTGTGGGTCTTTGGTGCCAGTGCTGGCCCAAAGCAGGCGTTGCTCATTGGCTCCGGCGCTTCTTAGCTTGCGCCAGCGTGGCGAAACCAGCAGTTCTCGGTAAGCCTGATAGGTGCGCCGTGCAATGGCAATGCCAAGCTGATTGGCCAGTTCGGCGGGCACTTTATCTTTGACGGCGACATCCCAGCGGCTGATGAAAATCGAGGCAACCGAACCAACCTTGGGATCAAGCCCTGCCGCGATGCGCCGCTCAATGCCACGCATATAGGCGTCGGCTGCGGCAAGGTATTGTTCACGCGAAAATAATAGCGTGACGTTGACCGGCACCCCGGCGAAAATCGATTCTTCAATGGCAATAAGGCCAGCGGGCGTACCGGGAATTTTGATCAACAGATTGGCTCGCTGCGCACACCCATGCAGTCGCGCAGCTTCGCGCACGGTGCCAGCGGCGTCATTGGCCAGTAGCGGTGACACTTCGAGCGAGACCCAGCCATCGATATCCGCCGTGGCGTCGTGAACCGGTAACAACAGATCAGCGGCTTGGGTCAAGTCTTCCAGTGCCAGCTCGAAAAACAGCGCTTCGCCCGATCTGCCATTGGCCAGCTTGTCGCAAATCGACTGGTCGTAGCCAGCGGAACCGCGAATCGCATGTTCAAAGATGGTCGGGTTTGATGTCAGGCCGGTGATGGCGAAGTCGCTTATGTAGCGCTGTAGCGTGCCGCTGGTCAGTAGCTCACGCGTGATGTTGTCCAGCCACAGGCTTTGTCCCAGTTCGTGTAGATGTTCAGCAGCATTCATGATGATTTCCTTTTTGTATTATTCATGAATGCTGCTGAACATCTACACGAACTGGGACAAAGCCTGTGGCTGGACAACATC
>JBKJLF010000251.1:0-8631 GCA_046597185.1 Burkholderiaceae bacterium | reverse complement strand
AATAAATCGCGGTATTCCAATCCGGCCCGGCCCACATGCCAGGCATTCACACCCGTATTGCGGCACAGTACAAATTTTTGCTCAGTGGGCGGCACCACCATGGTGCTTTGTTGTTCTTGCCAAAAAATGCGGATACCTCCCGGTGCTACCACAGGCTGGGGCAGCTTGGCCGAAAATTCGGCTGGCCAGGCATGGGTATCGCACAGCAAATACAAGTTTGGCGGCTGGGCCATGCTTTGCGGATCGGCTGTTGCAGCGGCTTCTTGCACCAGCCGTAAAGTCAGGCCATGGCCGGAAATGACCGCCGTGTCAGGCGCATCCGCCGGAAAGATCAAATCGACCCGAAACCCGAGTTTGCTCAGAAAAAAATCCAGCGTGGCGGCCAAATCAGGGCAGGGCAGGCGCACCTGAGCAGCTTTAATACCAGCAATGGCCGGGAGAGTGGGCGGGGTGGATTGAACAGGGCTCATGATAGGGGCGAGATGTGGGCGAGATGTGGGCGAGATGTGGGCGTTCAGACACAAGTTAGAAATGCGGTTAAAAATGCGGTTTAAAAGTGGGCTAAAAAGTGTATTGCAGGCGAAAAAATGCTGCCGGGGCTAAAGTGTAGCAGCAAATTCCGGGAATCTTGTCTTTTTAATGCAGAACTTGCGCGAGCAATTCAGATTGCAGATTACAATAGCCATTTGTAGACCATTATTGCGGAGTTTAGAACCATGAGTATACCTACAGCCGAACTCGTTATTACCCCCTCTGACCATTGCCTGCCGCAAGCCGAACGCCTGGCGCGTCTGGAAAACCCCGGTTTTGGACGCTTTTTCACCGATCATATGGTCGTGGTGCCGTATAAAGATGGTGCCTGGCAACAGGGGGAACTCAAGGCCTATGGCCCCTTGAGTCTTGATCCTTCAGCGTCGGTATTGCATTATGGCCAAGCCATTTTTGAGGGCTTTAAAGCCTTTGCCCAACCCGATGGCGGGATCAAATGTTTTCGTCCCGAAGCCAATGGCGAGCGTTTTAACCGCAGTGCGGCGCGCTTGGCCATGCCTGATCTGCCAGTGGAGATATTCATGAAAGCGGCCGATGCCTTGATCACCATCGACCGCGCCTGGGTGCCCAAAAATGTTGGCGAAAGCTTGTATATGCGCCCCCTGATGATTGCCACCGATCCATTTTTGGGCGTGCGCCCCGCGACCGAATATCTGTTTTTATTATTTGCCTCACCCGCTGGCGCTTACTTTCCCAAGGGCGTGAAACCGGTGACGGTGTGGATCAGCGAAGACTACGTGCGCGCCGCACCCGGTGGCACAGGCGAAGCCAAATGCGCGGGCAATTACGCCGCCAGCCTGGTGGCGCAGGCCCAGGCGCAAGAAAAAGGTTGCGATCAGGTGGTGTGGCTCGATGCGGTGGAGCGCTCGTATATTGAAGAAATGGGCGGCATGAATTTATTCTTTGTCTACCAGGAAAATGGCAAAACCACCGTCATGACGCCGGAACTGACTGGCACCTTATTGCCCGGTATTACCCGTCGCAGCTTGTTGCAAATGGCGCAGGATTTGGGCTATGGAACAGCCGAGCGCAAGCTTTCGGTACAGCAATGGCGCGACGATATTGCTAGCGGCCGCATGACCGAAGTATTTGCTTGCGGCACGGCAGCGGTGATTACGCCGGTGGGTCTGGTCAAAGCCAAGGGTTTTGAGATGACGATTAACCAGGGCGAAAATGGCCCCGTCACCATGGCTTTACGTGATGCATTGCTGGGCTTGCAACATGGTACGGCACCAGATACGCATGGGTGGATGCATACGGTTTGTTAGGAGGGTGTTGCATCTGCCGTGGCCAGTTTGCGCGGCAGCAACAGCGTGAGGGTGGTGCCGTGGTCTGGCTCACTTTGCACATCAATTTGCCCTTGCAAGCGCCCCGTCACCAAATTGTAGACGATGTGCATCCCCAGCCCAGAGCCACCTTGCCCCAGGCGGGTGGTGAAAAAAGGCTCGAAGATGCGTTTTAAGTGCGTCGCATCCATGCCCTTGCCATCGTCACTGAAGGTGATTTCGACTTTGTCTGGTGCGACGGTATGGGTGGAAAGATACATGCAACCATGGCTTCTGCCATCAAAACCGTGCAAAATCGCATTATTGACAAAGTTGGTAATGATTTGACCCAGTGGGCCTGGGTAGCTTTCAATTTCAATATCATCGGCCAAATCCAATTCCAGCCGATAAGGCGTACCGCGAATCAAGGGCCAGAGCGTTAGCACAATTTCTTCCAATGCATGTTTGACATCAAACTTGCGCACCTGGTCGGTGGCGCGGTCCACCGCCACCTGTTTAAAGCTGCTGACCAATTCGGCGGCGCGCTCCAGATTGCGCATCAAAACCTCAATGCCCATGCTGATGTCTTCCAAATGGGTTTGCGCGGTTTGCAAGCGCACCTGGCCAGTTTGCACTTCGGCTAACATCAAATTGGTTTCTGTCAATAAAGAACTGCCCATGGTAATGCTATTGCCAATCGGGGTATTTAATTCGTGGGCGATGCCGCCCACCAGCGAACCCAGTGCCGCCATTTTTTCGGAGCGGATCAAATCTTGTTGCATATTGCTCAAACTGGTGAAAGCTTGTTCCAGTTCCTGATTCGCTTCTTCCAATTTCTGGGTGCGCACTTTTACCCGCTGTTCCAGCGTTTCCGTCGCTTCGCGTTGAATTCGTTGATTTTCATCTTTCAGCGATTGCATGCGGTTGACCAGTGCAGCCGAAAGCAACACCACTTCCAATGCCGAGCCAATTTGAAAACCGTATTCGGTAATAAAAATCATTGGCAACAAGCTGATGGAAGCGAGTGCAAACAGCATGACGCCGACCAGGAGTGCGCTCCATGCCAGTAAAAAATATTTTGCCTGCCGTACTTTCAGGCGTAAAGCAATCGCACTGCTATAGAAAATCAACAGGGGTATGATAATTGTACTCAATACACAAATTTTCACTTGCAAGGCATACGGCAAGAAAAAGGCGCAAGGAACCAAAAACAGGAAGAGGCAGGAAAAATTGCGAAACAGCCAGTTGATTCTGGGCTGGCTGGATTTCATATCCATGAACGAGCGTGAAAATTCCATCATGCCAACCAAACTCAAATACACGAAAATCGGTAGCGCCGTATTGCCCCAAACCGGAAGCTGTGGCCACAGATATTCAAACGCCAGGCCATTAATGGTTAATTGCAGGATGGCATAGCTGACCAGATAATGCAGGTAATGAAAATAACTGAGATCCCGAATTGCCAGATAAATTATCAAATTATATAAAAACATCGATAGTAAAATGCCATAAAACAAGCCAAAGATGATTTGATCTTTGTGGTCGCGTTCGAGCAGGGCTTGCGGGTGCCAGAGCACCATGCGCACTTGCACGGAACCTGCGCTTTTGGCGCGCAAATACACGGTAACGCGCTCGCCTTTGGCCAGATGCAAGGAAAAAATCGGATTGCGATGGGGTATGCTGCGCTGATCGAAGGGCAGCATATCGCCGCTGTGGTAAGGCACGACGCGGTGATCGGGGTAGACCAACCAGGCATCGATATAGTCGAGTAAAGCATATTGGCTTTCCAGATACCATTCATTGCTGCGCGCGCTTTGGTTGATGATTTCGACGCGAAACCAGTAAGTATCTTTAGTAAAGCCAAAATTGGGTTCTTTACTATGGATGGCTTGGTACTGCCGGCTCTCGATGGCATCCTGAAATTGCAGTTTGCCGTCGGGGTCGGCGAAATACATCATCTGTTGTGCCAGGGGGTAGCGCAATTGTTCATTGGTCAATTGAACTTGCTCGGCTGCACTCGCCAGTGTTACAACGGGCAGGGTTAGCAACCATGGCAACAAGCACCATATGATGGCGCGTAGTTGAACCGCCATCTTGGCAGGCAGTTGAAGGTGGCAGCAAAGGGCGGTACAAAGTTGAACAGGCATCATCACAATAAGCTTGGGGTTGAGAAGACTATTGGAACAGGTCTACACCACATAGTAGCAATTTATTGACGCTTGGCGCGTTTTTTTTTGGAAAGATTTTGCCAGTGGCGATTATGCTCAGTCGGACTTGTTTTACCATCATCGTTGTCGCGAATCCGGTTTTTTGGATTCAATGCTAAAATCGCCCCACATTATATTGATCGGAGTATCCGAAATGACGACATTGACCAAAGGCCAACGCTTACCGATTGCCAATCTGTTTGGTGATAGCAACTTCGGCAACTTTAACAATATCCTTGGCATCGGGATTGCGGCCCAGGGTTTGGCGCTGGATTTCGCCTGTTTTGGTTTGGATGCCAACGGCAAGCTCAGTGACGAGCGTTATATGTGTTTTTTTAATCAACCGAAAACGCCGTGTGGTGGTGTGGCTTTGTGCGAGTTTGCCGGCGATGCGATTGGTTTTGCGCTCGATTTGAACCGCTTGCCTGCCAGTATTGAGCGTTTGGTCTTTACCGCCAGTGTGGATGGTGCGGGCAATTTATCGAAATTGGGCGCGGGCCATGTGCGTGTGCTCGGTAGTGGGCAAGCAAGTGGGCAAGCAAGTGGGCAAGCAAGTGGGCAAGAAAGCAGCAAAGAGCTGGGCCGCTTTGCCTTTAGCGGGAGCGACTTCAAAGAAGAGCGCGCGGTGATGCTGGCAGAAGTGTATCTGAAAAGCGGGCAATGGCGTTTTATGGGTGTGGCGCAAGGCTTTAATGGTGGTTTGGATGCCCTGGTGACGCATTTTGGTGGCGCTGTGGCGCAAGGGGCTCCGACTGTCGCTTCTGTGGCAGAAGCGCCGCGCCGTGGCCCGGATTTGAAAAAGCGCATTTCGCTGGAAAAACGCATCGAAAAAGAAACCCCGCATTTGGTCAGCCTGGTCAAAAAAGCCGGGGTTTCGCTGGCCAAAGTGGGGCTGGATCAACATAGTGCCAAGGTGTGTTTGGTGTTGGATATTTCGGGTTCGATGAATTCGCTGTATCGCGATGGTTTGGTGCAAAAATTTGCCGAGCGGATTTTGGCCTTGGCTTGCAAGTTTGATGATGACGGTGAAATTGACGTATTTTTGTTTGGTGAAAACGTGCATCAGCCCGCGCCCATGAATTTGGATAATTGCAAAACTTATGTGAAAGAGGCGATTGCCAAACACCATCTGGAGGGCGATACCCGCTACGGGCGTGCGGTGCAGGCGGTACGGCGCTTTTATTTCCCCGATGCCGAGGGCGGCGAGCGCAAAACCGTGGAGAAGGCTGAGCTGCCGGTGTATGTGATGTTTGTTACCGACGGCACCACCTCCGACAAGCCGCTAACCGAAAAACAATTGCGTTGGGCCAGTTACGAGCCGATCTTTTGGCAGTTTATGGGCATAGGCAAAGGTAAAAAATCAAAAAGTAAAAATCTGGCGGCACAGGCCGATTCTGATTTCCCGTTTTTGGACAAGCTCGATGAGCTTGATGGGCGATTGATTGATAACGCCAATTACTTTTCAACCAGATCGCCGGATGAATATTCGGATGAGCAATTGTATGATTTGCTGATGGCCGAATATCCGGCCTGGATCAAGCTGGCGCAACAGCAGAAGATGTTGCCTTAGTGGTAATTATGGGTCAGATATCGGGCAAAAGATCGGGCTAAAATGCAGGTATGGGTGGAAATGTTGGAATGTTAGACCTGACCCCATTCCTTTGTATGTCGCCCTTTTGTATGGCGCTCTGGCCTTGGCGTATCGCACAAGCCCTTTAGCAGCGTATGCAAGCGTTCGCGCACTTGTTCCCAGCCTTTGCGTTGTGGTTTGTAGTCGAAAATTAGCTTGGCCTTGGTCGGCAGGGCCTGGTATTTGCTAAAGGCCATTTTTTCCCAGCCGCAATTTTCCAAAATCACCGATACCAACAGACATTGCCCGGCCTCGGCCCTTTCCATGGCGCGGGTGATTTCGATGTCGGTGATATAGTCGGTGGCCAAGAAATGTCTGCTGACCAACATCAAGACCACATCGGCACGTTCCAGTTCGGCGCGGATTTGCTTGTCCCACTCGGCCCCTGGGGTGATGCAGCGGTCGCTCCAGGTTTGCAGCAGGCCATGGGTTTTTTGCAGCGGCTTTAACAGGATTTCCAGTTCGGTGAAGGCGCGGGCGTCGCGGCTGCTATAGCTGATAAAGACGCTTGGCCGCCAGCCTTCCACCCTTGCAGCGGGGTTGGACAAGCGGTTGAGGGTGGCGCATGAGTCGAGCGGGATTGAGCCGCTGCTGGTCGGCACCCAGGTTTGGCCGCCTTGGCGCTCGTCGGCACTCAGGGGGGTCAGCGGCATCCATGCGCCTGCGCCGCCGCCAACTTCACCAACTTCACCAACTTCACCAACTTCACCAACTTCGCCAACTTCGATCTCGGCGCGCGGGTTTAGGTTCTTGAAATCGCTGTGGATGGTGTCGAAATCGGCCTGGATTACGCCCAGCAGTTCCAGCTTGGCGGCGGCGTCGCCGATAACGGTGACCACAATTTGCCGCTCTTCGCCATCGCCCCGCACCAGCGCGCGCCGAGCCATTGGCCAGCAATACGCCACTGACCCAGCGCGGTAAGTCGGCCTCGCTTGGCTCCTGGCCTTCGGAGAGGGGGTAGGTGCGCGCGATAAAGCGCGGTAATCATGCACACACTCATGCGCACACCCATGCGCGCAATTTTTTGATCAACCGTTGCCACAGGGTTGGGCCAAGGCCTCTCGGGTATGGCGGAAAACTGCCGAACTGCGCCTTCAATGCAAGTAATGCCTCTTCCATTGGCCTTGATTTAAGGCTCCTGGCCGCAGCCACATGTGCTCCACAGAAATACACCGAGCCTATTGCGCCGCTAAGCCAAGGATCTTCGCTGCTGACATAATCTGCAAATTGAATCCATCCGCCTTCATTTGGTGGCAGGTCATCGATACAGGCCATACCACAAATCTCGCAATAGGGCGGCCTCATTGTTTTTTCTCCGAAGCAATCATCCCAAGAATCGGTATGACGAGGCGATTAAGCTCGTGCCCAATCGTCCTTACAAACACGTTATGCAAAATCGCTGCCTGGAGGAGGGTGATGGCGCTCTTAGAGAAAGCGCCTATATCGTTGATGTTTTTGTACACCGCGCTAACCCTGTTGCCGACGGTTCTGTCCATGTATTGGATTTTTCCAAAAACATTACGAAAAGCGTATATGACATGGCCTTCGATCTCGCGCGTGGCGAGATTTCTAAGCCGCACCGAAATCATGAGCACACTGCCTTGAAATAGCATTTTGATTGCGGTGGCGCTCAACCCGCTTCGGTTTCAAAGCGCACCACATTGCGCTTGGTGCGCGAAAATTCCACACCAACCAGCACCACGGGTAAGCCGCTACGGCGGTATTTGTCGGCATAGGCCTTGTCTTTTAATTGTTGCAAAGCCTGGCCTTCGGGCAGCAGTTCCACCACCTTGAATTCAAATAAAAAGATGCGCTCCGGCAGTTTCACTGCCATGTCGATGCGGCCATGGTTGGTGGCGTCTTCGACCACCATATCAAACCCCAGCGCGGCGAAATAGCTGTAGAACACGCTGGCGTAAAAGCCTTCGTAATCTGCGATTTGGTTGTTAACGAACCAGTTGTAGGGAATTCCAGCAAAAAAGGACTGGAACAAGGCCTTCAGGGCGGGTACGTCGTTGCTGGATAACAGTTGCTCCAGTTGCAGCCGATGCTGGTTGCTTTTGCGCATGTCGCCCGTGTAGGCGGCCAACAAGTGGCAGTTCAGGCTGATTTCCACTTCCAGATTCGGGTAGCCCAGCGTGTACACCCATGGGCCCGATGGCAGTTGCCGTACTTCCAGTATGGTCAGATAACCGGTTTGAAACAACAACGCTTCAGGCGTGATTTGATCCACATCGAAGCTGGAAATAAGCTCAGAACCGACGCTAAAGCGTGCCAGATCGGGCGTAAAAAAGCCGATTTGCGCCATCAGTTTGGTTAAAAAAGTCGGCGTACCGGTTTCAAACCACCAGGTTTGAAATTCACGCGTATCGAACAAGAGCAATAAATCATACGGGTTGTACACCGCTTCGCCGCGCCAGTTGTAGCCGTTGTACCAACGCCGGATTTGCGCCCGATCCAGCCCCGGCAGCTCGGGTGCGAATTCAGTTTCCAGTTCATGTTCGGTATAACCACACAGGGCTGACCAGGCAGGATCAAGCGTGATGTCCTTCAGGTTGTTCAAGCCGGAAAACAGGCTCCCCTTGGAAAATTTGGTGACGCCCGTCAATATCACAAAACGCAAATGTGGATCGACACCTTTGAGCACGCCATACAGGGTTTTAAGCTTGCTGCGGATGGTTTGGGCGATCTCGGGTTGGTCGATATTGTCCAGGATGGGTTTGTCGTATTCGTCGATTAATACCACCACGGTTTGCCCGCTGGTCTCGTGGATGCGCCCGATCAGGTCGCGCAGGCGGCCCCGGTGATCCGGGTAGCGCGCGGGCAAGTTGAATTGGCGCTCGTAACCTTCCAGTTGCTGATGTACCGAGGCGGTTAGCTCCTCGACACCGACCAGCGTGTCACCACTGAAATCGATGCGTAGCACCGGGTGGCGGCTCGTCCAATCCCATTGGTCGGGGATGGCCAGATTGGTGAACAG
>JBKJLF010000885.1:0-3996 GCA_046597185.1 Burkholderiaceae bacterium | reverse complement strand
TCCGTGCTGTCGGCTGTGGAAGGCCTGGAGATCGTCTCTCCGAAGTTCAAGGATTTCGTCATCCCGCTGACGCTCGGGATCCTGTTCGCCCTCTTTTGGGTGCAGAAGCGCGGAACGGCTGGCATCGGGCGATTTTTCGGCCCAATCATGGTTGTATGGTTTGCCGCCTTGGCCATTATGGGGGTCGTCAACATTTTGAAAGCACCACAAATTCTCAATGCCATTAATCCTTTGCATGCCTTGTCGTTTTTACTGAACAACCCCAAAATGGGTTTCCTGGCATTGGGCGCAGTCGTGCTGGCCTTGACCGGGGCCGAAGCCATGTATGCGGACATGGGGCATTTCGGGCGATTTCCGATGCGGCTGGCATGGTTTTCGGTCGCGTTTCCCGCGCTGGCCTTAAACTACCTGGGGCAAGGTAGTTTGTTGTTGGTTCAGCCAGCAGCCATTGTCAACCCGTTTTTCAATCAACTGGGCGCATGGAGTGTCTATCCTTTGGTCGCATTGTCGTGTTTGGCGACCATTATTGCTTCTCAAGCCACCATTTCAGGTGCTTTTTCGATCACGCGGGAAGCTATCGCTTTGGGATTTCTACCGCGCATGCGCATCATTCATACTTCAGCAGATCAAAAAGGTCAAATTTATATTCCTGTTGTGAATTGGTTGCAGTTGGCCGCCGTGTTATTGGCGGCGATTGGGTTTGGTTCGTCCGATAATTTGGCCGCTGCCTACGGTATCGCTGCTACCGCCACAATGAGCGTTACCACCGTGTTGACCTTTTTTGTAGTGCGCTATAAATGGAAATATCATATCGCCTTGGCGGTGGGGGCGACGGCGGGTTTTCTGGTGATTGATCTGTTGCTGTTTTCCTCAACAGCGCTGAAAGTCTTTCATGGTGGCTGGTTTCCCTTATTATTGGCAGCAATCTTGAGCGTGATCATGCTCACCTGGAAGCGCGGCCATAATTTGGTATACAAAAATCTGGCCAAACATGCGATTCCTTTGGAGGACTTTTTACAATCGTTGTTTATCGATCCACCCACCCGCGTGTACGGCACGGCGATTTTCTTGCGGGCCGAAAACGATGGCGTGCCCCATGTGTTATTGCACAACCTGATCCACAATAAAGTCTTGCATGAGCGCGTGGTATTTTTAAGCGTGCATAATGTGGATGATCCTTACGTGGCCTTGGCAGATCAACTCAAAATAAGCGATCTGGGCCACCAATGCTTCCAACTGGATGTGTATTATGGCTTTAAAGACGAGCCAGACTTACCCGCCATTTTGACGCATGCCTCAACCTTGGGTATGGAATTTGAAATGATGGAAACCTCCTTCTTCATTGCACGCCAAACCATTATTTCGCGGCCCGACATTGGCGGCATGGCCCCATGGCGCGAGCATATGTTTATTGCCATGTTCCGCAATGCCCGTGCTGCCGCTGATTACTACCAGATTCCGCCTAACCGGGTGATTGAATTGGGTACAC
Source organism: Burkholderiaceae bacterium (assembly GCA_046597185.1). Taxonomy (GTDB): domain Bacteria; phylum Pseudomonadota; class Gammaproteobacteria; order Burkholderiales; family Burkholderiaceae_D; genus CAMBDR01. The sequence continues at coordinate 2,507 of JBKJLF010000885.1, read as the reverse complement.
AAGTGGAGATTTAAGTTTCATGAATCGCTTGCTCAGTTGCTTGCTCAGTCGCTTGCTCAGTTGCTTGACTGTGACCTTGATTGCCGCCAGCCTGTTGAGCGCTTGCGCCACCCGCGTCCCGGCCCCCGCGCTGTATGATTTCGGCCCACTTACGCAAGGCATCAAACCACCTGCGCTTGTGCGTTTGCCTGCGCTCAAAGTGGCCGAGGTGCAATCACCCGCATGGATGGATGGGCCATTGATGTTTTATCGCCTGGGCTATGCCAATGTGCAACAGGCGTACCCGTATGCGGGGAGCCGCTGGAGCATGAGCCCGGCGCAACTGTTGGGGCAGCGCCTCAAAACCCGGATTGCCCTCGAAGGCGGCACTGTGTTGGCTCCGGGTGATGGCGCGCAACAACTGCCCACTTTACGCCTCGATGCCGAAGAATTCGTGCAGATTTTTGCCTCACCCACGGCCAGTGTCGGCCAACTCACGGTGCGCGCTTCGGTGTTTCAGGGCAAGCAATTAATCGGCCAACGCCAATTTGAACAACAAGCCAACGCACCCAGCCCGGACGCGGCTGGCGGTGCGCGCGCACTCGCGCTGGCGACGGATGCCGCAATTAGCGATATACTGGGCTGGATTGCCAGTCTGCCCCTCAAACCATAATGTCCGATCCCGCACCGACCACTGAAGCACGTTCCACCATCCTCATTAGCTGCCTGTTAGCGTGGCTGTTTTTGATCGTGTATGCCAGTTGCTACCCGTTTGCGGGTTGGCGCACGGTCGGTTTGGCCCCGTTTGCCTACTTCACGGCCGGTTTTTCCCCTTATTGGACTTGGTTTGATGTCATCACCAATGTGCTGGGCTACATTCCTTTGGGCTTCTTTTTGGTCTTGTTTCTCTACCCCGGTTTGCGCGGCTGGCGCGCTTTGCTGCTGAGCGTGGTGTTGGGCGCAATTCTGTCGGCCTTACTGGAAGCCATCCAAACCTATTTACCCAGTCGGGTGCCCTCCTTGCTCGATTGGTTGACCAATTTGGGTGGTACCCTGTTGGGCGCGCTGCTGGGGGTTGGCTTGGCGGCACCCGTGTTGCGCCATAGCAAACTACTCAGCTTGCGCCAGCGCTGGTTTAGCCATGAAGCCAGCCTGGGCCTGGTGGTATTGGGTTTGTGGCCCTTGGCACAAATTTATCCGCAAGCGTATTTATTTGGCAATGGGCAATTTGTCCCGGTGCTGTCGGATTGGCTGTTATTTTTGTTGGATAAACAATTCGATTTGGCTGCCTGGTTGCAACAGCACCCCTTAAGCGTGCAACAATTTTGGCTGGCCGAAACCTTGATCAGCGCTTGCGGCATGACTGGCGCAGTACTTACGCTCCTGTGTTTATTGCGCAAAGCCGCACCGCAAACCGCGCTGATTCTGGTTTTGTGTGGTGTGACTGTATTGGTAAAAACACTGGCCTGCGCCTTATTGTTTGCGCCGGAAAACGCCTTTATCTGGTTTACCCCCGGTGCCCAGGGCGGTTGTGTGATTGGTTTGATGATGTTGTCTGGTCTGGCGTATGCACGACCTACCGCACAACGTCGGCTGGCCGTGCTAACTATTTTTTTGAGTGTATTGATCATCAATATCATCCCGGCGAACCCATACTTTACGGCAACATTGCAAGCCTGGGTGCAAGGAAAATTCCTCAATTTTAATGGTGCCGCGCAGTTTTTATCGTTTTTGTGGCCTTTTTTAGCACTTTGGTTCTTGCTACATCCTGCGCATACGCTGAAAAGCCAGTGAACGGGGTGTATCATTTCGGTTTAATTTAAAATCATCAAGGATTTTGCATCATGGCTGACCAATCTGACCCATCGTTTTACCAGCAGCACGTCTTTTTTTGCTTGAACCAGCGCGACGATGGCCGTGAATGCTGCCATTCCAAAGGTGCGCAGGCGGCGCAAGAATATGCCAAAAAGCGTATCAAAGCGCTGGATTTGAATGGTGAGGGCAAAGTGCGCATCAATAAAGCGGGTTGCCTGGACCGTTGTTCCGAAGGCCCGGTCATGGTGATTTACCCCGCCGCCACCTGGTACACCTATGTCGATAACGACGATATTGATGAAATTATCGAGCAACATATCGTGGGTGGTAAAGTGGTTGAGCGCTTAAAAATCTGATGGTTTGGGGCAGGAATGAATAAAAAAACGCAAAAATTTGAATTGATGGGTGCTGCCGGGCGGCTTGAATGTGCGCTCGACATGCCGCTTGATGAGGTGCGCGGCATCGCCCTGGTGGCGCATCCGCACCCTTTGTATGGTGGCACCATGGATAACAAAGTCGCACACACCCTGGCGCGCACCTTCAATAGCCTCGGTTATGCCAGCGCGCGCATGAATTTTCGTGGGGTAGGTAGCTCAGAAGGCGTGCATGATGGTGGCGCGGGAGAAACCGACGATATGGCCCTGTTAATGCTTGAAATGCAACAACGCTTTCCCGGTGTGCCAGTGGCCTTGTCCGGCTTTTCGTTTGGCACC
>JBKJLF010000795.1:0-7630 GCA_046597185.1 Burkholderiaceae bacterium | reverse complement strand
ATGTGTAATCCGAAGCTCACTTCGGATGAATTATCCCACTTGCTGACCATGTCCGGTCTGGAAGTCGAAGAAACCGAAGTGGTGGCCCCCCCGTTCACTCATGTGGTGGTGGGCCATGTGCGGGAAGTGGCCAAGCATCCCAATGCCGACAGGTTGAATGTGTGTCAGGTTGATGTCGGCCATGAAACCATGCTCAACATCGTCTGTGGTGCGCCCAATGTGCGCGCGGGTATGAAGGTGGCGTGTGCGCTACTGGGCGCGCAATTGCCGCCGGGGCCGGATGGCAAACCGTTTGAAATCAAAGTCGGGCAATTGCGCGGAGTGGAATCGCAAGGCATGTTGTGCTCGGCACGGGAATTGAAAATATCCGACGAGCACGGCGGTTTGCTCGATTTGCCGACTGATGCACCAATTGGGCAAAATTTTCGTGATTATTACGAACTCAACGATTTAAAATTCACCATCAAGCTCACGCCCAACCGGGCCGATTGCCTGTCGATACTGGGGGTGGCGCGCGAAGTGTCGGCCCTCACCGGGTCGCCCATGAAAGCACCGGAATGTCACCCGGTGGCGGTGACGATGCAAGAAGTGTTGCCAGTTAAAGTCTCGGCTCCGGATTTATGCGGCCGCTTTTGCGGCCGTGTGATTCGTGGTCTCGATGCCAAAGCTGCCACGCCGGACTGGATGAAGCGCTGTCTGGAGCGTAGCGGTCAGCGTTCGATTTCGGCGCTGGTGGATATTTCGAATTACGTGATGTTGGAGTTGGGTCGCCCTTCACATGTGTTTGATCTGGCCAAAATCCATGGCAGCATGGATGTGCGCTGGGCGCGCGCAGGCGAGAGCGTCAAACTGTTAAACGGCAATACGGTTGAAGTCGATGATTGGATCGGCGTGATTGCCGATGAAAAACAAATCGAATCTTTAGCGGGCATTATGGGTGGCGATTCCACCGCCGTATCGCTCGATACCCGGGATATTTATCTGGAAGCCGCATTTTGGTGGCCTAATGCAATTCAAGGCCGTGGCCGTCGGCTGAATTTTTCAACCGATGCTGGCCATCGCTTTGAGCGTGGCGTGGATTTTGCCAGCATTGTGCCGCATATCGAACGCATTACCGGCTTGATTTTGGAAATTTGCGGCTTGCCTGACACGCAAGTGGGGCCAGTGGATGACCAAATCGTGAATTTGCCGCAGCGTAATCCGGTGACGCTGCGTACCGAACGGGCCTGCAAAGTGATCGGGATTCCGTTTACCGACAGCCAGGTGGGTGATATTTTCACCCGTTTGGGTTTGCCATTTACACAAGAGCCGGGGTTGTTTTCGGTTACACCGCCGTCTTATCGTTTCGATATTGAAATTGAAGTCGATTTGATTGAAGAAGTGGCACGCGTATATGGTTTTGAAAACATTCCCGCTTTGCCTCCGGTTGCCGCGCATGAGATGGCGATCCACCCGGAAAATATCCGCAGCTTGTTTGCGGTACGGCATCAAATGGCGGATTTGGGTTATCAGGAAGTGGTGAACTTCAGCTTTGTTGAAGAAGAATGGGAACACGACTTTAGCGGCAATGCTGATCCGATCAAACTACTTAACCCGATTGCCAGCCAAATGAATGTGATGCGCTCATCTTTGGTCGGCAGTTTGATTGCCAATGTGCGCTATAACTTGAATCGCAAACTCGATTTTATCCGGGTGTTTGAAGTGGGTGTAACTTTTAAGCGCGATGCAAATGTGCTTGATGGCGATTATTCTGTCGCCGGGTATCGCCAAACCAAATGTGTTACCGCCCTGGTGTATGGCCCTGCGGTGGAAGAGCAATGGGGGATGAAGGGGCGTAATGTCGATTTCTTTGATATTAAAGCCGATCTGGAAGCCTTGTATGCGCCAAGCATCTTGCGGTTTAGTAAAATAGTGCATCCTGCCTTGCATCCGGGCCGTTCGGCACAAGTCGAGCTTGATGGCGTGGTTGTGGGTTGGATCGGCGAATTACATCCGCGTTGGCAACAAAAATACGATTTGCCCTTGGCTCCGGTAATGTTTGAAGTCGATGCCCAGTCTTTGCAGCGTCGGGTGGTGCCAGCTTACCATGAAATTTCGAAATTTCCACCCGTGGTGCGGGATGTGGCGCTGGTGGTCAAGCAATCGGTTCTGGTACAGGATTTGGTCGATGATTTCAATCTGGAAATTGCTGAAAACGAAGCTTGTAAAATCATGCAATCGATTGTTTTGTTTGATGAATATCGCGGCAAAGGATTGCAGCCAGATGAAAAAAGTCTGGCGTTTCGCATCACTTTGCAGGATACTCAGGCTACACTACAAGATGACGCCGTGGAATCTGCCATGGGCGCATTTATTTGTGCTGCGAGTAAAAAACATCAGGCAAAATTGCGTACTTGATCGCTACCATATCAGTGGGGATAGAAAATAAGATGAACGATGTGACCTCGGCCGAGTTGCAATCGGTGCTCACTGCCAATTTGCAACGTGCGATGCAAGCTTCCAACGCACGTTTGCAAGCGGAAAAAGAATTGCCCACCTTAACCAAGGCAGAATTGGCTGAACTGTTATTTGAACGGGTTGGTTTAAATAAACGTGAAGCCAAGGAAATGGTGGAAACTTTTTTTGATGAAATTCGCGATGCTCTGGTGCGCGGGCAAGAAGTGAAATTATCCGGTTTTGGTAATTTTCAATTGCGTGACAAACCGCAACGACCGGGGCGTAATCCAAAAACTGGTGAAGAAATCCCGATTTCGGCGCGCCGCGTGGTAACATTTCATTCCAGTCAAAAATTGAAAAGCATGGTTGATGAACCGGGTAAAGCACCCGATCTCAATGGCCATGCTGCCTGATCCGATAATGAGCCACCATGATCAACCATGAATGAACGCGTTAGCAAACCTGCCGTATTGCCGCAAGCCGTCTTGCCACCGATTCCGGCCAAGCGTTACTTCACCATAGGCGAAGTAAGCGAGCTGTGTGGCGTCAAGCCGCATGTGTTGCGTTACTGGGAGCAAGAATTCACCCAGTTAAAACCAGTCAAGCGGCGCGGCAATCGGCGTTATTATCAACATCACGAGGTGCTGTTGATACGCCGCATTCGTGAGCTATTGTATGAACACGGCTTTACCATTAGCGGCGCGCGCAATAAATTGGATGGTCATTTTACCGGGATTGATGAAACCCCGGAAGCGGAAGGTGACATGCCAGCCGAACAGGTGGACGAAGCCACGCTTGATCCCATGGTGATTCGGGCTGAACTGGAGTCGATTGTGGCTTTATTGCGCAGTTAGTTCGGGCGGCTTTGGCCGCCCGGGTTCCCGGGCTTATTCATTCTTTACTTATTCATTATTCATTCTTCATTCATTCATTCATTCATTCATTCACGCTCTTGCGACCGATTTTTGCGGTTTGCTCATTTTCCAATAATACTTCGATTTTCAATTGGCTTTTCACGGCCAAACCATCCATTTTGCCAGGGGTAAAGCGTAGTTTGCCAAACGCTCCGCTGACCGCCGCGACCACTTCGGGTGCCAGACTGCTTTGTTCGATATCAATATGATCGATGCCGCCGCGTTCGTTGATAAATAAGCGCAGGATCACGTTTTGGGTTTCAATGCCGGGCAGGGTGAGTGTGAGATTGGTATCAATGTCTTCGATGACCTGTGGTTTTTGCTGTAATTGCCGGGCCGGGTAGTAATACGCCACTTCTTCGGCAGGGGAAGCTGCTGGCGTGGCATTTGCGGCATGGCTCGCAGATGTAGCGGCCGTAGCGGGGATTGGTACGGCCGTAGGTGCGGCCGCAGGTGCGGACGCAGGCGCAGGCGTGGGCACAGGCGTGCTTGCGGCGTTTTGTGGTATCGGATCAGGCTTGGGTTGCGCCCCCAGGTCAGGTACGGCTTCGGTCGAGGATGCCTGGGTGGGTATTTGTGATGGCTTTAACTGCACCTGCATGGTTTTGGCCGGAGGTGGGCTAACTTGCTCGGGCCGGGTTTGAAGTAGCCCGAGCATGAAAACCAGTGCAATGAAAATATGGCCGCTTAAAGCAAACAAGGCTGAACTGAGCTGGCGCGTGGGGATCGGTGCCAAGCCGAAGTTACCCCATTTGCGCCAGTTTGCCCACGTGTTACGATTCATTATCGATCTCTGACTCCCTATTCGGCATTTAACTCACGCCATGATACCCGCCGTACGTTGCCTGTACTCAGTGACACGGGCGGCTGGGAAACGGTATTGCTGCCATCGCTCAAGCGCGTAATCGAAATCACCTTGTTATTGGGTAACTTGGCAAACACCGGGCGCGTGGCCAAGGTGTTACCCAATATCGCACCGGTAACATTGGTGGTCGAAGTGGCGACTGGCCCGCCGGTTTTGTAGTTAAAGTAGTACAGGTAACTATAACCGCCGATGGTGCAGGCACTCACATTGGGTACATTGGCTGTGAAGATCAGGGTGCCTAATGCGAGTTGCGGGTCATTGTTGATACGCTCGCCCGAATCGAGCAAATCAACATACCAACCGCTGTTGCTGGCAAAATCGACCGCCAAATTGGTACTGGTGCGTACTGCCTGGCCGGCGCTGCAAATGCTGCTGGCCGTGCCTGCCGGGCAGGTGGTTGCAGTTAATGTCTGCTTGATAAACGTGCCCTCGCTACGTGGGTTGCCTACCCCGGTGGGGAGTAATTTATCACGGATGGCATAGATCGATTGGCTGCTGGTATCGGTCAAATCCGAGACGCCCAAATACTTGCCGGTGCCAACATACACCACCGGGTAGCTGTTGACCAAACCTAATTCAGGCTTGCTGGTAATTGCTTGAGCATTGAGTGTGGCACTTTTGAGGGTGGCTAACAGCGTGCTTTCTTTACCCGTCGGGGCGATATTATCATCAATGTCAAAACGCCAGACATTGCCGAGCAGATCACCGCCATACACCCGGGTGGCCACATTACTACTGTCGGGATTATCGACCCAGGTGCGAATTTGCGCCAAGCCACTTGGTGTGGCTGTGCTACCAACATAGGTTGGCAAGGTGGTCAACTTGGTACCTGATTGTGCATCCATCACATAAAGATAGCCTGAACCATCTCCAGGGGATACATTATTGTAGCCCGAGGTAATGATCACCACCCACGTGCCGTTTTTGAGTTGGGTAATTTCTGGCTTGCCAAAGGCATAACCTAAATTGGCATCCGTAGCGTAGCCCGTGCCTTTGCTGGTGTCATTGGTGAATTCCCATAGGGCAACGGGTGTGCTGGGGTTAGTGACATCGAGCGCGTAAAAGGCGCGACCGCCGCCCGCCAAACCACCTACCAGTATCGTATGCCAGGCACCGCCAAAATACACATCACCTTGAACCGGTGTGCCATCGACATAATATTGATGTTGGGTTGCATAGTTTTTATCGGCCAGCTTATACAGATTCGGCAAGACCGAGTTGGGGACATAAGCCCATTCTTCAACGCCTGTGGTGGCATTAAACGCATGCAGCATCCCGTCATTGGCTGCGACATACACCATACCCTGGCGGCTTGCATTGGCGCTCTTGTAGGCGCTATAACCCGCATCGGTATAGCTGAACAATGGCGCTTTGACATACACCGCTTCGGCACTCACAATATCGCCCAGCACATGGCTGCGGGCACGATAATATTTACTGGTATCGGTCGAAGAGCCTTCGTTACTGCGGTCGCCGCGCAAGAAGTTGACCAAATTTTGGCCTGCTGCAGCGGCTTTTTCAGTCGTACCCAGGCAGGTCACGCCTGAGCTACAAAATTGCGAAAGACCCGTAATGGCTGCGGCGTTGAACCAGCTTTGGTCGCCGCCCAGGGTAGACCATGTGAACAGTTTTAGTTTGTTGGTGCCAGTGGGGTCATAGGTATAAATGGTGCGTGAGGTATTGGCATCGAGTAATGATTGAGCCGACCAATCAACCGAAGTGGAAATGGCACCCGTATTCAAATCCAACTGTTGCCGCACTAATTCACCATCCCAATTGACCGAGGTGAAGGTTGAGCTAAACACAAAATTGTCACCCGTTGCAATGTTGGGATTACTGGTCGTGGCGGCAGCCGATGCACCCGAGCGTGCCGACACTCCGGCCAAGGCACTGGATAAACCCGATGAGAGCAAGGCCGGATTACCTGCGCTAAAGTAGGTGCCATAACCGTTGACGGCGGCATGCCATAAGTCGTCAATGGTCGATTGGGTGTTGGAGGCAGGTGTTGGCCAATTACAGACACCCGTGGTTTGCCATGAGCAGACACCCGCGCCCGGATTGGCTGAGGTGCCATTTTTGATGTTGAAGTAATCGCCACTGGTATTGCTGGAGCTGGCGTAGCTTGGGGTATATTGCATATAGCCCGATGCCCCCAGCCCAACGGTGAATGTGGTCATATGCTGGTGTGCCGCCGCATCCAGGCCGCTGACCGGCACGTTATTGGTGCAGACATCATTGCCCACCGTAGCGGGTGGAACCACACTGCCGATACAACTGGTGGTGCGTAAATCGGTATTGTAATAATAGGCAGCCACGTCGGCCAAGGTATTGCTGGTATTGTTGCCATCCAATTGCGGCCGTGCCAGGGTGCCATCCTGATTGCCAATAGCGGTGCTGCCATCGAGTTGATAACCGCCCGGATCGGCCTCGTTCCAATACCCGTCGGTCGAGAGAATGGTAAAGTTTTGCTGGCAAGAGTATTGCATTGGGTCGACGACTGTGCTGCCATTGAAACTGCTGCCATTCAATTTGCCGCCATATAAACGTCCGGCGCTGGTGAGTGCCTTACGTAGTGGCGTACTGTTATTCGGCTTGGCGGCAAGTAATTTGCTATACCAATTCGTTTTTTGGGTCGAATTAAAGGTGGACAGATTCAAGAAGTCCGTGCCCGTATTATTGTTGATGCTAAAGTAGCCGACCCGATATTTGGTGTCGAGAGCGTTAAATGAAATACTGGCTGAGGATTTCATCATTTGCATCCGGGTATGGTAGTAAGTCCACCAGTTGGCGAAATTGGTCATTTCTTCTGCATAGGTGCAGGTAGTGCCAGCGCAATCGGTGCGGGTGCTGGCTTTGGTGGTGCTGCCGGGATACGGATAGCTATTATTGGTCGAGACAATGTCCACCCTCGTAAACGAGCCAGGATAGCTGCTAGGTGTAGCTGGTACAGCAGGTACAGCGGGACTATAGCCACCGAAGGTAGGTATGGGAGAGGTGGAGATGGCGCAGGAACTACTTGAACTACTGGTGCGGGTAAACAGTACCGGCCAGGTAATGGCTCCCGATGATAAAGGGGCGGTAATTTTGACGGTGTTACTTGTGCCGCTGGTCGTGTAGCCACCGCCGATCCTGCTACGCAAATCCGAAGCCAGGGTGGACGCACTACTGGTTTGGCTGGTGGAAGAGCTGAGTACATTGACACCATTGATGGTTACGGCTGATATGCCCACCTTATTGCTGCTATTGCAGGTGCCAGTGAGTGTAATCGTAAACGTGGTGGAGGCCGCTGTCTCTGGGATGGCGGCGGAGCCTGTGGTGCCTGCTGTAAAAAACTTATTGGGATAGCGTGCGACATTGTAGCTCGGTGTGTTAACTGATTGGCAATAATTTGAGCTGCCAGCACTGGGATTCGCGC
>JBKJLF010000635.1:0-4992 GCA_046597185.1 Burkholderiaceae bacterium | reverse complement strand
AAATGTAGATGCCATTTTACCGAATCCAGCTACATTGGCTTGGCGTAATGTCGCCAATGCGAATAGCTATCGCGTACAAGTGAGTGCAAGTGCGAATTTTGATACTTCACCCGACGGCGAAACCTGCAATAATTGTCTGTTGAATACGGTCACTAGCGCAAACAGTATGGTGACTGGACTCTTAAATACTGGGACGGTATATTACTGGCGGGTGCGCGCCAGTAACAGCACGCCCCAAAGTGGCTGGACCCCAAGTGTTTGGGGGAATGGTAGTTTTACTGCGGGTTTTAGCCCGGCGGTCGGGCAGCCAACTTTATCGTCACCCGCCAATGCGTTGGCAATTCTTGCGACTACCCCGACACTGACTTGGACGCGCGTTCCGAATGCGAGTTCGTATCGCATACAAGTGGATAGATACCCTACTTTCTATAACGCGGAATTGGAGTGTGGCTATTGTACGTTACAGACCACCAGCCAAACCAATAGTGTAACGATACCGACTTTGGCTGAGCAAACCTATTTTTGGCGGGTGCAAGCAATTATCACCAACGATCAAGGGTATGTGGCTGGCGGATGGACTGCGCCAAACAGTTTTGTGACGGTTGAAAATCATAATTTGGCTGCGCCAATATTAAGCACGCCGCATGATGGTGAGAGTATCTCCGCCACCATGATCGCTTTGGAGTGGGGGAGCGTTGCAAATGCCCGAGGTGGGTATCGTGTTCAGCTTGGCACAAGCCCCAATTTTGATACGTCAATTGATGGAAAAGATTGCAATAATTGCATTATAAATCTTAACAATGGATTGAATGCGTCTGTTTTAACTGATAGCCTATCGCCCGGAAATTATTTCTGGCGCGTTCGCGCGGGCGACGACACCGTTGGCCCCAGTAATTATTTGGCGAGTAACTGGACAAACGGGCGTTTTACGCTTACCAGAGTGATCCCGCAATTAGCAGCCCCTCAATTGGAATATCCTTCACCATTTGATTTTTTTGATCCGGTTACCGTAAGTACGCCAACCATGCGTTGGTCAACCGTTGAAAACGCCGATACCTATCAAGTGCAAATGATCGCTAGTGGCACCTTTGATTCCACACCCGATGGTGCCACTTGTCACAATTGCTTGTTAAATATAAGCACTACCGCGAATACCGTGGTGGCACCTACTTTAAGCAACAGTACCCGCTACCTATGGCGCGTGCGTGCCAGAAGTGTGGCGCATGCAAGTGATTTCCGTGATAGCGAATGGCGTGAATTCGGCTTTGTCGTGCAAATAGATAGAACCTTAGCGGCACCAACTTTGCTTTCCCCTGAAAACGCTGGGGTGGTCTCCGCAGTACAGCCCAATTTGACTTGGAGCACGATTCCGGGCGCGTATAGCTATCGTGTACAAATTGCGACGAATTCTCATTTTGATAGTTCTGCTGGCGATACCGCATGCAGCAATTGTATTGTCAACGCAGTGAGTAACGGTGGCACATTTCTTGCGCCTATATTAAATCGCGGCACGACCTATTATTGGCGGGTTCAGGCGGTTGCGGGTGATCCAATTTCTAGGTTGAACCCCAGCCCTTGGGCCAGCGGCCAATTTACTATTCAAGTAGGCGCGACGTTGAGCCAGCCAACGCTATCATCGCCAAGTAATGCCGCCGTTGTACTAGTCACCCCGGATTTAATTTGGAACCCGGTTACTAATGCGGATAGCTATCAAATTCAATTGAGTGCCAGCCCCAGTTTTGCCAGTTCGACCGATGGGCTTACATGTAGTAATTGTATTTTAAATATTGTGAGTAGCAGCATTCACGCCACACCACCCACTTTGAGTAATAACGCTACCTACTATTGGCGAGTTCGAGCTGCCAATAATGCTTTGCGTAGCGATTGGAGTAGTGCAGAATTTACTTTGCGAGCAAGTGAGCCGCAAGTGGGCAAGCGCCTCGATATTCCGAGCCAGCTTGCGCCGGAAAATGGTAGTGCTCATGCGGGTGGCAATGTCGAAATGCAATGGAGCAGCGTGGCCAATGCAAAGGGGTACTGGGTTCAGGCCAGTACCGCTGGGTTTGATGAAACCGATGAAACCAGCGCATGCACTGATTGTTTGGTGAGCCAATATCTGGCGGGCAATCGCTTTAGTATGGCTGGTTTGAGTCCTAGCACTGCTTACTATTGGCGAGTTCGTGCTGATAATAACAATGCTAACGATGGGACCATCGCCAGTGGTTGGACGAGTTCGGTGTTTCATACAGACGATGCGCATTGTGCGATTCGTTTATCGCAAGCGAATTTGGCGGTTTCAGGGCAACGCGGCCTTGGAAGCGTTGAAGTTTCTACGACCCCAGATTGTAAGTGGTCGGCCAGTTCTGCTAACAACTGGCTTGCCTTGACGGGAGATACCGAAAATACCGGCAGTGCCGTGCTTGCATTTAGCTATGATACCAATTTTGACATTACGCAAAGAGTAACGAAGTTGTTAATCGGTGATCAAACATTGATACTTACCCAGTCTGGCATGGCCCATGATACTGGTGCCGGGGGACAAACCGATGCGGTAACCATCGTTGGCAAGCGTGCGGATTATTCAATTATTAAAACGAGTACTGGATACGTGCTGATTGATAACGCCCGCACTGCGCCTACACAGAATCTTCAGGACGTGAAACGAGTAAAATTTTCTGATGGCGTGACCGCATTTGATATTGATGGGGTGGCAGGAAAAGCCTACCGTCTATATCAAGCTGCATTTGATCGAAAACCGGATGAAGGTGGTCTAGGATTTTGGGTTAACGTATTAGATAGAAACGCCGATTTAATTGCCATTGCGGCTGAATTCTTGAAGTCAAGAGAGTTTAAGGCGCTATACGGTGAAAATCCTAGCAATGGGCAATTAGTATCCTTGTTTTATAATCACGTATTACATCGCGAACCAGATCAAGGCGGCTTTTTATTTTGGAAGCAGATACTGGACGAAGGACGCGGTACGCCAGCCGAGGTTTTGGCTAACTTCAGTGAGAGTGTGGAAAATAAAGACCTAGTTGCACCACGGGTAAAAAATGGCATTGAGTATACGCAGTAGTACTTTCTAAGTAAAACCTGCATTACCCTACGCTCGCGCAATGGCAGGTTTAATGCCTGCGCAATTTGCGCGTCAGACAAGCTATGAGCGGAGCGATGGTGATTTTCCTAATCCATTAAAATGGACAATCTTCATCGCCGTATGGATTGCCTTGATAAGCATTGCGCGGCATGGCATCGAAATCGGCATCGGCATGGCGGTTATAGATCGCTTTCAATTGCTGAGTTTCGTCGTTCGCAATCAAATCGATGGCAATCGGCGCAACCAGATCGCTGATTTTTGCCTTATCTTTCTTGCTGAAAATTTTATTTGTACTGACTTTGGCTAGAAGTAATACAAAATCGGTTCTGCGCGATTCAAAAATTTTAACCAGTGATTCATATTGTTTGCTAAATTCCTGCTGGTAACGCGGCATCAGATCCTGCCATTCAAGCAGGCGCTGGCGTTCGGTTTCAATCTGTTTAAGTAATTTGTTGAATAGCTTTTGCCCCTTGGATAGGGCTGGTTGCGCTTTTGTCTGGGCAACGCCAGTGAGTTTCAATGCTGATTTTTTCATTTGGATTGGCGTGGAGTCTGAAGTTGGGGGAGCAAGTACATCAGGCAGAGCATCGCACAAAAGCCAGAGGAATTGAGCGAATTTCCATTCATAGTTTCCACAAAACATTCAAATTTTTGTTGATGTTGCTATGGAATGAATATTTCATGCCTTGGCTGCTGGCCCGCGCTGCCTCAAACTAGCGTAAATTGTGCCGTTTTAGTAAAATGGCGCCTTCCCCATTCATCCCAGCCTTGGAATTAGCATGAACCGTCAACCCCGCAGGCAGCAGCGATGAGCCAAAATGCCATTCGCCTGACGCCGATACACGCGGCCAGCTATCGCGCGCTGATGCTCGATGCGTATGCGCGCCACCCGGACGCGTTTACCTCGACTGTGTACGAGCGCGCTACCTTGCCGCTGGCTTTTTGGGAACAACGATTAATACCCCGGCTGGACGCTAAAGAAGTGGTGTTTGGTTACCTAATCGGCGATGAATTGGCGGCGGTAGTGGGCGTGTCGTTCGATTCGCGCGAAAAAACCCGGCATAAATCGACGCTATTTGGCATGTATGTTGCCCCACAGTGGCGCGGCCAAGGTTTTGGTGATCAATTGTTGGTTTCTGCGCTGGCGTTTGCGCGCACCCGCCCGGAGCAGCGCCTGATGCAGCTTACCGTGACCGATGGCAACCACGCGGCGCAGGCGCTGTATGCGCGGCACGGTTTTGTACCGTTTGGGTTGGAACCGTTGGCGGTAAAACTGGGCGATGAGTTTGTCGCCAAGGTGCATATGTGGCGTGATCTGGCAGCGGGTGATGTGGCATGCTGAAAATAGTGGCACCGACCTTGGCTGATGCGGAGGAATTGTTCGCCTTCGAGTGCGACAACCGCGCCTATTTCGAGCGTTGTGTGAATGCGCGTGACCCGGCCTATTATCAGCTTGACGCAGTAAAGCACGCCATTGCCAGCGCTGCCAGCGAGCGTGCGGCAGAAAAATCGCACCAGTTTTTGATCAAGGCCGATGGCGTGATTGTCGGGCGCATTAATCTCCATGCGGTCGAGCGGCGCTATTTTAACCGTGCTGTGCTGGGTTACCGGATAGCGCAGCAGGCTGGCGGCAAAGGATATGCCACGCAAGCGCTAGCTTTATTACTGCCGATGGCGTTTGAGGAGTTGCAATTTTCGCGCATTGAAGCCTCGGTGCGGCTAGAAAATAGTGGGTCGCTGAAAGTCTTGCAGCGCAACGGTTTTACCGCGTTTGGGCGCGCCAATCAAAGCATGTATTTTAATGGTGCATGGTCGGATCTATTGTATTTTGAATGTCTGCATCCGAATGGGCCAATTAAACCCGATCTAATTTAATTTGTGGCCCGCTGGGCAGC
>JBKJLF010000578.1:0-10730 GCA_046597185.1 Burkholderiaceae bacterium | reverse complement strand
CACTACGTGTAAACCTGCCCTGTCCGGGCTTGGTTCGGTGGCGCGGTAAAGCTTGTTATCCGGTTCACGGATCAACGGCAATTACCGCGCCGACCTTAATTCTCTTCCTTATTTCCCTACCCTATTTCTTGGTACTTTTTACTTAACCAATCCATTTGCGCGCATTTTGAAACATACGCATCCACGGTGAATATTCGCCCCACGCATCCGGGTACCAGGATTGTTGCACCGTGCGGAACACACGCTCGGCATGCGGCATCATCACGCTGAAACGACCATCATCACTGGTTACCGCAGTAATGCCCTGTGGTGAGCCATTCGGATTGAGTGGATAGCGCTCGGTGCGATTGCCTTGATGATCAACAAAGCGTAATGCAACCCGCACCTGATTGATATCGCCAGTTTGAGAAAAGTCAGCAAAGCCCTCGCCATGGGCAATCGCTATCGCGCTGCGCGTGCCTTGCATGCCTTGGAAAAAGATGGAAGGTGAATCTTGCACTTCAACCAGGGTGAAGCGGCCTTCAAATTGTTCTGATTTGTTACGCGTAAATTTGGGCCAATGCGTAGCGCCTGGTATTAATGATTTCAAATTACTCATCATTTGGCAGCCATTACAAATACCAAGGCCAAAGGTATCGCCACGGCCAAAGAAGCTGGCAAATTGTTGCGCCAATTCATGGTGAAATAAAATCGTCTTGGCCCAGCCCTCACCAGCCCCCAAGACATCGCCATAGGAAAAACCGCCGACCGCGATCAAGCCTTGAAACTGGGACAAATCACGCCTGCCCGCCAATAAATCACTCATATGCACATCTATCGCATCAAATCCGGCCTGATGCATAACATAGGCCGTTTCAATATGCGAATTCACACCTTGCTCGCGCAAAATCGCCACTTTGGGGCGGATGCCACTGGCAATACTACTGGAAATATATAGGGCGGCGATATTTTCTTGCGGATCAAATGGCAGGATCGGGCTGATGCCGGGGTCGGTTTGTTCCAGCACGCGATCATATTCGGCATCGGCCGCTTGCGGATTGTCACGCAGGCGGGCGATACGCCAACTGGTTTCACTCCACAGGCGTTGCAATTGGATGCGGGGTTGGCTAAACACGGTTTTCGCGTCACGCATGATTTCAATTACATCGCTCTGATTGGGCTTGCCAACGATATGGCTGCACGCGCCCAAGTTATAGTCGCGCAATACCTGCATGACTTCACTTTGCTGTGCCGCGCGAATTTGTAATACCGCACCCAATTCTTCACTGAACAAGGCACGCAAGCTTAACTCATTGCGCCGCTCTGCCACTTGGGTAGCCCAATTTTTGGAGTCGCCCCAATCGCTGGCGTGCTCACCTTCCAGGATCAACATATCGATATTTAACGATAAGCCAGTATGCCCGGCAAAGGCCATTTCGCACAAGGTAACGAATAAACCACCGTCAGAACGATCATGGTAAGCCAAAATCTGGCCCTGCTGATTCAAGCGGGAAATCGCAGCAAAAAAACCCTTGAGATCGTCGGCGCTATCCACATCCGGCACCTCGTTACCCAACTGTTGCATCACCTGGGCCAAGGCGGATGCGCCCAAGCGATTTTTACCGCGCCCCAAATCGATGGCCAATAACAAGGTGTCGCCCAAATCAGTGCGTAACTGTGGAGTTAAGCTTTGGCGCACATCATGCACCGGAGCAAAAGCCGTAACCACCAGCGAAACGGGTGAGGTGACCGATTTATGTTCATCGTCGTCACGCCAGGTGGTACGCATGGAAAGCGAATCTTTACCCACCGGGATACTAATACCCAAAGCCGGGCACAATTCCATGCCCACTGCCCGCACGGTATCAAACAAGGCCGCATCCTGACCCGGCTGACCACAGGCCGCCATCCAGTTGGCGGACAATTTGATGTCTGAAATATCGGCAATCGCCGCAGCGGCAATATTGGTAATGGCTTCGCCTACGGCCATGCGCCCTGAGCTTGCCGCATTGATCACGGCCAAAGGTGAACGCTCACCCATCGCCATGGCTTCGCCCAAATACCCTTCATAGCTCAAAGCAGTCACGGCGCAATCGGCGACCGGTACTTGCCATGGGCCGACCATTTGGTCGCGCACACACAAGCCGCCCACGGTGCGATCGCCTATCGTAATCAAAAACGATTTATCTGCCACCGTTGGCAAACGCAACACACGTTGCGCGGCATCGAGTAAATCAATGCCAGTCAAATCCAGCGGCGGGCACGCATTTTGCACGCGCGCTACATCGCGCAACATTTTGGGCGGCTTCCCCAATAACACATTCATGGCCATATCGACCGGATATTGATTATTCTCAGCATCAAACAATTGCAACTGGCGCGCCTCGGTCGCCGTCCCCACCACCGCAAACGGGCTGCGTTCGCGTTGGCACAGATATTCAAACAAGCTCAAACTGCCTGGATCAATCGCCAACACATAGCGCTCTTGCGATTCATTACTCCAAATTTCCTTGGCTGCCATACCACTTTCTTCCAGTGGTATTTTACGCAATTCAAACAAGGCTCCCCGTTTGGCATCATTTGCCATTTCCGGAAAGGCGTTGGATAAGCCACCCGCCCCCACATCGTGGATCGAAAGAATCGGATTATGCTCGCCCATTTCCCAACAGGCATTAATCACTTCTTGCGCGCGCCTTTGCATTTCCGGATTGCCGCGCTGCACCGAATCAAAATCCAATCCGGCCAAATTACTACCCGTGGCCATGGATGAAGCCGCGCTGCCGCCCATACCAATGCGCATGCCTGCGCCACCCAGTTGAATCAATAAACTGCCTGCCGGCAAATCATTCTTATGGGTATGCAAATCAGAAATATTACCCAGGCCACCCGCAATCATGATGGGTTTATGGTAGCCCATGACCCGCCCGCCCACATTTTGCTCATAAGTACGGAAATATCCGGCCAAATTCGGACGGCCAAATTCATTGTTGAATGCCGCCCCACCGATTGGGCCATCAATCATGATTTGTAGTGCAGAAGCAATACGATCCGGCTTGCCATAAGCCTTGCTTGGACTGATACTTGCGTTGACAGTTGCGTCGGCACTGACTTGACTCTTGGCGCACACGTCGGCAGCGTTTTCCCATGGCTGCACCGCTTGTGGCAACATCAAATTCGACACCGTAAAACCGGTTAGCCCAGCTTTGGGCTTGGCACCGCGCCCGGTTGCCCCTTCATCACGAATCTCACCACCGGAACCGGTCGATGCGCCCGAAAACGGGGAAATCGCGGTCGGGTGATTATGCGTTTCCACCTTCATCAACGTGTGGATCGCATCCTGAGAGGCAGCATATTGGTGACCGCTCTCGCGCCCACGCGGGTAAAAGCGCATGACAGTGGCACCTGCGATAATCGACGAATTATCGCTATACGCCACGATGGTCCCCTTGGGTTGCAACTGATGGGTATTTTTAATCATGGCAAACAAGGATTGTTCTTGTTGCTGACCGTCGATAATCCAGTCCGCGTTAAAAATCTTGTGGCGGCAATGTTCGCTATTGGCCTGGGCAAACATCATTAACTCGACATCGGTTGGATTGCGGCCGGCTTCAGAAAATGCTTTGAGCAAATAGTCAATTTCATCATCCGACAAAGCCAAACCCAAACTGGTATTGGCCTCAACCAAAGCACTGCGCCCCTGCCCCAAAATATCGACCCACTCCAGCGGCTTGGCTTGTAATTCCTGAAATAAGCCTTGCGCCTGATCGGTATCCGATAAAACCGATTCAGTCATCCGGTCGTGCAGTAAGGCCGCCAAAGCCTGACGCAGTTCCGGATCCGGCTTTTTAGCACCGATTAAGCCACTTAAGCCCCCCAATAAGCCCCCCTTAATCTGCACCCGATAGATAATACCGCGTTCAATACGGCGAATCTGTGGCATACCGCAATTGTGCGCGATATCGGTCGCCTTGGAAGCCCAAGGTGAAATCGTGCCAAAACGTGGGATCACCACAAACAGGTCGCCTTCATCGCCATTTTGCTCATGAAACGGTTCTCCATAGGTCAACAGTGCGTGCATGCGCTCTTGATCCGCACCAGAGAGCGCGCCATCACTATCGATAAAATGCACAAAACGCGCATTCACACTGACAACGGCGGCATGAACAGTTTGTAAAGTTGCAAGAAGGCGCTGAGCGCGGAAGGCAGACAAGGCATTAGAACCCGGCAATATCAACATAATTGGATTGGATAGGAGTGAATGGAAGTGCGCGATTGGGTGAGCAAATGAGTGAGCAAATCGGTCGGACTTAAGCTGCCTCGAATTATACCGTTTTTAAGCCACTGAAGGCAAACGGCCCGTTGCATCAACGAGCCGCTTCTTATGATGACATCAGTACCCAATCCACAACATTGCAGACCCGGTTGATTTAGTCATCAAGCTGACACTTTTTGCGCCCATGCCAAGGCAGATAAATGGGCTTTATTGACATCTGTTGGTGAAATGTGCAAAGACGAAGCCAAATTACCGACCAGAGTCGAATTCAATTCACACGCTTCAGCCAAGGCCAAATACTGGCCATAAGCACCGCCGCGTGAAATGAGTGCCTTCACCACATCATCCGGCAATTGTATGGTTTCCAGCACTTCCTTCATTGGCAAACCAAGCAATCGATCCAATAAAGAGAACATGCCAGCAACAAATAAATTCTCAGCTTCACTCTTGGGCAATGATTGCAAGCCAAGTAATTCCGTCAAACGGCCACGTACCACCGCTGTTTCCATCAGCACGGGCGAATAGCCAGAAGTACTTGCCGTGGCCAACAACAAGGTAAGCCAGCGATATAGCGGCGCATAACCCAACAAAGCCAAGGCCTGGCGCAATGATTGAATTTCACGCCCCAAACCAAAACCAGCCGAATTAATAAAGCGCAATAATTTATACGATAATGCCGCGTCCCGCTTCAAAATTGCCTCAAGCTGTTGCACATCAGCATTATTCTTCACCATTTGCATGAGTTGTAAAATAATGGTTTGCGCCGGATTCAAGCCCTTGACAGGATTGCCTGGGCGCGGTGTCAAATGCAATTTACCGACAAATGCATCCAAACCCAATAAAGCGCACGCATCAAAATCTTGCCAAGTCGTCACCGGGCGGCCTACCATACGCACTGAAGACTGTTTCAAAGCCGCATACATTCTGGCCTGTGCCGCCACATCCGCGCCAGTAAAACGTACTTCAATATAGGAAATGTCAGGCAACAGAGTTTTATCGAATTTATTTAAATCGGCCCCCCGCAATGAAATACCGATGCCACCTGCACGCAAAGCGCGTACTGCAGCCAAGGTATCCGGGTTAGCCATATCACGCCGTGTCAATGTCAACACGGTGTATTCTGGTGGCATCGAGTGCAGTGCATCGGTAGACAACAAGGCTGGCACCGCATCCAGAAATAAAATCTTATCACGCAATAACCAATTATCGTCTTCATCTACCAGTTGCTCAGCGACAAACCCAACCAGCGCTTCCAACTCTTCATCAGTAGGTGTTTCAGCCCCCTTTTGAGTGAGCTGCCAGGATAATTCGTAACCAATCACACGCTGTTTGGGATCGAGTAAAGGTTCCCGAACAATGAAATTTATGTCATGCATTTTAAGTACTCTACTTCCAATAAAGTTTCAGTCTTCACGGCATCATCAAACCAATCAGAATCCAAGGCTATCAAGCAAATCATCAACCTGTCCTTGGTCAGCAACCACTTCAGTATTGCCGTCCGGATTAATCTGGGGTCCATTCAACAAGCCCGATTCAGCCACTTCCCGCCGCACTTCCGGCGGCGCAAAATCAAGCAGCAACTGAACTAATTGCTGCTCCAGGTTTTGCGCAATATTTGTTACTTTTTTTATCACTTGGCCAGTTAAATCCTGAAAATCCTGGGCCATCATGATATCCATCAGATGTCCTTTGGTACTTGAGGTACTGGTATGCACCTGTTCCAAATACTGTTGCGTTTGCTCAGCAAGGAGGCGATATTGCTCTTCCGAAAAAGCAGCCTGAGTGGCGTGCTGCCAATTCTTCAATAACGCCATCGCATCGTCATTCAGTTTTTCTTGCAGTGGGCCAGCGGCATCTGTCGCATTTAAGACACGTTGCGCCGCTTGTTCACTCATACGCGCGACATAATCCAAACGATCCCGAGCATCGGGAATATCATGCGCAGCTCTTTCAATGAGCTTGTCCAAGCCCAAACCACGCAAACTTTCATGGAGAGCCCGAGTCATATGCCCGACGCGAACTAAAAAATCATCGTGAACTCCAGCTTGCACAACCTGACCGCCATCCGTACTACTTGAAGGCGCATTCACATCAGCCTCCCGCCTTTTCAAGCTTTTCAAATATCTTGGTCAGTTTTTCATCCAATGTTGCAGCAGTAAATGGTTTCACCACATAACCATTCGCTCCGGCTTGCGCCGCTGCAATAATATTTTCCTTTTTCGCTTCAGCAGTCACCATTAACACTGGCAACTTGGCAAGAGAAGGATCAGCTCGAATATTTTGCAACATGGTCAAACCATCCATATTGGGCATATTCCAATCGGAAACGACAAAGTCGAAAGGCTCACTTCTTAATTTAGCCAAGGCCATCACCCCATCCTCAGCCTCATCTACGTTGGCATATCCGAGCTCCTTCAACAGATTCCGAACAATACGTCGCATTGTCGAGAAATCGTCAACCACTAAAAATCTCATCTTTGGATCAGCCATGAAATACTCCGTTGATTCTTTTAATCTGGTTATCAATAAGGCGGCAAGTAAGCAGCCCCTCAAGCATAGCACTTCCTGTCCCATTATGCGCTTAAACACGCAAAGCACGACTCCCATGTGTTGCCAAGTAGCCTAAGACCATCCCCGGCAACGCATTCAACGGTCCCACTTCGTGCGTCGCGCCGAGCGCAATCGCTTCCCGTGGCATACCAAAAACGACACAACTGGCCTCATCCTGAGCAAAATTATAAGCACCGGCATTCTTCATTTCCAACATGCCCGCCGCACCATCCTTACCCATCCCCGTCAAAATCACGCCAACCGCATTTTTACCGGCAGCAGATGCCGCTGAGCGAAACAAAACATCAACCGAGGGCCGATGTCGATTCACCAATTCACCCTGATCAAGCTGCGTCACATAGTTTGCGCCACTTCTCGCCAGCAACAGGTGCGAATGCCCAGGCGCAATATACGCGTGGCCAGGCAGCACCCGCTCGCCCCCAGCAGCTTCATTTACTGAGATTTTACACAGACTATCGAGCCTGCGCGCAAATGAACGAGTAAATCCCTCAGGCATATGCTGAGCAATCAAAATACCCGGACAATCCGAGGGCATTTGCATCAAAAACTCCCGAATCGCTTCAGTTCCGCCAGTCGAAGCGCCAATAATAATTAATTTTTCACTACTGGTCAGCGGATTGCGTATGGATGGCAAAGGGCCAGCTGCTTTGGTGCTGCCAGCAACTTGAATCAGACGAGCCTTAATGCGCGCCTTGGAGGCTGCACGAATCTTGTCTGCGATCATATCAGCATAATCGCGCATACCACTTTGAATCGACAATTTGGGCTTGGTAACAAAATCCACGGCCCCCAATTCCAAAGCACGCATCGTAATTTCTGAGCCACGTTCGGTCAACGATGACACCATTACCACAGGCATCGGTCGCAAACGCATCAATTTTTCAAGAAAATCGAGCCCATCCATCTTGGGCATTTCAACGTCGAGCGTCAAAACATCCGGATTAGTCAGCTTGATCAAGTCGCGTGCCACAATTGGATCTGGCGCAACCCCAACTACCTCCATATCAGGCTGCCTACCGATGATCTCGCTCATTACGCTTCGAATCAACGCTGAATCATCTACTATCAAAACCTTGATTTTCATATCGTTAAGACTCTCCGGGCTTCGCCCCTATCCGTCATCCAACAGGGATTAAAACAACTCGACATCACCACCCACTGAATTGGTTTTAAGACGACTCGCATAATCTTGTTCGCGTTTGACCAAAGTATCATTATGAACCTGCATCAGTTTTTTTACCAACACTTTACCAGTTCGCGGAAAAAAATACACTTTTCGCGGATAAATATCATTCAAATCTTCTGCCGTGATACGCATTTTTTCAGCCCGTAAATATTTCAGGACAAACTCGGCATTGCGCTCGCCAACATTGATCGCAGTAAATCCGCGCAAAACAGCGCCACCGCCAAACACCTTGGCTTCCATATTCTCTCGCCGCGCCCCGGCTTTTAACAGTTGATTAATCAACACCTCCATGGCATAAGTACCATAGCGCATCGATGCGGACACCAGTGTATCACCGTCGCCACCGTCGGGGAGCATGAAATGATTCATCCCCCCCAAACCACTGACCCGATCACGAATGCACGCGGCGACACATGATCCTAACACGGTGACAATCAACATGTCCTTGCCCGTAAAATAATACTCACCCGGTAAAATCTTGGCCGCATCACAGTCAAATGTCCGATCATAGTAGACATTGGTGGCGAATTGTTCTTCGAGTTCCTTACTCATACTCTTATTCTCATGTTCGATGCGACAACACTTTATCGGAAGCACCACGACTCGATGCCAACTCATACACCGTCTTGCCACGTAACTTCAGCGAATCGGATACATATAAAAAATTCTCGGAATGCCCCGCAAACAACAAACCATTCGGCTTTAGCAGCGGCACAAAACGCGACAGTATCTTCGCTTGCGTTGGCTTATCAAAGTAAATCATTACATTACGGCAAAAAATTACATCAAATTGCCCTGAAACAGGCCAAGAGTCCGACAATAAATTCAATTGCTTGAAAGAAATCAAATGTCGCAATTCTGGTCTCACCCGAACTAATCCCTCTTGATCGCCCTTACCACGCAAAAAAAACTTCTTGGCACGTTCCGGACTCATCTTGTTCAACCGATCAAGCGGATAAACCCCCTTCTCTGCGGTGGCCAAAACATTGGTATCGATATCCGTTGCAATAATATGGCCGGGCGGCGTCAGCGTGCCAAACGTCTCACAGAGCGTCATCGCCAGCGAATACGGCTCCTCCCCGGTCGAACTTGCTGAACACCAAATCGACACAGCATCTTTCGAATTTCGGATATGATCCGCCAAAATTGGGAAATGATGTGCTTCCCGAAAAAACGATGTTAAATTGGTCGTTAATGCGTTCGTAAACGCTTCCCATTCATCATTGTTTCGCCCTGCTTCCAAACCATCCAAATATTTGACAAACGAAGCCATGCCCGTCGCACGCAATCTTCGAGCCAAGCGGCTATACACCATTTCCTGTTTACTATCAGCCAAAGCAATCCCAGCCCGCTTGTAAATTAAGGAACGTACCCGATCAAAGTCTTGAGTGGTAAACTCAAATTCTTTTGCGGAATCCAATTTATTGTGTGGCTCTGATTTCACTCGTCACTGACTCATCAAAAAATTTTACGTTGCAAAGAAAGTCGAACCCGACAACACAGAATTCTCCCGGCCTGACACAAAAACATGGCTCAATTCAAAACTCCTCCCATTCATCATTATGGGTAACTGCCAATTTTTTCGGTTTCTCTGATGCGCTTGCACTATTGCCACGTGGTGCCGATGCTTTCATTTTTGATGCGACAGGCGACTGCTGCACTTGCTTACCTGATCCCAATAAACCACTGGGCCGCACTTGAATGGGTTTTTCAACCTCGGACAACTTAAAGCTACTAACCGATTGCAACAACTTATCCGATTGATCTTGCATACTGGCTGCGGCTGCAGCCGCCTCTTCCACCAATGCCGCATTTTGCTGGGTCATTTCATCCATTTGATTAATCGCCTGGTTGATTTCTTCAATCCCGTTACTCTGCTCCTGGGTCGCTGCAGTAATTTCACCCATGATATCCGCCACCTGTTTCACTGAGGTAACGATTAATTCCATGGTCTTACCCGCTTCATCAACCAAATGACTGCCCAGATCGACTTTCTCAACCGAATCACCGATCAATTGCTTGATTTCCTTCGCAGCACCGGCACTACGTTGCGCCAAATTCCGAACTTCGGCAGCGACCACCGCGAAACCACGCCCCTGCTCACCTGCGCGTGCCGCTTCCACAGCCGCATTCAAGGCCAAAATATTCGTTTGAAATGCAATACCATCAATCACGCCGATAATATCAACAATTTTACGCGAACTTTCCTTGATGGAACCCATTGTATGCACAACTTGCGACACAACAGTCCCACCTTTGCCAGCAACCGTAGAAGCGCTTACAACCAATTGATTCGCCTGACGGGCATTATCCGCGTTTTGCTTCACCGTGGAGGTAAGTTCTTCCATCGAACTCGCTGTTTCTTCCAAAGAACTGGCTTGAGACTCCGTGCGCGCCGACAAATCTGCGTTCCCCGACGCAATTTCATGAGATGCCAAGGTTATCGCCTCGGTACTGGTGCGAACCTCACTCACCGTCTTGACCAGACTCTCATTCATTTCTTTCAACGATTGCAACAACTGTGAAATTTCATCTTTCCCCGTTACTTCAACTTTCGATGTTAATACGCCACCCGCAACCGTCTTTGCTACCAACACCGCTACCTGCAATGGATTGGTAATGCTGTTGTGATTACACGCAGCATTACCAATCCATTGCAGGTAGCGGTGTTGGTAGCAAAGACGGTTGCGGGTGGCGTATTAACATCGAAAGTTGAAGTAA
>JBKJLF010000200.1:0-3601 GCA_046597185.1 Burkholderiaceae bacterium | reverse complement strand
AACTACTCCAGAAGTGTTAAAAATTACTTCATGGCAAGTTAACAGGTTTCACAAAAGTTTACAAGCTTTATTTGTACATATTTTGGTGCTGTTGAAGACAGTGTGGTAATGGAAATACACTGTTGCTTTTATGGTATTTTTTTAAATTGAGAATTGCTGGTTCATACCGGACTTATTCCCTGTTGTGATTATTTTTTACTTGGCGGGGTTAGCGGGTGGCGGATTGTTTGAATCATTTGGATTTTTTGGCTTGTTTGGCCTGCATGCCAGGGCTTTTCCCTCCGGGGCCATACATTGGCCCTGCACTTTTCCTTGAGGCGAGGTAAATTCGCATTCCTGGGCAGCGGTTTTTTTTTGGCAGGCTTGCAGGGCTTCAGGCGGCGGCATACGGTTTGGCCCTTGTTGCGCCTGGGCAGCCCCGGCGCACAAAAAACTGGCTAACAGCAGCAGGGAAATCCGGGTTTTGTAATGGGTTTGCATGATGATTGATCCTTTCAAAGGTAAGGTGATTCACGACGTTCAATGCAGTTATCATACAGAAAGATTGTGGCGTAAATATGGAGTACGTGGGCAATTCAATTTTACGGCCAGCCAAACAAAGGAATAGGTACCATTGGCGATGCTGGCAAAAGATGCCTGGATCAATCAAAAGTTTGCTACGGCACATTGGCAAACTAAATCAAGGCGGCATGCCTGAACCAATTTGCGCTTCGGGGTCATTCAGGTGATATAGCGTGCCTTTATCATCAAGGATATCCATAGAAAACCCCCATCGGCCATTTATTGTTTTTTTATCTTTTTTTGTGGCAAAATGATAAAGCGTATCGCTTTCAATCTTAAAAATATCATGGCGTGTTAGGCCCACAAAAGGGCTCTTCGCCTTTGTCATCACCCGTAGTCCATCCAATGTTGTAAATGGTTTTTCACATTTTCTCCGGCTTGGCAAGGGTATAAAGTAGGCCACGGCCTCTTTCAAAGTCACGCCAGGCGGGAAACAAAAAACAAACCGCAATGTACCAACTGCTGGAGAGGGCCCGATAGGCGGCTCGCCTGACTCATTCTGACGAAATTCATTCATAGCCACTGAATCATCATCTGTTGCTACAGTAGGAACTTTAATACTGGCACCATATGTGAATTCGCAGCTTGCATGTTGGGTGCCATCGCCCTCCGCTTTTGGGCAAGTAATCGTACAAGTAAAATCTGTCATGATTTAATTCCTTATTTTAATCATTAAAATATACTGGATCGCGCCGAAGGGCCACCAGGTCTGGTTCTGCCTCGATTGATTTGAGTGGAAATCCAAGTGCCTTCGCCCTGGAAATTTCTATCAAAGCAACCTTCCTGTTTCCTAGCAATTCGTATGCCAAGCCCGCCCGAAAATGGATATCGGCAACCGTGGGAGCCAAACCCACTGCTTGCGTCATGAGCGCTTCAGCCTCCGCTTTGGCCCCGGTTCTTGCGGCATATAAGCCCATCCGGGAAAGCAGCGTAATATCATTTTTGCGCCGCGCCAGGCGCGGGGCCAATAATTGCCGTGCCTTCCCATAAGCTTGCTTTGCCTCAGCTTCTCGCCCCGGTATCCACAACAAGGTATCTGCCAAATTTGCTCAGCCCAGATAGTCGCCAGGATTGCCTTTGTCCGGTGATACAGCATGCTCAAACGCACGGGCTGCCGCCAGATAATTAGCCTGAGCAAACAAGACATTACCAAGATTGCCGTATAACATGGCACCAGGCCGAATTTGCAAACCTTGCTGCAATGTCTGAAATGCCTCTTCCGGCCTATTTTGTCGCTTTAATACCTCAGCCAGCATCGAATAAGCATAAACTGCATCAGGCTGCAAGCCTAAACTATGCCGATATAACGCTTCTGCCTTCTTCAAATTACCTTGTGCAAGATACAGATTGCCCAACTCATCGGCAAAAATTCGTTCTGTCGGAAAACGCTGCATCGCCAATTCTATGTACTTGAGTGCTTCATCACCCCGTCGCAAACTGCGTAATGCCCCACCCTTTGCATTCCAGGCAAAAAAATTCAATGGTTCCAACACTAACGCACGTTCGCTTACTTCAAGCGCCATCTCCCATTTACCCTGATGCAGCAAGACATAGGCTTTTGCAATATGGCTAAGCGCCAATTGATCATTTAACGCCATAGCCTGTTGTGCACCAACGTCCGCCTTTTGCAGCCAAATTTCATCCTGCCTATCACTTTGATAGCGGTAACTATAAACCAGAGCCATCCCCGCCACTGCGGCGGCATTTGCGGATTATGTTCGAGAATCCGACCAAAGCTTTTCGTAGCACTATCCAAACTACCTTGCCGATCAAATAAT
The DNA here is from genome assembly GCA_046597185.1 of Burkholderiaceae bacterium. Taxonomy (GTDB): domain Bacteria; phylum Pseudomonadota; class Gammaproteobacteria; order Burkholderiales; family Burkholderiaceae_D; genus CAMBDR01. The sequence goes on along the minus strand of JBKJLF010000200.1, from coordinate 1,262 downwards.
TTAAGTGCCGCCAAGCCATTTTTCATTTCCAACGCTTCAGAATAGGGCTTGGCCTCAACCCGCAAGCACAGCATCCATGGTTTGTAAGCGCTGCGTCGGCACCTTGGCCGTCATCACCAATATCAAATCCTTCAATTGCGCCGATATCGAACCCGGCCAAGGCCACTGTTCAGACAAAACCTGCACCTGCGCCGCCGCCAACGCCAATCCACCCAAATCCCCCAACGGGCGCACGCCAGACAGCAACTCATACAAAATCACCCCCAGCGCATAAATATCACACAAAGGGGACAGCGGCGCGCCCAGCAGCCGCTCCGGGGCCATATAGGCCAGCGTGCCTTGCGGATCAAGTTGCAACATGGAAGTGGTGGCTACAGCATCGCTCTGGCACGCCAGACCAAAATCGAGAATGCGGATTTGGCCGGAAGGTTCTTGCATCAGATTGGAGGGTTTTAAATCGCCATGCGTCATCCCGGCAGCATGCGCCGCCTGCATGGCTTGCGCAATTTGCCCAACAATATCCAAGGCCGCGGCTTCACTCAGGCGCTGGCTGGCCAGCAATTGCTTCAAGGTTTGGCCTTCCACCAATTCCATCACAATTGAATGACTATTGTCTTGCCCTCGCTCCAGCGCATGTACCTTGACAAAAGCAGGATGCTTTAAACCGGCAGCCAGGCGCGCTTCGCGCAGCAAGCTACCCGTTTGTTCCGGGCTGGTGGTATTTTTAAGACGTTTGATGGCAACGCTGCGCAACAATTGCTGATCCCAGGCTTCAAACACCTGGCCGAAGCCACCTTCCCCCAAACATTGGCGTAATTGGTAGTGACCGAGGTTGGCCGATTCGGTTGGCGTGGTGTCAAGGCGTGAGGGTTGCGGGGTAATCAGCGTCATCGGGTTATTTGTCTTGGCGAGTGGGCAAGTCGTTCAATTATAACTGCTAAATAACGGCCAAATCTCAAAAATAACCAGCGAAAAAAATTACTGATTCACCCTCTTGCCCGGCACCTGCAGCTCACCACCCAACATAAGCAAAAATACCACAGATGCCACCATCTCACGCCCCAATGGCCACCAGCACCTGGTGAGCCCCCCTTGGTGCCAAGCTACCTGATCTAATTGGACAACACATGCCAGGTGCGGAAGGGTGCCTTGCATTGGCTGAGCACAACGCGCTCACTCACCGTACCATCAAGTTGATTGATGGCGATTTTACGTGATGGACAGCTTGCATTGAGCGCAGTCGGGGTACACACCTGGCCCAC
>JBKJLF010000764.1:0-4116 GCA_046597185.1 Burkholderiaceae bacterium | reverse complement strand
AACGATAACTGCCGCCATACATATCGTCACCCGCAATAATGTGGGAGCCGGCATCGGCAATTTCCAGCACCGTGGCAATCGCCGCCAAACCGGAAGCAAAGGCAAACGCTTGTGCGCCGCTTTCCAGATCGGCCACGCAACGCTCCAGCGCCCACCGGGTGGGGTTATGTGAACGGCCATAATCGAGGCCTTTGTTGACGCCGGGGCTTTCCTGCACATAGGTGGAGGTCGCGTAAATCGGCGGCATAATAGCGCCGGTACTGGGGTCCGGTGTTTGCCCGGCGTGGATAACGCGGGTGGCAAAATGTTGCTTGGTGGGAGTTGTGCTCACGGTAAGGTCCTACGTAAGTGGTTAAGAAGATCGAAACGCGTAATCAAGCCATGAAATTTGCCTTGATCCGCAATAATCGCGGTCAAACCACGATTTAAAATGTCGTACAGCGCAGTGATATTGGCATTCGGTGCCAAAATGTCGATCAGCGTGGTCATGGTGGTTTCCACACTTTGCTTGAAATGCTCGGCGTGGCCGGTTACTTTGATCAAGATGTCGGATTCGTCAATAATGCCAACGATTTTGCCGTCACTAATCACCGGCATTTGCGAAATTTCGGCATTGCGCATGCGGTTGAAGGCGGTCATCAGGGTGTCACCGGGTGCCACGCTGATCACGCCGCCATCGGCAAAACGGCGTCCGATAATATCACGCAAATCGCCATACGCTTCACGCTTGAGCAAACCTTGATCGATCATCCAATTGTCGTTATACACTTTGGACAAATAACGCGTACCGGTATCGCAAACAAAACTCACCACACGCTTGGGTGTGGTTTGTTCGCGGCAATAACGCAGGGCGGCGGCCAACAAGGTGCCGGTGGATGAACCGGCCAAAATGCCTTCTGTGCTCAATAAATTGCGCGCGGTTAAAAAGCTTTCTTCGTCATCAATGGTAAAGGCGCGCTTGACGGACGTGAAGTCGGCAATGCCCGGAATAAAATCTTCACCAATGCCTTCCACCGCCCACGAACCACTTTCAGGATTGATGGTGCCTTGCTCGACATATTCGGTCAAAATCGAACCTTTCGGGTCGGCCAGCACAAAATCCATCGGGATTTTCATATCGCGAAAAAAACGGCTCAAGCCCGCCAAGGTGCCGCCCGAGCCAACGCCGCAGACAATGGCGTCCAATTGGTGCCCGGTTTGCGCCCAAATTTCTGGCGCGGTGCTGCTGTAATGCGCCAGCGGATTGGCGGGATTATTAAATTGGTCGGTGTAAAAGGCACCGGGAATGTCTTTGACCAAGCGGGCCGCATAATCCTGGTAATATTCCGGATGGCCCTTGCCCACGTCGGAGCGGGTGAGATACACTTCCGCGCCCAGGGCTTTGAGTTGCAAGACTTTTTCGGTGGACATTTTATCCGGCACCACCAACACTACGCGGTAACCTTTGGCGCGCGCTACCAGGGCTAAGCCAAGGCCAGTATTGCCAGCCGTGGCTTCGATGACGGTGCCGCCGGGCACCAAGCGGCCGTCGCGCTCAGCCGCTTCAATCATCGCCAAACCGACGCGGTCTTTAATGGAGCCGCCGGGATTTTGCGATTCGAGTTTTAAAAATAACTGGCAGGGGCCAGTGTCAATGCGGGTGATTTCGATGAGGGGTGTATTGCCGATTTGGGCAATCACAGCAGGGTTTTTGTTCATGATGTCTCTATCCTGAGGGTGCATCTGTTATAGGTAAATTGCTGGCCAAAATGGTAACACAAGAACGGCGGTGAATTGAAAGAGTTTTTAAGTTTCTGCCGCACTCAGGCGGGTTTTGCGCAAAAGTGTGGTTTCGACAGGTGGGTTGGTTTGCGCATTTTGTTGATCCGGCAATGGCGGAAAGCGCAAAAAATTCAGTTGTACCGGCGGTGCATGCTGCACGCAGACGCTGATGGTATAGCCTGCGGATTTGAGCAAGAAAAAGCGCCAGTTTTCTGGCTCGGGTTCGAGCTTGTTGGCAAATTCAATGGAAATTTGCCCCGGTTCTTGTAATTGAAAACTGAATTGCTCCAGCGGGATCGACAAGCCACGGCCTTTGGCTTTGATATACGACTCTTTTAAGGTCCAATAATGAAAAAAGCGTTCGGATTGTTGCGCCAAAGGCAGTGCGTACAAGGCATCGGCTTCGCTGGCAGAGAAATAACTGCGCGCCACTTCCAGCGGTGCCGAGCGCTCGGCTGCGTTTTCCACGTCCGCCCCCAGTACGGGCAAGCCACTCACGGCCAACAATACCAGACCGGCGGTGTGGCTCAAATTAAAACTGATCCCTTGGCCCACACTTTGGACAATGCCGGGGCGACCCCATTGGTTGGCGTTAAATTCCCATGCTTGCGGGGCCAAGGGCAAGTAATAAGATAGTACGCTGCGCACCATGGCGCGGGTGATGACAAATTGCTTGCGGTGCCGCTCAAAATGAAAGCGCGCACCGCGCGCGCGTTCGGCCTCGGTGAGTAGATTTTCACGCCAGTTATCAATGCTTGACTGGGCAATATTGGCATCATGGCATAGCCAGATATCGACTTGATCGGTGCTAAGGGTGCGCATCATATTCATTTGGCTGGCTTATTTGGGTTGCTTATTTGGCTTAATTGCGTGGTTGGCTGCTTGTTTGACTATTAATGCCCCAATCATAGGGGGCAAACGTCACGCTATAATTTTCCGGCACGGGGTTGGTGCGGTAACGGTTGATCCACGCTGCCAGGCTGGGCGCGGATTGTAAAAAATCGGCCGTATAAAATTGAAAGATTTCAGACAAGCGCAATAATTGTTTGCTGTCATCTACCGTTACATTGCGCGCTTCTGCGACGAAATACTGCGTTTCCTGTTGCAATTGCTGTTCCAACTGGTCGGGCAAAAATGCGGTTTTGGGCAGCCTTGGGCAACTGATCGACATGCAATTCAAGGCCATATGCACCCGTGCTTCACCCAAAGGGCGAATCACTTTGTTTTCATAATCGTATAAAGACATGGCCTCCCCGCCCACTTGTACTTTGCCAAAGACAAAAAAACTGATTTTTTTCAAGCCGGATAAACTCTCGGGGATACTTGCTGCCAATACTTTATGCATCGCCAAGGCATTATAGGCGTTCAAATGGTAAGCCAGTACGTGATTGCGGGTGGGAAATGATTGCGCTTGATTATTCGGGCCAAGGTCGTAGATATAGGCGACAAATTGATCCAAATCAGCCCTATCTTGCGCTAATTGCTTGAAATTGACGCGACCTTGATCATCCACAAATTTTTGCAAGACGCGCGTCCAGGCGTCGTACGGTGGTGGGCCAGCGCTTGGCTGATTGGGTGTGATTGGGCGCGGTACGCCAGCACATGCTGTGAGTAAGGCGATGATGCATAGTAATAAGAGTTTTTTCATGATGATGCGTTATCTTGGCGTAAGTTATATTGGTGTGGCTTATGTTGGCGTCAATGCATATGCAGTCAATCCTGCTCAAGCAAGGCGGCTTCTTCTGGCGCAATGACCTCACTGCTCAGTTTGGTGCTTAGTTTGCTGCTCAGTTTGGCTCGGCCGCGTGCGGTTTTGCGATTGAGTTCAACCCGTATTTTATCGGGCATCCCGTCTTCCAGCGTGCCACTGGCCGGATTAAAGAATAAAATTTTACTCTCCCGCTGCACCTTGGCTGGCACCAAAAGATAATCGTCCCGTTTGGCATTGTGGACGCACATCGAGAGTGGGCCTTCGGGCGTCATCACCATGAAAGAACAAGCTTCGCAACGCTCGCGCTCCAACTGGCTGGCATCCATGAAGTTATGTACAAAAAACGAGATTTTACCGACTTTTGCGCCATGCTTGATCAATTCCGGCCAGGTTCGCCAGGTGGCTTTGGCAATTCGGCTGGCAAAGCCCAGTAACTGTTTGGGATGGGTCAGCAAGAATTTGCCCATCGTATTGATGGCACGCTGTTTGTGCGCACGCTCAAAGCGCAAATGGGCGGTGTCACGCAATAAGCCTTGTACAAAGGCCGGATCATTGTAAAAATCATAAACTTTTTCATTGATGATCAAGCCAAAAGCATAGCCATTACACGACGCATGGCCAGCACTGGCGGCGCCCAACGTGAG
>JBKJLF010000531.1:0-3510 GCA_046597185.1 Burkholderiaceae bacterium | reverse complement strand
TTGAATTCTCGCGATCTGGTCTGGAATAAACGCTTGCGTGAATATTTGCTCGGCGTGCGTGATTCCGGTAGCGATATGATGGCCTGGAACGAAGACGTAACGCGCTTGCCGGCGCGTATGCATGGTGAATATCTGCATCAATTCTTTTTGGAAAATGCCCTGGCCGAAGGGCAGTATCAAGTCGAGGGCAAACCCGTTTCTTTACTCGATATTCGCGTACCCGTATTTGCGGTTGGCACGGTGCGCGATACGGTTTCGCCGTGGAAGTCGGTGTATAAAATCATGCGCCTGACTCGTACCGATATCACTTTCCTGTTGGCCAGTGGCGGCCATAATGTGGGTATTGTGTCGGAGCCGGGCAACCCGAAAGCCAGTTACCAGGTACAGGCGCAAGGCGGGGACGATCTGGTGATGAGTCCGGCGCAATGGGAAGAGAATGCCAAAAAGCAGGCGGGTTCCTGGTGGCCATGTTGGGAAAACTGGCTGGCGGGTTTGTCCGGCCCGCATCGCGCGCCGCCGCGCGTGAGCAAAAATAGCGAGGCCGCACCCGGGACTTATGTGTTTAAACGCCATCACTGATTTTGGCCTGCAGTTGGTGTAGCTAGCGAGTGAATGTCGGCAACTTGCGACAAGATGGTATAAACACTGGATTTCCCTTAAAACCATTGTACAATATCGTTTTTGCGCACTGCACATCTCACGATGGTGTAGCGAGTAAAATAGCCCGGGTGGTGAAATAGGTAGACACAGCGGACTTAAAATCCGCCGCTTACCTGAATAAGGGGCGTGCCGGTTCGATTCCGGCCCCGGGCACCAGAAATACCAAAACGCTGCTTTTCCCTTGGGAGGCAGCGTTTTTTTATGGCAATGGTTGAAAAATGCCTTGAAGTGACTTGAAGCGCCTTGAAATACCTTGAAATGTCATTCGGCAGCTTTTGCTTATTGCGCAAGCGCTGACAAACAGGGTAGACTGTCAGGAATCACCCTCTTGAGTAGCCTATTCCTTTTTAGAGACTGGCATGAAATCCTCTTTTCGTAGCGCGACGCCGGGCCAATTGGCCGAAGCCTTGCAAGATGCCAGAAACTATTCGCTGTCTTTATTTGATTGTTTCTTGAACCAAGGGGCAGACGGACCGCAGCGCATACCTTATCTGCCAACGATTCAACCACCGCTGTGGTTATTTGGCCATATTGCCTGGTTTGCCGAATGGTTTATTTTGCGCGATGCGCTCTCCAGCCACCCCGCCGATGCACAGCGTGGATCGATGTTGACCTATGGCGATGACTGGTTTGATGGCAATATCAGCCATCAGGCCCGTTGGACCATTGATTTGCCCAGCGCCGGGGCACTGAAAACCTATTGCTTTGAAGTATTTGATCGGGTGCTCGACAAACTTTCCCGAACCGAAGCCACGCCTGAAGGCTTGTATCCATTTCGTCTGGCTTTGGCACATGAAGATAGCCAGGCCGAAGCCATGGTGCGCATCTTGCAAGTATTGGGCATGCACGCACCCAAAAATATCGATCGTCCCAGTTTTCCACATTGGGCGCAGGGACAGGTTTTGTTTGCGGGCGGGAAGCATCAGTTGGGTAGCCCGGATGATGGTAGTTTTGTGTTTGATAATGAAAAATGGGCGCATTCGGTGTATGTGCCGACTTTTTCGATTGACTCCACCCTGGTCAATAATGCGCAATTCGCTGAATTTGTTGCTGATGGCGGCTATCAAAAACGCCAATTTTGGTCGCCAGCCGGCTTGTCGTGGTTATTGGGCGCGGCGCGCAATGCACCGCATGGTTGGGTGCGTGATGGCAAGCAGTGGCGCATGGAACGCTTTGGTGAGTGGATGGTGTTAAGTGCGACCGAACCAGTGCGCCATATCAATTTATACGAAGCGCAAGCCTATTGCATGTGGGCTGATCGGCGTTTGCCAACCGAAAGCGAGTGGGAATGGGCCGCTTGTTCTTCGCATCCGGCTTGGCGTTGGGGCGATTTGTGGGAGTGGACCGCCAGCCCGTTTGAACCCTGGCCCGGCTTTGTGGCAGACCCATTTCGCGAATACTCGGCACCCCACTTTATGACGCATCAAGTCGTGCGCGGCGCTTCCTTTGCAACGCCGCCCCGGGTGCGCTGGCCACGCTTTCGCAATTTTTGCCTGCCCCAGCAGGATGATTGGTTAATTGGCTTTCGCACCTGCGCCTGGTAAATTCGGGTTCAGCGCTTGCAAACTCGCCATCAGGCTGGTAAAGCGTTGTTGCCCTGGGCTAAGGCGGTCGATTTGCTGTAAAATTTCGCGCGTTTCATCGGCTAAAAGCGGGTCATAGCCCTTTCTTTCCATGACTGAGATATAAATTTGGGCGCAGTTAAATAATACCCTTTGGTTATTAGGCATTAATTTGCGCGCATTGCGCATCCAGCTCACCGCTTCTTCTAATTTTCCGGTTTTCCATAAAGAGACACCGCGATTCATCAGTTCTGCCGCCTGACGGCGCGAGTCTACAATAATTTCCAAACCCTCATTGCCCAGTTTGGCAATTTCAAACACGCGTTGGATTTGATCGAGCAAGACTTCATTGTCATGATTATTTTTGACCAGATCGGTGAGTAACTGAATCGGCGCTTCCTTTGCACCCACGGCAAATAATAAACTGGCCATGTCCAGACAAACATTGGGCGGCGGCAGGCCGGGATTGTGGGATAACAGCATGCCAATTTCAGTGCCCGACTTGCGCGCGCGCGTGAGGTCGCCCATTTCATGGTGCAGCATGCCTTCGGTGATTTTTGAACGTAGCTTCACTTGGTCAGAGTTGAAATCTTTTTGTACCTGAGCCAACAACTGCAGCGCTTCTTCCGGCTCTTTTTTCAGGCTGCATACCCGCGCCAAGCCCAAATAGGGGTCGGGCGACTTTAAAATCGAATGCTCACCAATCGACAGGCACTTGCGAAACGCTTTTTCAGCTTGCTCGGTTTTGCCCAGTTTTAAGGCGACTTCGCCCAGATTTCTTTGCCTTTGCACCGAGTTGGGCGAGATCCGGGCGGCGCGCTGCAAAATCTGTTCAGCCTCTTCAAATTGGCCCAGTTGCTGGTGCGCCTGCGCCAGTTCATCGTAGGCATCAAGGTAATAGCGATTTTCGGCAATGATATCGATCAGTAATTTCTTGGCCATTTCAGGCTCGCCATTGCGGTTGCGAATTTTGGCAATGCCGGCACTGGCCCAGTTGATACTGCGGGTGGCCAACACTCGTTGATAGACTTCACGTGCCTGATCGGATTCACCACATTTGAGTAGCATTGAGGCTTTCATGCGTAATAGGTGTAGCGCATGTTGCTTGTTTTCCAGAATTTGTTGGTCGCACAATTGGGCGGCGCGCATAAAGTCTTTTTCTTGCCAGGCCCCTTCCAGTGGGCGGAAGATTTGCTTGCGCTTCCAGGCGCGGTTCAGGCGCGTGAGCAAGACTTCTTCGGTGATGGGTTTGAGCAGGTAGGCATCGGGCCGATATTCGGCAACTGAC
>JBKJLF010000267.1:0-10645 GCA_046597185.1 Burkholderiaceae bacterium | reverse complement strand
ATTGGAATCATGATTTGCGGCCAGATATCGATAATTATGTTAAGCCGTCTGATACTGATCCGGCATATTGGCAACATTTAGTACAGTACACTGTTGGCTTGGGCGTGAATGGGACGCTTGATTTTCCGGGTGATACTGATTCACTCAAAACGGGCACCGCTAAATGGCCTGACCCCGGTGCAAATGGCAATAATAGTGCGGCAGTGGATGATTTGTGGCATGCGGCAGTGAATGGGCATGGGATCTATTTTAGCGCTAAAAATCCCAAAGTCTTCCGTGAAAGTTTGATTGCTGCGCTCAATGATATTGCCACGCAAACTGGTGCTGCATCCAGTGTTGCGCTTAATTTTGATGAAGCTGGTGGGACTAATACTTCCGCTTACGTGCCCGGTTTTGATTCAACTTGGGTTGGGCATTTGAGCGCACGTAAGGTCGATCAGGCAGGCTTGCTTACTGGCGAGATCCTTTGGTCGGCCGAGGATTTGCTACCGCTCGCAGCAAATCGGAATATTGTCACTTTCAGCCCGGTTACGCCTGTTGGTGGTATTCCCTTTAAATTTGATAATTTAACTGCTGCACAAAAAGCGGCGGTCGGTACGACGGATGTGGTCGATTACTTGCGCGGTAGTGATGTAAAAGAAGTTACTAAAGAAGGTGGAATATTCCGCAAACGCACTAAAAAATTGGGTGATATTGTTAACTCGGGGCCGACTTATGTATATAAGCTTGATAATGGCTACGGCAGTTTGAATGGGTATCGTGGTTTTGTGGCGTCTAAGTCAAGCCGCAATCCCATGGTGTATGTGGGAGCCAATGACGGCATGTTGCATGCTTTTGATGCGGCTACTGGCGTTGAAACCTTCGCCTATGTACCCAACTCAGTCTTCCCATTTTTGAAGTCATTAAGTCAGACTAATTATGAGCATCATTTTTTTGTTGATGGGCCCTTGAATGAAGGGGATGCGGTTAATTCGAGTAATCAATGGCGTACCCTGTTGGCAGGCTCGACTGGTGCGGGTGCGCGTAGTGTGTTTATGCTGGATGTAACGAACCCCGGCACGGTCGCCTCACCAAGTTTAACCACATCCAACGTATTGTGGGAGCGCAGTGGCGAAGCTGGGTTTGATAGTGATTTGGGAAATGTGCTGAGCAAAATCGAAGTCGTGCGCTTACGTAATGGTAAGTGGGCTGCAATTTTTGGTAATGGCTATGGCAGTACCAACAAAAAAGCGGTGCTCTATATTGTTGACGCATTTACTGGCACTGCCATTACGGGTGTTCCTGAAAAAATCGTTTTTAGCACCACCAATACGGATGCGAATGGCTTAGCACAACCAGCCTTGTTGTTTAATTCGGATCGCCAGTTGTTAGCGGCCTACGCGGGTGATTTGCAAGGCAATTTGTGGAAAGTGGAGTTTGGTGCTGATGGCAAGGGTAGTACTGCATTTAATGGTGTACCTTTGTTTACCACCAAGGATGATGATCTTACTACGCCACACACGCAGCCTATTACTCAACGTCCGGCACTTGCAGCACACCCAAATGGGGGTTACCTGGTGATGTTTGGTACAGGTAAATACTTTGATGTGGGTGATCAAGCCACTGTAGGCCAACAAACGGTTTATGGTATTTGGGATAAGCCCAATGGTAGCGCAATTCCAAATTCGACGGGGCGAAATTCTGCGTTGCAAAAGCAAACACTTACTGAGATAAAGGAAGGCGATAAGGTCGTGGCGGCCAGCTTGAGTAATATTGCTCTTGATACATCCAAGAGTGGTTGGTATGTCGATTTGATCTTGACCGGTGCACGTGCCGTCGGTAACCCGTATGTCACGGACGATACGACCTTGTTCGTGAATGCCTTAAGTCCTGAGAAGGTTAGTTGTAGCGGTGGGGGCAAATCTACTTTATGTTCGTTTAATTTTGTGGCGGGGGGGGCAACTCATGCATTTGATAACTCGGATGAGGCAAATCGCCCAAGTGCAATCGTATCTGAGATAGGTACAATCGCTTCGCCGACCAGTGTGCGTGTGCCAGGTGTTGTATCGCCAGCACAACCCACACCTTGCCCAACTTGCGCCATACCCGCGCCGGCTGCTGTTTGTGCAACGCGTAAGATTATACTGAATCATCTCGATGGCTCGCAGAGCCAGCGTGTTATCAACAGCCAGTGTAAAGCGCCATTTAGAACATGGCATTTGCTTAATAATTAATTTCAGTCAGAAGGCATTGTATCTATGAAAATTCGTAAGCGCGCAGGTTTTACCTTGGTCGAAGTCATGGTGACGGTGGTGATTGTCGCGATTTTAGCGAAAATTTCCATGTCCGCCTATAGCGAATACCTCAGAAAAGCTGAGCGTACTGAGGCCAAGACTGTGTTGTTGGAGAACGTGTTGAGCATGGAGCAATTGTTTACCCTGAATAATACTTATGTGACAGTTCCACAGACTTTGCCCTATCCCACCTCACCCAAGACAGGAACGGCCAAATATAATATTTCGATCACTGCAATAACGCCGACATCGTATCAATTGAGTGCTGTACCCGTTGATTCAAGCGCCAAATGTGGTACTTTTACGATCGATAATACGGGCCAGCGCGGGGTTAGTTCAGGGTTTTTGGTGGCTGATTGTTGGGGTAATGGCTAAGTTTGCTTAACTAAGTTTGTTTAAATAAGTCTGGGTAATGCGCCCAGGCTCAAACCACCGGGTCGTGCTTGATCAGTACGCGCCCGGTGGGCACCAAGCCGGATGCACGCTCGCAATGGCTGATTTGATCGTCAAAAAACATATGTGGCTTGAACGCCGCTAATACCTGTGATTTGGCGACCCCTCCCATAAAAAAAGTCTCATCAATAATGATGTCCCACGCGCGTAGCGTGCGGATCGCACGCTCATGCGCCGGTGAGGCGCGTGCCGTCACCAGTGCAGTGCGGATTGGCGGTTCCCCGCTGTGTCCCTTAATATTACTCTGAATGTAAGATAGTGCTTTCAGCAAGCGCGCAAACGGCCCTTCTGGTAAGGGTTTGTTAGCGTTGTTGCGTTCATGGCTTTCAAATGCTTCAATACCCTGTTGTGCATAAATGCGTTCGCCTTCATCGGAAAACAGCACCGCATCGCCATCGAAAGCAATCCGGATTTGCTCCAGTTCTTCCATGGCGTTGTCGGGTTTTTGGTACAGCAAGGCCGCTGCAACACCAGAATTGACGGCTGCCTGTACATCATCTTCATGCAATGAGAGAAATAAGCTGACATTGAAGGCCTGTAAATAGGGTGCAAGTGGCGCGCCGCCCGACAATACGGCGCGCGTGATGTCAAGCTGGTAGTGTTGAATCGAGTTAAAAATGCGCAGAGAGGTTTCTGAAGAATTACGCGACATGATGACGACTTCAACAAAGCGCTGGTTTTGTGTTAATTCATTTAATTTGAGCAAGGCGCGAACCAGAGCGAATCCTGCGCCTGGTTTTAAGATTTGATTTTCATATTCGATTTGGTGTTGTCGGTAGGCATTTAAGCCTTGGGTGCGAAAAATCGCTTCCTCGGCTTCCAAATCGAATAAGGCACGGGAAGAGATGCCAATAACCAGTAAATTTTCGAGGGAAAAAGCCATAATGGAATAAGAAGTTGTTGTTTGGATAAAACGAGATGTCGGCTCGTGGCTTTGCTCTGATATAATGTCAGGCTATGTTAAATTTGTATGCTGCATTTTGGCAATATTAATCTGCGAGGTGTGAGCGTCGGAGACGATTGCATTGCAAGATTTTTTTAAAGGTTTTTAATTCAATGAGCATTATTCCAGTAATTTTATCGGGTGGCGTGGGCGCGCGCTTGTGGCCAGTATCGCGGGAACTGCATCCCAAGCCCTTCATGCAATTAGCAGATGGACAGAGTTTATTGCAAAAAGCCTTTGTGCGGGCAGCAAAGTTGCCCAATGTGGTGGATATTTTGACGGTCACCAATCGTGATTTGTATTTTAAGACTGAAGATGAATATCGCGCCGTCAATCCTCAAGCCATTCCAACCTCGTATATCCTGGAGCCGTTTGGGCGCAATACCGCACCGGCGATGGCCATGGCAGCCTTGGCGGTGGTGGAAATGTATGGCGACGAGGCGCAATTATTAGTTTTGCCAGCCGATCATTTGATTTCCAATTTTGAAGCCTTTAGCCAAGCAGTCGCACGCGCCAGCAAATTGGCCAAAGAGGGTATGTTAGTCACGTTTGGAATCAAGCCGGGCCACGCGGAAACCGGTTTTGGCTATATTGAGTTTGACGGCGAGCAGGTCAAACGCTTTGTCGAAAAACCATCGCTTGAAAAAGCCACCGAATATTTGGCAAGCGGTAATTATTTGTGGAATGCTGGCATGTTTTGCTTTGATGCCAAGGTGTTTTTGGCCGAAATGGCGCTGCATGCACCGGAGGTGATGGAGGCCGTGCGCACCTGTTTCACCCAATCCGAGCGTGCCAGCAAAAAAACAGCACTGCAAATTGAACTCAATGCCAACCAATTTCGCCAGGTGCCGGATATTTCGATTGATTATGCCTTGATGGAGCGTTCATCCAAAGTGGCCGTGGTGGCTTGCGATATTGGTTGGAGTGATATCGGCTCATGGGGCGCAATGAGCGAGCTGGTGGAAGTGGATGAACATGGTAATGGTGCCATTGGCGAGGTGGTGATGCTCGATAGCAGTGGTTGTTATGTGCAAAGCAGCGAGCGTCTGGTCTGTGCCGTGGGCATCAAAAACCAAATCATCGTGGATACGCCGGACGCCTTACTGATCGTTGACCGTTCGCGCGTGCAAGATGTGAAAGCGGTGGTCGGGCAACTCAAAGCGCGCGCCCACGATGCCTACAAAACTCATCGACTGGTGCATCGCCCCTGGGGCACGTATGCGGTGATTGAAGAAGGCCCACGCTTTAAAATCAAGCGTATCGAAGTCAAGCAAGGCGCTTCTTTGTCCTTGCAAATGCATTATCACCGCAGCGAGCATTGGATTGTGGTGAGTGGTGTGGCAAAAGTGACCAATGGCGAACGCGAGTTTCTGGTGCAAACCAATGAATCAACCTTTATTCCAGCGGGTCACAAACATCGCTTGCAAAACCCCGGCGTTACCAATCTGGTGATGATTGAAGTGCAAAGCGGGGAATATTTGGGTGAAGACGATATCGTGCGCTTTGAAGACCATTATGGTCGTGCTTGAGCGTGCTTGAGTCTACATAAGCCAGATTCGGGCAGGTATATTTTAAGAAATTCGGTTTAAGAAATTTATTTCAAGTAATTTATTTATGGTGTATTGATGATGAAAATGAAAAGAGCGCTGATAACGGGTATTACTGGGCAAGATGGCGCTTATTTGGCACAATTATTGTTGGAAAAGGGTTGCCAGGTGTTTGGCACCTATCGCCGCTCCAGCACCGTCAATTTTTGGCGTATTGAAGAATTGGGTATTGCCAAGCATCCCAATTTATCTCTGGTGGAATATGATTTGACCGATTTGGGTTCCAGTATCCGTTTGCTGCAACAATGTCAGCCCGATGAACTGTACAATCTGGCGGCCCAGAGTTTTGTCGGGGTATCCTTCGATCAACCCGTCACCACTGCAAATATTACCGGCATTGGCCCGGTACATTTGTTGGAAGCGATTCGCATCGTGAATCCGGCGATTCGCTTTTATCAAGCGTCCACCTCAGAAATGTTTGGTAAAGTTCAGTCGATTCCGCAAACCGAAGCCACGTCATTTTATCCCCGTAGCCCGTATGGCATTGCCAAGTTATATGCCCATTGGATGACGGTCAATTACCGGGAATCCTATAACCTGTTTGCCTCCAGCGGCATCTTGTTTAATCATGAATCTCCCTTGCGGGGCCAGGAATTTGTAACGCGCAAAATTACCGATAGCGTCGCCAAGATGGAACTGGGTTTGCTCGACGTTTTGGAATTGGGTAATTTGGATGCCAAGCGCGATTGGGGTTTTGCCAAAGAATATGTGGAAGGCATGTGGCGCATGTTGCAGGCCGCTAAGCCCGATACCTATGTGCTGGCCACCAACCGTACCGAAACCGTGCGTGTTTTTGTCAGCATGGCGTTTAAGGCGGTGGATCGGGTGATTGAATGGCAGGGTAGTGGCGACCAGGAGCGCGGGCATTGCGTCAAGAGCGGTAAATTGGTGGTGCAAGTGAATCCGCGCTTTTATCGTCCGGCCGAAGTTGAATTACTGATTGGCGATGCCAGTAAAGCCAAGGCTGAACTGGGTTGGCAGGCGCAAACCAGCTTGGAGCAATTGTGCCAAATGATGGTACAAGCCGATTTGCGGCGTAATCGGCGTGGCGCGTCATTCTAGGGTGAATCTTATGTTGCAACCGACAGCGATGCAAAGTGCTTCTGCGACCAGCGGGTCACGCCGGGTGCTGCTCACTGGCATTAATGGCTTTACCGGGCGCTACCTGGCGCAAACCCTGCGCGCCAGTGGGCATAGCGTGTTTGGCATGGTGCAGGGTGACGCCACCGGGCCGGGTGAAATTCAGGCCGATCTGTTGGATTTGGCTGCGCTAAGCCGTGCAGTCGAACAAGTGCAGCCGGAATGGGTGGTGCATTTGGCGGCAATTGCTTTTGTCGCGCATAACGATGTCAATGCCATGTATCGCACCAATGTGGTGGGTACGCGCAATCTGTTGCAGGCACTCGCAAACGCTTCGGTAATGCCTGATGCAGTGCTGTTGGCCAGCAGTGCCAATATCTATGGCAATACGCTGGTGCATCCGATTACCGAGCAGGTGCCAGCCGCGCCGGCCAATGATTATGCCGTGAGTAAGTTGGCGATGGAATATATGGCGCGATTGTGGTTTGATCGCCTGCCGATTACTCTGGTACGTCCGTTTAACTATACCGGGGTAGGGCAGAGTGAAAACTTCTTGCTGCCCAAAATCGTCAATCATTATCGCCGTAAGGCCCGGGTAATTGAACTGGGCAACCTGGATGTGGCACGTGATTTTTCCGATGTGCGCCATGTGGTTCAGGTATATCAGCGCTTGCTCGAACTGGCACTGGCGGGCGAGACCTTGAATATTTGCTCGGGACAAGCGTATTCCCTGGCTCAGGTATTGGATTTGATGTCTGGCATTGCAGGGTATGCGATGGACGTGAAGGTCAATCCGGCCTTCGTTCGTGCCAATGAAGTCAAGTGTTTGGTTGGAAGTAATGCGCATTTGCTGGAAAAAATTGGCCCGTTGCCAGCACCATTGGAAGGTAAGTCGCAGCCCAGTCTGCAAGAAACGCTGCGCTGGATGTGGCAAGCATGAGTCAACTCAATGTCGGCCTCTCCACCACCATGATCGAACCAATTTTCACACAGGGGCGGCTTGATGGCATTGGCGTCTATACCCAGGCCTTGCAACGCTATTTACCTGCCTCGGGATGTTCGGTGCAAGGCTTTTTGTTTCCTGCACTGTCTTCACCGCGAGGCCAGGGTTTTAGTGCCGGGCGTGCCTTGCCTTATCCCTATGAAGTGACGGCGCTGTTGGATTGGGTCAGCCCTTGCTCCATGCCCATGCCGATGGATATATTTCATGCCACCGATTACCGCATTGTGCGCATGGATTGCCCGGTGGTGGCGACCTTGCATGATGCGGTGCCGATTAAATTTCCGCAGTGGGTGACCCCGCGTTTGCGCGGTTTAAAAAATTGGGCGCAAAAAAAGGCGGCGCGCAAGGCGGATCGGGTGATTGCACTGTCGCATTACGCGGTGACCGAATTGGTGGAGTGTTTTGGCGTGCAGCCGGACAAAATCAGCGTGGTTTATTGCGGTGTCGATGATCATTGGCGCGAACCGGTCGCCGATGATGCGGTAGCGGCGACACTGGCCGAATTTGGTTTGCAGCCAGGCTATTTTTTATTTGTTGGCACCCTGCAGCCGCGTAAAAATGTCGAACGAATTTTACAGGCGTTTCTTGGCTTGCCCGCACCCGTGCGCAAGCAACATTCTTTTGTTATTGTTGGTAGGAATGGGTGGCAATGTGATGCGCTGTTGCAGCAAATCCATGCGGCGCAGCAGCAGGGCGAGCCAGTATTTTGGCTTAATCAGGTGAAGCAACAAACCACCTTACGGCATTTGTATGCCGGGGCGGGGGTGTTTGTGTTCCCGTCTTTGTATGAAGGCTTTGGTATTCCCGTGCTCGAAGCCTTTGCCGCCAAAGTGCCGGTGATTACTGCCAATACCACATCCTTGCCGGAAGTATCGCAAGGGGCGGCGCTGGAAGTGGACCCGCTCTCGCCAGATGAAATTCGCGCTGCCATGCAGCGTCTGGTGCAAGATGAAAGCTTGCGCCAGCGTTGTATTGAAGCAGGTTGGCAGCGGGTTGAAAAACTGACTTGGCAAGCGACGGCCGAGCAAACTGCGGCGGTGTATCGCGCTGCTTTGGCGGGGCGATAAAATGCGGGTACTCCATTTTTTTAAAACCTATTATCCCGATTCCTTGGGGGGGATTGAGCAAGTGATCCGGCAAATGTGTGCCAGCACTTCTCAGCTTGGCGTCGAAAATGAAGTGCTCACCCTGACCCGGGACCGGCATAATGCGCTGCTGCATTTTGAAGGCCATGTGGTGCGGCGGGCGCGGTTGGATTTTGAAATTGCCTCCACCGGGTTTTCTTTGGGGGCGATTGGTCAATTAAGTGCCTTGGCCAAGCAGTTTGATGTGATTCACTACCATTTTCCGTGGCCTTTTATGGATTTGGCGCATTTTCTGGCGCGGGTAAAAAAACCCTCGGTGGTCACCTATCACTCGGATATCGTGCGGCAAAAGCATTTGATGAAAGTCTATCAACCGCTCAAAAAACGCTTTTTGAATAGTATCAATCACATCGTTGCGACCTCGCCCAATTATTTGGCATCGAGCCCGGTGTTGGATAAGTATCGCTATAAAACCTCGGTCATTACCTATGGCCTGGATAAATCGATTTACCCGCAGCCCACGCCAGAATTGCTGGCGCAATGGCGGCAGCGTTGTGGCGAGCGGTTTTTTCTGTTTGTTGGTGTCTTGCGCTATTACAAGGGTTTGCATATCTTGCTGGACGCCATGCACAATTGTACTTATCCGGTGGTGATTGTTGGGGCTGGACCGATAGAACAAGAGTTGAAAGCCCATGCCCAGCGTTTGGGTTTACAACATGTGCAGTTTCTTGGGGCCTTGCCGGAAATCGACAAAGTGGCTTTGCTGCAATTATGCTATGCGGTGGCATTTCCTTCGCATTTGCGCTCGGAAGCGTTTGGTATTTCTCTGCTGGAAGGTGCCATGTATGGCAAGCCGATGATATCGAGTGAAATTGGCACTGGCACCAGCTATATCAATAGTGATGGCGAAACCGGTATTGTGGTGCCGCCGAGCGATCCGGCGGCCTTGCGCGGAGCCATGCAAACACTGTGGGATCAGCCAGAACTGGCAGCGCAAATGGGGCACCAGGCAGAGCTACGTTATTTGGACTTATTTACCGCAGATAAAATGGCCCAGCGCTATGTTGCGCTATATCATGATATAAAAAAATCGGCATAAAAAAATCGGCATAAAAAAATCGGCACACCTGGTGCCGACATCTTGCGTCTTTCTTCACTTCGCGCAACTTCAATTTACGCAGTTTCATTAATGGTGCGGCCAATGGTTTGACCTTGTGCATTCAAGGTCGGCTGGGCTGCTTGCACGCGTTGGGTTTGTTGTATATCGTTATTGCTTGGTTCGTTGGGAACATTGGCATTGGCCACGCTGACGCGTTTTGCTTCCGAAGCCTCACTGGATTGGTTGGTTTGGCGCAAAGGCTGCGTGCTGGGTGCGCTTACCGTTGCAGCGGTTGCGCTGGATGAAACGGCATTAATGGGCATGATGATACCTTTTGGAAAGAGTTGGGTTGGCGTTGGAACGGCGTTGAATTTCAGTTTGCTACGTGCTGCCAAGCGAGCGGACGAATTAGCCGCAGTCGAGGTAATTAACGGCAGGGCTTGATATAACTTAAGGGTTGTTGGCAAAAATATTTTTTGTGTGGTGAAAGCATCTTTCTTTTTGGAAATGTTTAATCCATCACTAAGTACATTGCTTATTTTTGTGATGCGGTAGATGTTTCATGGTGTGAAGCGCTGATCGCGCATACGGATGCGTGGCTGGGCGTGCAGCGGGTGTTTATTTTTGATGCTTGCCGTTTGCCGTTGGAGGCCGAAATTGCCAGCCGGGGTGATGCGGCGGCGGGCGCGAGTTTTGAGGGTGATGCGGTGTATCGGGCGCTGGCGTTTGGGCGCAAACGGCAGGGTGAGGTAGCGGAAATATCGCCGCCGGATGCGCCGCTGGCGATTTTGAATTCTTGTCTGGATCAAGAGCGGGCGGAAGAATTACCTCAGTTTGAGCATGGCTTATTTACCGCTACACTGCTGGAAGTGTTGCAAAATTGCGACTTGCAGTAAAATGGTTTGATTGTGAATCAGGCGCTGGCCGATACCTTGGCCGCGCGCATGCAAGCCCTGGCGCGCAAGTATGCGTGGCGCGAGTCGTGGGACTATATCGCTTCCGGCCCCCACCGTTACAGCGGCCTTGCGCCCGAGTACCGTGACGATCGTATTGGGCTTCGGGTGGCCCGGACGCTGCCATAAAATGGCAGCTTATCTCTTGG
>JBKJLF010000476.1:0-8635 GCA_046597185.1 Burkholderiaceae bacterium | reverse complement strand
TTCGGGTGGGCAAAAACAAAAAATTGCATTGCTGAGGGCGGTGGTTAATCGCCCAACCATTTTGGTCCTGGATGAACCAGAGAATAATCTGGATCTAGAATCCCTGGACAATTTGCTGCTCTACCTGGCGCGCCTCAAAGGTCGCTGTACAGTCTTGTTGGTTACGCATGGTTCGGCGTTTGAAAATATTGTCGATCAGGTGTTGGAATTACATCCACCGCTAAACACGAAACCAAAATCTGCAGATCACGTGGCATTACCAACTTAGGTATAATGGCACACATTTTAATTTATACATGAAGGGAAAATGAGAAATGGACAGTTTTCGCGGCCTTGCCGGTGCCCACGTCAGAAGGTTTGCATTGGGATTGATACTTTTGATGAGTTTGGCCGCTTGTGGTGGCGGTGGTTCTTCCATAGGTCCTTTGCCTTCGTCGCCAGAAGATAAAAAGGCGTATTTGGTATCGGCGCTGGACAATATTCTGGCCAAACAGCAAACAGCAGACCAGCCCGGTGTATCGATTTTAGTGGTCAAGGATGACAATGTTATTTATAGCCGTAGCCTTGGGATGGCCGATCTGAGCCGGCGCGAAGCGATCACCGAAAATACTGCATTTGAATTGGCGTCGGTCGCCAAACCGATTACCGCCGTTGCCATCATGCAGCTAAAAGAACGGCAGTTGCTTTCACTTAACGACTCCGTCTTGAAGTGGGTGCCGGAACTACCTGCAAGTTGGTCAAAAATGACAATCCATCAATTGCTTTCACATCAGACCGGGATTCCCGATTATTTTTCCAATATTTCGGCCACTCAGGTTATGGCATTGGACGGCGTGGACAATCGTGCGCTACTCCAGCGTTTCGCAAGCAATGAGCAACTCAATTTTAATCCTGGTACAGCGGGGGATTATAGTAATACCAATTATGTGATTTTGGCCGAAATCATTGCCCGTGCTTCCGGGAAAACGTACGCTCAATATTTACAAGACAACATCTTTACTCCGACGAGCATGCGTTCATCCTTCGCAATCGGTGCGAACGCGCCAGTCGGTGTGACGATTGCACTCAATCAGGCGCAATCAGCTAAAGTGTATGGCATTAACTCCGCTACAGTTGGCGCGATTGGCATACATAGTAGTGTTGCAGATATCAACCTTTTTACCAAAAGCTTACTGACAGGCAAGCTGGTATCGACAGAAACATTGGCCAGTATGACTGGGCCGCAGTCGATCTCCCCGGTGCTTAATACTACTGGTGAATATTATGGCTATGGCTGGTTTTTGCAACCAAATAGTCAGCCGATCTCACTGTTTGCGCATACTGGCTTGCTGGATGGATATCGCTCCTTGCTGCGTATCAACAAAGCCAGAGGTATTTATTACGTTATCCTTAGCAATGGCGGTGAGACTACTCAGCGCGTGATTGATTCGGCACTCAATGTAATCCGGCCTCTGTATGAGTAAGACGATTCATGATTGAAACGGGAGGAGAGAAAATATGGCAAGACTATTGAATCGCCAGCCGAGCATACAAGCGATTAAAATTTGCTTGGCGTTATTGCTGATCCTGGGCTTGTCAGCCTGTAGCACCACCATACCAGTGCCACAATTTGCCACCTCCGCCGACAAGCAAGCTTTCTTGGCGGCGCGCATTGATGAGATTTTGGCCAAACAGATTGATGCAGCCAAACCTGGCGTTGCGATTATTGTGGCGCAAGATGGCCAGGTAATTTATCAGCGTAGCAAGGGTATGGCCGATATCAATCAAGGTATATCGATTGACGAGCATACCGCATTTGAGTTGGCTTCCGTGACCAAGCCAATTACCGCCATTGCGGTAATGCAGTTAGTAGAAAAGCAGCGCTTATCCCTCAATGATCCGGTTTTAAAATGGTTGCCGGAACTCCCACCATCGTGGGCAGAAATAACCGTGCGCCATTTGTTAACGCATCAATCCGGGATACCCGATCCAATTTCCAATCTGACTGCCGCACAGTTCTTGACGCTCGATGGCGTTACCAATAAGGAGTTAATCCAACGGTTCAGTGCGGATGGCAAATTGAACTTTGCACCCGGTTTGGGTGGGGGTTACAGCAATACTAATTACGTCCTGTTGGCCGAAATTATTGGCCGTGCGGGTGGCACAAGTTATGCTGGTTACTTGCAAGAGAATATTTTTGCCCCTGTGGGGATGCATTCATCGTATGTGATTGGTAGCCCACCCAGGAAGGGAGTCGAGCGTGCGCTCAACTTTGGCAAGACAACCAAAGTATTTGGCGCTACTTTTGCGACCTATGGCGCTCTGGGAGTACTCAGTAGCGTTGCCGATATGAATCGCCTGATGCATGACCTGCTTTCAGGCAAGCTTGTTTCTTTCGAGACATTACGCGCCATGACCAGTCCTCAGTCAGCTTGGCCAGTACTGGCAAGCACTGGTGAATTCTATGGTTATGGCTGGTATGTGCAAAAGAACAGCCCCGTATTCTCGCTTTTTGCCCATACTGGCTCTGAAGATGGTTTTGAAAGCATTGTGCGGGTCAACCACAGTAAAGGCATTTACTACATTATTCTTGGCAATGGTGGCGCAGCCACACTTCAAGTTTTGAATAAGGCTGGATCAGTCATACAATGGCTATACGAATAAATAAAGTTACACATCAAAAATATTGGGTCTGTATTGTTACCCCGTGGCTACGCTATTTCAAACCACTGCACCACCTTGTCCAGAGCCTTACGCGGTTTGGCTTGTGGCAAGGGCGGCGCGGGGTAGCCCAGCGCAATGGCACCCAACATGCGCCAGGGTTCGGTTATGGCCAATAAACGGGAGATTTCGTCCCGTGCAATCATGGGGCCAGCCATCCAGCAGGCACCCAGGCCACAGGCGTGGGCTTGCAATAACAGATTCATGACCGCGCCACTGGTGGCGCACAGTTCGGCCTGCATGCTGGCAGCCGTGGAAAACTGCGCCGGGTCGGCCCCGCCGGAGGCGAGCAAGTTGGCCATTAAATCGGGATATTCGCGATATTGTGGCACGATGATCACCGCCGCGCTGGCCAAAGGTTCGTGGAAGAAGTCGCCATAATTGGCATATTCATCCGCATGGTGGCCGCGCCGGATGATGGCTTTCATTTCTTCTGCCCGCCCTGCGATATGGCTGACAATTTGCTGGCGCAAGCCGGGTGCCGTGACGACCGCAAAGCGCCACGGCTGGCGATTGGTGGGTGATGGCGCGCTGGTGGCGGCGTGTAGCAACATCTCCAGCGTGGCGCGCTCCACGCACTGGGCAGTGAAGTTGCGCACACTGTGGCGGCTTAGCATCCAGTCAAAAATACTTTGTTGATCGATGCGGTTTTCGTTATCAGCATTCATACTATTTCCTCACATTACATCGCACTAAATTACAGGGCAACCCGAATCACACCAGCCAAACCGGGCGTACCCGTTGATAAGCCGATTGCGGCTTGCCCGACAAAATGGTGTGCATCCAGCACCGCTTGCAACGGCCCTGGGCTGGCATGCTGCAAACCGGCGATCGGCGCTAATATTTGTTGTTGCAGGCACTGGAGCAAGGCAATGCTTTGCACCACGGCAGTGGCTGCGCCGCAATGGCCCAGCGCGCTACTGACGCAGGTAAGCGGTGCATCCGCACCCACCGCCAGCGCCAGGGCTTCGCGCTCGGCCAAATCATAGCCCACTTGCGCCATGCCCGCGCCATCAACTGCATCACCCGCTTGCGCCAGGCTGGCCGCCAAACGCGCCAAGGTGGCGCAGTGGGCGAGGCCGTTTTCGCCATCGGCCCCGTCGCGCGCCTGCACAACGCCGAGCGGCTGTTTGGCGTCGGCGCGGCGCTGCAATACCAGCGCTGCCGCCGCTTCGCCCGGCACAAACCCTTGCGCCGCCAGATCATAGGGTGCGGCATAATCGCCACCGTGGCAATTGAGTAAATGGCGCTCGGCCAGTTCGACCAGGGTTTCCGGTTCATTCAAACTATCGTAAGCCACCACCAGCGCCACATCCACCGCGCCCGCTGCCAAGGAGCGCAGCGCTGCCGATAGCGCTTGCGCACCGGCATTGGCTCCGCCAAAGGTTGCGCCCTCGCCGCGCGCACCCAGTTCTTGCGCGGCCACTGCATGCGCATTATTCGATAAATGTTGCAACATCCAGTGCGGGTGCAAGAGCGTTAAGCCGCGCTGCCATGCGCCTTCACCATCGGCGTTTTGCCCGGCAAAGGCCGGCATTAATTCATCCCAATGGGCGCGTAAGCCGCCGTAACCGAAAAATAAGCCTATCCTCTCACCATCCGGCTCGCCAGCCGGGTCGCCCACATCACCAGCCTGCGCGCCTTGACGCTCTTGCCATGCCGCATACGCTTCGCGCGCCACTTCCACCGCGTAACACCCCATACGGCGCAAAAAACGGCGATTGCGATTGGTTTGCGGCGGCTGCAAAATGGCGCAGCCCAAACTGGCGGCGTAGCTGCTGGTATCAAAGCGCGCATTCGGGCGCGCTGCCCGTTCACCCAACAATAAGCGCGGCATGACCAAATCGCCACTGCCCAGTGGGGTGCGCCAGGCCCAGGCTGTGATTGCTGCAGCGTCAGTCATTGCGCTCATATCCGTCATCGTCATTACCCCCATCGGCCCAAAATCAGGGCCACATTTTGCCCGCCAAAACCAAACGAATTCGATAACACCGCATCTACCTTGGCCGCTTGCGGGGTTTCGCCGATGACGCAAATCTCGCACAGCGGGGCGAGCTGTTGGTGATGTGCAGTGCCCGGCAACACGGGTGGAAATTGAGACTGAAGCTGCTGCGGCATCAGCGGCAACAAGCAAGCGGCCGCTTCAATCGCGCCCGATGCCGCCATCAAATGCCCAAGTGCGCCCTTGATTGAACTGACGGGCAAATGATCGGCATGCTTGCCAAATACGCTGCGAATGGCGCGCGCTTCGGCCACATCGTTTAACGGGGTGCCAGTGCCATGGGCGTTGATATAGCCAATCTCACCCGGCCCCAGCCGCGCCCGCGTGAGCGCTTGCTGCATGGCGCGCGCGGCGGCGCTGCCGTCCGGGCGCGGTGCGGTGACGCGGTAGCCGTCTTGCGTGCTGCCGTAGCCGAGCACGCGCGCCAGTGGCCGCACCCCGCGCGCCAGTGCGTGCGACGCCTCTTCCAGCACAAACATGGCGGCCCCTTCACCGATGACCAGGCCGTCACGCCGACAATCGAAGGGGCGGCAAGCGTCTGGCGTATTGCGCGGCGACGGTGCGCCCAGGCGACTCATACCACCCAAACCAAAGGGGTTGACCATGGAATCGGCGGCACCGCACAAAATCATATCTGCCGCACCGCGTTCAATATACGCCGCCGCTTGCGCCAGCGCCAAGCCGCCCGCTGCGCAGGCCGATGCATTGACCAGATTCGGGCCGCGCAGGCGCAATAGCCGGGTCAGAATTTGCGCGCATAAATCGACATCGCTGCGGTAACGAATCGGGGGACTGTGCAAGCCTGCTTCATGCTGTTGCCACGCTATTTTCTGATTCTCAAAAATCGGCGCAAAATCATCCAGAAACGCCTGCTCCAAACCCAGTCCCATCACCAGCCCCATCGCCAGCCCCATCGCCAGCCCTGCCTTAGATTCGGCTGCCCCGCAACCCGCCATACACCACGCTTCCAGCGCCGCCAGCAAACCAAACACCACTTTGCGATCCCGCCATGCGCCCTGCTTGCCAAACTGCTCGATCACCCCCGCCGCCGCGTCGGGCAAGCCGCCCAAATCCAATTTATCCATATCCTGCAAGGCAATGGCCTGGTTGACTTCGCCCGCGATTTGGCTCGGGAAGGCGCTCGCATCAAACGATTGAATCCGGCTGATGGCGTTACGCCCGTCACGCAAGCCGTCAAACAAAGCGCCACTACCCAAACCAAAGGCAGAAACCGCGCCCACGCCACTAATCACCACCGCTCTCATGGTGCATCCCCCACCCGGCAAATTTCTACCAAACCCAGGCCACCGTCGATGCCGCAGCTCAAAATAATGGCGCGCTGGTAGCGCATGCGGCCTGCGCAATCGGGCCAGCCCAGCAAATCCAGCGCGGCTGTAGAGGCCAGCGCCGGGCTGGCGGCCAGCGCATCACCCAAAGCGCAACTGATATCAAGAAAGCCGCAAGCGGGTGAAGCAGGCAATTGGCACAGCGCCAGCAACTGCTCACGCGCAGGCGCACCCCAGGGCGCGATGACGACGACATCCGATGGCTTGAACGCAGTAAGCCAGCGTTGCCGGATCTGCGCCAGAGCGTCATTCGACGCATCCGACCAGGCTTGGGCACTGAAAAATTCCACCCGCCCCAACTGCGCCAAAGCATGTTTGGGTTG
This sequence comes from Burkholderiaceae bacterium, assembly GCA_046597185.1. Taxonomy (GTDB): domain Bacteria; phylum Pseudomonadota; class Gammaproteobacteria; order Burkholderiales; family Burkholderiaceae_D; genus CAMBDR01. Next base: position 2,264 of record JBKJLF010000476.1, on the reverse strand, counting down.
CGCCGACAAAGCCAGCAGCGCCGCCCCTTCACCCGGCACCCAGCCCTGGCTGACATAGCCTTCGCGTAGCAATTGATCATAGCTAACCGGGTGCAAAGCAGAATCCGCCCCGCCCGCCAAGGCCCGCTCTGCCTGACCAGATGCCAGCAAATACTGCGCTTCTGCCAGCGCCGCCACCGTGCCCGTGCCGCGCGAATAAAAAGCGCTGTTGGCCCCGCCTATGCCCTGCAAAATAGCGCCGTGGCACAGGGTAAAATTATTCATCAGTTGAAACGCAAACAGCGGGTTGCAGGCAGCCAAACCGGCGCTACCAAAGCGTTGCAGGCAAAATTGCTGCGCGCTGATGCTAGCGGCCAGCATGGCGGTTAATTCCGACATGGCGGCACCGGAGGCCCCTACCCCCAAAAACATGGCGATATCGTCAAAGCCATCCGCCGCCGCAGGTTTATGCTCCGGGGCCGCAGCGGGTTTATGCTCCGGGGACAACCATCCCGCATCCAATAAAGCCTGATGCAAGGCAATGGCGGCCAAGCGCGCCGGATAAGCCATCAATTTTCGAGCACGCGCTTCGACATCCATGCCAGAGGGCAAAGGCGGCACTTCCGAGGCCAGCACTTCGCCATGCGATTGGGCTAACTGGCGCGCGGGCGCAAAGCCGGGTTGCTGTTGCAGCAAAGCCTGCCCCAGGCCGCGCCAGCCGCAACCAAAAGCAGAGAGTGCCGCCGCGCCGACAATATACACTGGCGCGTTCAAACTATTCATGCTGCTTATGCTGTTCATGCCTTTCACCCTGTGCAGCGCCGCAAAACCAGGCTGCAATTGGCCCCGCCAAAGGCAAACGCATTCACCAGCGCCAACTCGCAGTCTTTGCGCAGGGCGCTGTGCAAAATATGCGGTAAATCGCAAGCCGGGTCGGGTTGATGCAAATTGGCGGTCGGTGGCATCAGCCCCTCTTGCAGCGCGCCATACGCACACACAAACCCGAGCGCGCCCGCGCCCGCCACCCAATGCCCGAGCGCACCCTTGACCGAGCTGACATGCGCACGCGCCAGACGCTGGCCAAATACCTGTTGCAAGGCCACCGCTTCCACCGCATCGTTTAAAGGGGTGGAGGTGCCATGCGCCTGAATATAATCCACCGCATCCACCCCGGCATTGCGCAGCGCCGTTTGCATCGCCAGCCGGATGCCCCGCCCTCCCGGTTCCGGCGCGGTTAAATGCCAGGCGTCCAGGCTGCGCCCTTCCCCGGCCATTTCAACAAAGGGTTCGCCCGGCTTGGTTTGCCGGGGTGGCTGGTGCGACAGCCACACCATGGCCGCGCCCTCGCCCACCACAAAACCATCGCGCCGCACATCAAACGGGCAGGAATGGCCGCGCTCGCTGAGTGCGCCCAGCTTGCCAAATCCGGCCAGCATCAAGGCATCCACATCGGCCCCGACACCGCCGGCCAGTGCCACATCGCAAACACCAAGGCGTATCGCCCGCGCCGCTTCGGCCAAGGCCGCCGCCGAAGAAGAACACGCCAGCGACAGGGTTTGCACCGGGCCGTGTGCACCATATTCACGCGCCAACACCGAGCTTACCGCCGCTGGTGAAATGATGGAAGCATCAAATTGGGTGGCCAAAGGGCGCGCATGCAAGCCGAATTGCTGATGATTGAATGGGTGCGCGGTTTGCGCTGTAGTTTGCGCTGTAGTTTGCGCTGTAGTTTGCGCTGTGGTTGGCTCTGCAAGTTGCGACACGACTGCGCCGGCGGCGCGCGTCAGGGCATGCAGGGTGGCAAAGGGCGCGCGCCCCGATTCTACGCCCAGAAAAATACCGACCCGGGTAGCGTCTGGCCAGACGGGCGGCGTATGGGTTCCACTCAGCAAATCATGCGCGGCCCCATCGGCCCATTGGGTATTGGCAAACGCTTCGCGCGCGGCCGCTTGCACCAGGGCCAGGCGGCGTTCGCCGGTATGGTGAAAATTGCGGATTGCCGCCGCCACGGTACTGGGAAAGCCGCGCACATCAAACCCGCCATCAGCCAGGCACGGCACGGGCGCAATCGCGCTGCGGCCCGCCAGCAGGGCAGCACGGGTGCTGGCCCAGTCTGGCCCAAGCGCCGTAATCGCCCCCACGCCATGTACGAAGACGCGCCGCCCGGTCGTAGATGCGGTCGCAGATGCGGTGGCCATCATTTCGGCTCGCATTCCACTTCAGACGAACCCGTGAGCCAGATATTGAGCACTTCGCGTCGCCTCTCCAGCAATTTCGGATGGGTC
>JBKJLF010000365.1:0-7938 GCA_046597185.1 Burkholderiaceae bacterium | reverse complement strand
TAACAGATAAAATCCCCCAATTGGCATAGTGTTATGAGTGGCATGAGCGCTCTGATAAAGTGAATAAGGCGTCGTGATCTGTCATACTTGTAGAAATTTTAGGGGTGCCGCTTCTTTGTGGCGCTTTTTGGTAGTTCAAGTGATTGAACTGATTAAACAAGGTATTTAACTCCAAGCGAGGATAGCGATGAATGGTAATACTGAGCAAAAACAAGCATTTTTTAATGGCTTGAAAGAAGGCATCAACACCTTGAAACAACAAGGTTTGTACAAGGCGGAACGGGTTATTTCCTCGCGTCAGGGTTCTGAAGTGACACTGGACGATGGCCGCACCTTAATTAATATGTGCGCCAACAACTATTTGGGTTTGTCGGGTGATCAAAATACGGCGCGGGCTGCGATTGCTGCCATTGAAAAATATGGTTATGGTTTGTCTTCGGTGCGTTTTATTTGTGGCACACAAACCGTGCATAAGCAATTGGAAAAAGCCTTGTCTGAATTTTTGGGCATGGAAGACACGATGTTGTACGCTTCCGCCTTCGATGCCAATGGCGGCTTGTTTGAGCCATTATTTGATGAGCAGGACGCCATCATCTCTGATAGCTTAAACCATGCATCGATTATTGATGGCATCCGTATGTGTAAAGCGGGTCGTTATCGCTATCGTCACAACGATATGGCTGATTTGGAATTGCAACTGCAAACCGCAGCCGGTTCTGGCAAACGCCATAAATTGATCGTGACCGATGGCGTCTTCTCGATGGATGGTACCGTGGCGCAATTGGACAAGATTTGTGATTTGGCTGAAAAACACGGCGCTTTGGTGATGATGGATGACTGTCACGGTACGGGCTTTATGGGTACGCATGGTCGCGGTACGCACGAGCACCATGGTGTGATGGGCCGGGTGGATATCATTACCGGCACCCTGGGCAAGGCTTTGGGTGGTGCAATGGGCGGTTTTACTGCGGCTCGTAAAGAAGTGATTGATGTGTTGCGGCAAAAATCGCGGCCTTATCTGTTTTCTAACACGCTGGCACCAAGTATTGCCGGTGCATCGGTAGCGGTGTTGGAGCGGTTGGTGAAATCGACTGAATTGCGTGATCGTTTGCTGGCCAATACCACGTATTTCCGCCGCAAAATCGGCCAATTGGGTTTCACCCTGAAGCCAGGTTTGCATCCTATCGTGGCAGTGATGTTGTTTGATGCGCAATTGGCGCAAAAATTCTCGCAACGTCTGGCAGAACTGGGTATTTTTGCACCGGGCTTTTTCTATCCGGTGGTGCCTATGGGTCAAGCGCGGGTGCGGGTGCAATTGTCGGCAGCGCATACGTTGGAACAGTTGGATAAAGTTTTGGGTGCTTTTGTGCAAGCAGGGCATGAATTGGGAGTATTGAAAGGCTAACGGAGGAAAAATATGGAGCGTATTCTGGTCATTGGTGCAAACGGGCAAATTGGTAGTGAATTGGTTAGTGCTTTGGCGGTACAACATAGTGCTGATCAAGTGATTGCTTCGGATATCGGCATGGAAAATATGGTTGCTGCCAGCCGTTATCAACAACTGGATGTACTGGACCGGAATGCCTTGATGCGGGTGGTGGAGGAGTACGACATCACCCAAGTCTACCAACTGGCGGCTTTGTTATCGGCGACCGGTGAGCAAATGCCGCTCAAAGCCTGGACGCTGAATATGGACGGGCTGATCAACATCCTTGAAGTGGCGCGTGAGCGCACGGATGCGGGTAAGCCCTTACGGGTATTTTGGCCATCGTCGATTGCGGCGTTTGGCCCGAATACGCCAGCACAGATGACGCCGCAAATGACCGTGATGGACCCCACCACCATCTATGGCATCAGCAAACTTGCGGGCGAGCGTTTGTGTGAGTATTACTTCTTGAAATACGGGGTCGATGTGCGCTCGATTCGCTATCCCGGCATTATCAGTTATAAATCGCCTCCTGGCGGTGGCACCACCGATTATGCCATCGCCATTTTTTACGCGGCGCTCAAAAAACAAGTCTATTCCTGCTTTTTGGAAGCGGAAACGAGTTTGCCCATGATTTATATGCCCGATGCGATTCGCGCCACCATCGACCTGATGGATGCACCCACGCACCAGGTGAAAATTCGTTCTTCGTATAATATCGCCGGTTTGAGTTTTAACCCGCGTGAATTGGCGGCAGCCATTTCTGCACAGATTCCCGATTTTGCGATCAGTTATGCGCCGGATTCACGTCAGGCCATTGCCGCAACTTGGCCGCAAAGCTTGGACGACAGTGTGGCCCATGCCGATTGGGGCTGGCGTGCGGAAGTGGGTTTGGCGCAGATGGTGCAAGATATGTTGAAAAATATCAATATTGCTGCCAGCTCGATGTAGTCCAAAGCCTTGATGCCTGATAGAAATCATCAGAGAAAATCAAAGTCAATCAAAAAAATAAAAAAAATAAAAATCAAATTTAAATTAAAAGAGACGGTAATGGACACGAGCGTATTTGATTTATTTAAAATCGGCATCGGGCCGTCCAGCTCGCATACGGTAGGCCCCATGGTGGCAGCGCGCCGCTTTTTGTTGGAAGGCGGCGATATGCAGCAGGTGGTGAAAGTACAGGTTGCGTTATATGGTTCCCTGGCTTTAACCGGTGTCGGGCATGGCACCGATATGGCGGTGTTAATGGGCTTGATGGGCGAAACACCGAGGCAAATCGACCCCTTGAGTGTGCCAGCCAAGTTGGCATTATTAAAAAGCACGTGTCAATTGAATTTACTGGGGCAACATTGTGTGCCATTTGACATCGAGCGTGATTTGCTCTGGCATAAGCAAGAAAGCTTGCCCGGCCACCCGAATGGCATGCGCTGCAGCTTGGAACGGCGCGACGGCAGCGTGTGCGAACAAGTGTTTTATTCCGTCGGTGGCGGCTTTATTGTGGCTGAAAATGAATTGAAAAACGGGTTGCAAACAGTTGACGAGCCTGTTTTGCCTGATGAATCCGCTGCGAAACCTTATCCCTTCGATAGCATGGCTGAATTACTGGCCCATGGCCAGCGCACCGGTTTGAGTATTCCCGCCATGATGCGTGCCAATGAATGCGTACAGCTTGCAAGGGATGAACTCGATCAAGGCCTCGATCAAATCTGGCAAGTGATGCATGAATGTATCGCCATTGGTTTGCAGTTGGATGGCGAATTGCCCGGTGGCTTAAAGGTAAAACGGCGTGCGGCAACGCTGTGGCGTGGTGCGCATGCCATTACCAATGGCTTGCCGCATGATGCGATGCACCGCGTCAGTTTGTATGCCATGGCGGTGAATGAAGAAAATGCCGCTGGCGGGCGCGTGGTAACGGCCCCCACCAACGGCGCTGCCGGTATTATTCCTGCGGTATTGCGCTATTATGCCGAGGATTGCAAACCGTCCGACCCGGTGCGTGGCGTGCGCGACTTTTTATTGACGGCCGCCGCAATTGGCATGCTCTGTAAGCGCAATGCTTCGATTTCCGGTGCTGAAATTGGTTGCCAAGGCGAAGTGGGCGTAGCTTGCGCGATGGCGGCAGCGGGCCTGGTAGCGGCCCTTGGTGGCTGTAATGAACGCATCGAAAATGCCGCTGAAATTGGCATCGAACACCATTTGGGTATGACTTGCGACCCCATTGGTGGTCTGGTGCAAATTCCCTGCATCGAACGCAATGGCATGGGCGCGGTCAAAGCGATTACAGCGGCATCGCTGGCTTTGCAAGGGGATGGCTCGCACTTCGTGAGTTTGGATGAAGTAATTGAAACCATGCGCCAAACTGGTGCCGATATGCAAGCCAAATATAAAGAAACTTCGCTTGGCGGCTTGGCGATCCATGTTATTACGGTGAACCATGCTGCCTGTTAGGTCCGCCGACAGCCAACCTTGCAGGCAATCCAGAACGCAACCCGGCAGGTAAATTTCGTTATTGTGCGCAGAATTGTGCGCTGCGATTTATAATAGTGGCCTTGAGTCCGGGTTGCACCGTTGGTGCAGCCTGTTTTTTGCCCCCAGACCCGACGTGAAGCCACCCTCTATGCACTATTTGTCTACTCGCGCTATTGCTACTACTGCTGCCACCGCTGCCACCGCATCTTTTTCCGATATTCTTCTGGCTGGCCTGGCCGATGACGGCGGCCTGTATTTGCCGCAAAGCTACCCCCAAGTAAGTGCTGCCGAACTCGATGCCTGGCGTAGCCTTTCCTATGCCGAATTGGCGTTTCAAATTTTACGCAAGTTTGCCACCGATATTGCTGAAGAGGATTTGCATAACCTGGTCTTGCGCACCTATCGCACCGAGGTGTATTGCAATGCTCGCCCGGATGAAGACGCGAGCCAAATTACCCCGCTACGGGTATTGCGGCATGATCAAGCGAATGTTCAAGCTAAAACCGCAGACAAATCCATCGGCAAAACACTGTTTTTGCAAGGTTTGTCGAATGGCCCGACCCTGGCATTTAAAGACATGGCGATGCAATTGCTGGGTAATTTGTTTGAATACACGCTGGACAAACATCAGCAGGAACTCAATATTTTAGGTGCGACTTCGGGTGATACCGGTAGCGCCGCCGAATACGCCATGCGCGGCAAGCGTGGCATTCGCGTCTTCATGCTGTCACCGCATCAAAAAATGAGCGCTTTTCAAACCGCGCAAATGTTTAGCCTGCAAGAGCAAAACATCCACAATATTGCCGTCAAAGGCGTGTTTGATGATTGCCAGGACATGGTAAAAGCCGTTTCCAATGATTTGCCCTTCAAAACCCAATACCGCATCGGCACGGTCAATTCCATCAACTGGGCGCGGATTGTGGCGCAGGTGGTGTATTACTTCCGTGGCTATTTGGCGGCCACCACCAGTAGCACTGCGGCTGGTGGCCCTCAAAAAGTATCGTTCACCGTGCCTTCGGGAAATTTTGGCAATATTTGCGCTGGCCACATCGCGCGCATGATGGGTTTGCCGATCGACAAATTGGTGGTCGCCACCAATGAAAACGATGTCTTGCACGATTTCTTTACGACCGGGGTGTATCGGGTGCGCGCATCGGAAGAAACCTGGCATACCAGCAGTCCATCGATGGATATTTCCAAAGCCTCCAATTTTGAGCGCTTTATATTCGATTTGTTGGGGCGCGACGGCGCACGCGTCAAAGCCTTGTTCCAGCAAGTGGAAAGCAAAGGCGGTTTTGATTTATCCGGACAAGCGGGTAGTGATGGCGATGAGTTTGCAAAAATCGCGCAATTTGGCTTTCAATCGGGAAAATCAACGCATCAGGACAGGCTCGATACCATCCGGCGCGTGCAGCACGAATATGGCATCGTGGTTGATCCGCACACTGCAGATGGCTTGAAAGTGGCTGAGGAATTTTTGGTCGATGGCGTGCCCATGATTGTGCTGGAAACCGCCTTGCCGACCAAATTTAACGATACCATTCGGGAAGCCTTGGGCTGTGATGCCGAGCGCCCTGCAGGCTTTGCCGATTTGGAGACGTTGCCGCAACGCTTTGACGTGATGGATGCCGACAGCAATGCAATCAAACACTATATTCAAAGTCACCTTGACCAAGCACCAGCCCAATGAGCGATAAAAAATTTCCCCCGATGCTCAGTAAAGAACAGGCTTTAAATCAATTGCTGGCTGCCGTGCGCCCCTTAATAGGTCATGAGTGTGTGCCAACACTGGAGGCCAACGGGCGCATCCTGGCGCGTGGCGAAGTGTCGCAATTAAATGTACCCCCCGCCGACAATACCCAAATGGATGGCTATGCGGTGCGCGCCGCTGATTGTGTCGGCGGTAATGCGCGCTTGCGCTTAAGCCAGCGCATTCCTGCCGGGCAGGTTGGCAGTTTTTTGGAACCCGGCTGCTGCGCGCGTATTTTTACTGGCGCAATGATACCGCCGGGGGCGGATGCGGTGGTGATGCAGGAAGTATGTCAGGTCGATGGTGAATTCGTTGTGATCGGGCATCAACCACAAAGTGGCGAATGGATACGGCGCGCGGGGGAAGATATTGTTGCTGGTAGTGAAATCCTGGCAATGGGGACACGTTTGCGGGCCCCTCAATTGGGTTTGGCAGCCTCGGTGGGTTTGGCCGAACTGCGTGTCAGGCCGCGTTTGCAGGTGGCGGTATTTTTCACCGGTGACGAACTGGCCATGCCGGGCGAAGCCTTGCGGCCGGGTGCCATTTACAATTCGAATCGTTTTATTTTGCGTGCTTTACTGGAAAACCTGGGGTGTCAGGTCACTGATTTTGGCATCGTCCCTGATACCCTGGAAGCGACCAAACTGGCCTTGCGCCGGGCAGCCCAAGGGCATGATTTAATCATTACCTCGGGTGGGGTTTCGGTTGGGGAAGAAGACCATATCAAACCGGCGGTGGAGGCAGAAGGGCGCTTGAACCTGTGGCAAATTGCGATCAAGCCCGGCAAACCCCTGGCTTTTGGCGAGGTGCGCAAGACCCCTCAGGCGGATGCTGCTAATCAGGATCAGCCTGGGGACAGTTTTTTCATTGGCCTGCCAGGTAATCCAGTGTCTTGCCTGATCACTTTTATGTTATTTGTGCGGCCGTTTATTTTACGCATGCAAGGCGTTACAGGTGTCGCAGGAGTGTTGGGCGCGCAAGACGTGACCCCGAAAAAATATGCGATGAGGGCCGATTTTAACTGGCCCAAACCGGATCGGCGCAATGAATTTTTGCGTGTCAAAATCAATGCCGAAGGTGGCTTGGATTTATTCCCGAATCAAGGGTCAGGTGTACTCACTTCCACCGTGTGGGGTGATGGTATTGTCGATAACCCGTCAGGGCAGGCGATTGCGAAAGGGGATAGCGTGAAGTTTATTCCGTTTAATGAGGTATTATTTTGAAAGTGGAAATTCGCTATTTCGCCAGCTTGCGCGAGGCGGTTGGGGTGGCTGGCGAAAGTCTGGAACTACCACCGGAAGTTGCTAGCACAGGCCAGCTCAGGCGGTTTTTGCAAGCGCGTGGCGGCGCGTGGCAACAGGCCTTGGCTGATCAGCGCGCCTTGCGCATTGCGCTCAATCATGTGGTTTGTGATGGGGAAAAAAAATTAACCGATAGTGGCGAAGTGGCCTTCTTTCCTCCGGTTACGGGAGGGTAAAATTGCTCAGACAGGGGGAGGTGTTTTTTTTACGGCAATTAGTTGCTCTGTGTAAATTAGTGCTTGACATCAACAAAAAATCGAGTAAATTAGAGCTGTAGCACCAAAAAATTGAAATACCAAAACACATTGCTGGCTGAAGTGCGCTGAAGCTGGTTGGATTTGCTAATTTATTAATAATTAATAATTTAAAAATAAATTGGTAGCGCACGGGCTGCAATTGGGCCAACCAGCATGACCTTAATAAAATAAACAATAAGAGGTAATGTTATGAAAATCAGTAAATTCTCACATTTGCAAAAACTCGTTTTGTCTGGCGCATTGGGTATGGTGATGAGTGTGTCACCTGGCCATGCATTGGCCCGGGGTCTGACATGCAATCAGCTAAATTCATTCACAGTTGTGCCCAACTTAATCGGTTTGCCAACCAACGGGGCCAATGTTAGCAGTGCCCAAATGGTGCCTGCAGCGGGTAGTGGCGCGCAGGCTTTGGGTGAATATTGTAAGGTGTATGGTGACATCAAACCAATTGATCCGAATGCGCCGAATATCAGTTTCCAATTGCACTTGCCCACTGTTTGGAACCAAAAATCCATGATGTTTGGTGGTGGCGGGTATGATGGTGAGCTGGATCTCTTCGTCAACTTCGTTCATGCTGGCCCAAGTAGTCAATTATCGCCGCAAGGGCGAGGTTACGCCGTGTTTGGTAGTAATGGTGGGCATGTACAGCAAGCCCCCTTTATTTTTGGACGGGATGCGTCGTTTGGCCTCAATGATGAAGCTTTGCGCAATTTTGGTTTTGAAGCCTTGAAAAAG
>JBKJLF010000102.1:0-3705 GCA_046597185.1 Burkholderiaceae bacterium | reverse complement strand
CACCCATCTATGTTTATGATTGTTCCGGCCCTTACACCGACCCCAACGCCACAATTGATATCCGCTCGGGCTTGACCACACCGCGCCTGCCCTGGATTTTGGAGCGCGACGATACCGAAGAATTGACCGGCCCCAGTTCGGCCTATGGTCAAGAGCGGCTGGATGATGCCAAATTGGCCGAATTGCGCTTTAATCTGCACCGTAAACCACGGCGCGCCAAGGCGGGCAAAAACGTCTCGCAAATGCATTACGCGCGGCAAGGCATCATCACCCCGGAAATGGAATACATCGCCATCCGTGAAAACATGCAGCGCAAAGAATATTTGGCTTCGCTGAAAAATTCCGGCCCCATGGGTCAACGTCTGGCCGATTTAATGGGCCGCCAACACCCTGGTCAGCCGATGGGCGCGCGCATTCCGGATGAAATTACGCCCGAATTCGTGCGCGCTGAAGTGGCCAGCGGTCGTGCGATTATCCCCGCCAATATCAATCACCCGGAAGTTGAACCGATGATTATCGGGCGCAATTTCTTGGTCAAAATCAACGCCAATATCGGCAATTCGGCGGTCACTTCTTCGATTGGTGAAGAAGTCGAAAAAATGACCTGGTCGATTCGCTGGGGCGGCGATACGGTGATGGATTTGTCCACTGGTAAGCATATTCACGAAACACGCGAATGGATTATCCGTAATTCGCCCGTGCCGATTGGCACCGTGCCGATTTATCAGGCGTTGGAAAAAGTCAACGGCAAGGCCGAAGATTTAACCTGGGAAATTTTCCGCGATACGTTAATTGAGCAAGCCGAGCAAGGCGTCGATTATTTCACCATCCACGCCGGCGTGTTGCTGCGCTATGTGCCGCTGACCGCCAAGCGTTTGACCGGCATCGTCTCGCGCGGTGGTTCGATCATGGCCAAATGGTGTTTGGCGCACCATGAAGAATCGTTTCTGTACACGCATTTTGAAGAAATCTGCGAAATCATGAAAGCCTATGACGTATCCTTCAGCCTGGGTGATGGCTTGCGCCCTGGTTCCATCTATGACGCCAACGACGAAGCGCAGTTGGGCGAGTTGCGTACCTTGGGCGAGTTGACCCAGATCGCCTGGAAGCATGATGTGCAAGTGATGATCGAAGGCCCTGGCCATGTGCCGATGCATATGATCAAAGAAAATATGGATTTGCAATTGGAACATTGCGCCGAAGCACCGTTTTACACGCTGGGGCCACTCACCACCGATATCGCACCCGGTTACGACCATATCACTTCCGGCATTGGTGCGGCCATGATTGGTTGGTATGGCACCGCCATGTTGTGCTATGTCACGCCTAAAGAACATCTGGGTTTGCCGAATAAAACCGATGTGAAGGACGGCATCATCACCTATAAAATTGCGGCGCATGCGGCGGATTTGGCCAAGGGGCACCCCGGCGCGCAGATTCGTGATAATGCGCTCTCGAAGGCGCGTTTTGAATTTCGCTGGGAAGATCAATTCAATATCGGTCTGGACCCGGATAAAGCGCGCGAATTCCACGATGAAACCCTGCCCAAAGATTCGGCCAAGGTGGCGCATTTTTGCTCGATGTGCGGGCCGCATTTCTGCTCGATGAAAATCACCCAGGAAGTGCGCGACTATGCGGCACAACAGGGCATTTCAGAAATTGCCGCCCTGAAGAAAGGGATGGAAGTGAAGTCGGTGGAGTTTATTAAAACCGGTGCAGAAATTTATCATAAGCAATAAGGGGGGGGGGGGCATGGATGCAATGCAAATTGAATTGAATGGTGCGCCCCACCGTTTGCCAGCGGGGCAAAATCTGCAAGATTTGATTGATGCGCTCGCGCTTAGTGGGCAAGCGCTGGCACTGGCGGTGAACCGCGAAGTGGTGCCGCGCCAGCAGTGGGCGGTGCGGCAATTGGCAGCGCATGACAAGGTGGATATTGTGCGCGCCATTGGTGGTGGTTAAGCCGATGGCGACGGCCATATTAGGGAGAAGCTAGCCATGCTCGAAATTTTTAATGTGCATAATTTCAAATCGCTGGTCAATTTTGAAATGCGTTTGTCGCGCTTCAATGTGCTGATTGGCATGAACGGGGCGGGTAAGAGCACGATCTTGCAGGGCATTGATTTTATGTCGCAGTTGATGTATGGCAAGATGGATGACTGGCTGGCTAGCCGGTACTGGACGGCGGCTGATTTGCCGTCCAAATTATTAACCGGGGTGCCGATTTCGCTGGCTGTCAGGCTGCGTGAATTGGTTAACGGGCAAGAGAAAAATGTAATTTGGGACAGTGAATTTCAGCGCAAGGATTTGGCCTGCACCAAGGAGCTTGCTGCCGGGCAAAGTTTGCCTTCAATGGCAGGTTACCACTTGGGTTATCCATTATTGGAGGTCGGCTCGCGCCACTATCAGTTGGGAAAGTCTAAAAAAGAAGCCATCGCCTTTACCTATCAGGGTTCGATTCTCTCGCAATTGGTCGATAGTCAACTCTCGCCCGAATTGCGCATCCTGCGGGATCGTTTGCGAAATATCCGTTCGCTTGAATTATTGTCACCGCATTTGATGCGGCAAAAAGCCAGGGGCGGCGCTGACGATATTGGTTTTGGCGGTGAAAAACTGTCGTCCTTTGTTTCTACCATCAAGGGCGAAGCACGCAGCGAATTGATCCGCCTGCTAAAGGCATTTTATCCGCGCCTGATTGACTTGAAAGCATCAAGCACCAAGGGCGGCTGGAAAAGGTTGGCCATCGTCGAGGATTTCAATGGCAAACAAATTGAAACCGAGGCGCGCCATATCAACGATGGTTTGCTACGTATTTTGGCCATTTTGGCGCAAAGCCGAACCGAACGCTCGTTGCTGGTGTTCGATGAAATTGAAAATGGGATCAATCCGGAACTGGTGGAAAAGCTGGTCAAGATGCTGCTTGCCAGTGGACAACAAATGATCGTTACCACTCACAGCCCGCTGATTTTAAACTATCTGGATGATGCCACGGCGCGTGAGGCAGTGCAATTTGTGTATAAAACGCCAGAAGGCCATACCCGCATCCGGCGTTTTTTTGACATGCCGCGCATCAATCAAAAACTGGCGTGCATGGGGGCGGGTGAAGCGTTTGTTGATACCGATTTGGTGGCATTGACCGAGGAATGTCTGGAGCTTGATCGCATCGAGCAGATGCCGCCACATCACGCACTGGCCAGTAGCAGCATCATTGCAAAACCATCCGGCAGGAACGCGCCCAAATGATACTGATATTGAGCGGCGAAGGCCCGACCGATCTGGGCGTGTGCGACAATGCGCAAGGGGTATGCCAGCCAGATGCGTATCGCCCTGGCCCGATGGCGGTATTGCTTGATCGGTTAATTGAGCAAAAACTGGATTATTCGGTATTGGGCACCACGCCAGATTGCGTGTGGTTTGTCAGCGAAACGATGTTGACACAGCGCGCCAAGGCAAGATCGAAACGAAGCATGAGCCTGCGCGGCAGCAAAGGCCCGGCAGTCGAAACGGGTTATTTTTATCGCAATGCCATGATGCTGGCCGAGTTTGCACGGGAGATCGAACAACGCTGCGGCGATACCTCGGTTGCAGTATTGTTTCGTGATGCCGATGGCCCCCACTCTACCGCCAAAACCCGGTGGCAGGCCAAATTGGACTCCATCTGTCATGGCTTTACACGTGGTGGCCATTCATGTGGCGTGGCCATGC
>JBKJLF010000906.1:0-33815 GCA_046597185.1 Burkholderiaceae bacterium | reverse complement strand
TTCATTGGTTGTTGTGTTGCCGATTAAATTTACAATGACCTCTCGGCTAACCAGGGGGCGACCACGCCAATTTGCCGTAATGTGGCAAAACATGCGATGCTCAATTTTATTCCATTTACTGGTTCCAGGTGGAAAGTGGCAGACCTGAATGGCCAGTTTCGTTTCATCTGCCAGCTTCTGGAGTTCCCTACGCCAAAGCCGCACACGGTAGCCATTACTTCCACCGCAGTCAGCAGTGATTAATAGCCGTTTCGCCCCAGCATATGACAGCACGCCCATTTCACGCCACCAGCGACGAATGCTTTCCACCGCAAATTCTGCCGTATCGTGATCGATCCCTACACTCACCCAACCTGTGTTGGTTGTCAAGTCATAGATGCCATACGGGGCGACCTTGCCCAATTGTGGATCGATAAAGTCATATACCCTGACTTGCTCTGGCTGGCCAGCCAGCTGCCACTCTTGTCCGGCGTTCTTGAAATCACCTACCAATTCCTTTTTCTTGGTATCGACCGAAATAACTGGATCACCAGCCGCCTGATACGCCGCCACTTCCTTCGCAATATGGGCAAACTGTGCATCCCGATCCTCATGCTTGCCGCCTTCCCGCGTCTTACGTGTCGATTGCAGGCTATACCCCATCTGACTCAACAAGCCACACACTGTACGTTGGCTGACTTCATGCCCGAGTCGATTTAATTCTTCTGCCAAGCGATGAGTACTTTTACATGTCCATCGCAATGGTGACATCGGGTCGCCTCGCGTTGTTGGTTCTACCAGCGCATCAAGCTCACTCAATAAACCCGTATCCTTGTCTGCCAATTTCTTGCGTCCGCCGCCAGCGACGCGTATGCGTGTGCGTCCGTCTGCATTGTGGGAAACTGGCGTCTCCGAAGCCAGTTCAGTGAGACCCGCGTGAATTGTCGTTCTCGACATGCCAATCGCTTTGGCAACCAAACTGACTCCGCCCCTGCCAAGGCTGCGTGCTTCGGTTGCCGCCCAAACACGCAAACCAGCTTCATCCAGTCTGCTGGATAAAGCATGATATTTTGCCTCAATTGTCGTCGTGTCAGTCATGACGCGATAATAGCGGTTTTCCCTTAATTGTTCAAGTTATTTTTGCTCGCTTCCTAAGCCAATTCACCAGCGTGATGCGCTCGTCGTTGGGGTGCAAGTGTGGCTGAGAGAAATCAAATTTTGCCGCAATAAGGGAAAACCCAATCAATGGCGGATTGAAGGCAAGCCGCACAATGGGGAGGCCGGCCAATGGCTTGCATTTGCCGGGTTGACCTTAATTGTCGGCAAGAACGCATCGGGTAAAAGTAAAACCCTGGATCTGATCCGCAATATCGCCGATTTGTTTGCGGGTGCTAACCATCTGTCACGACTGCATGCCACAGGCGAAGGTACAGCGGAATATTAATTAAGGTTGGATGAGAATGGCAGTTTGATTGAATATTATTTAAACGTCGAAAACGGCAAAATTTTGCAGGAAACCCTCACCATCAACGCTGTAGAAAAGCTCAATCGCGCCGCTGGCAAGTTATGGTACGAAGGCGTGAATAAAATGCTTGATTTTGAAACCGATGACGACGTGCTGGCCATCTCTAAACGCGACAAGAAGCAACATTCCTTTTTCGAAGCGCTGTACGCCTGGGGCAAGCATTTAAGCCACTGATAAATCGATCTTTTTCAATCGCATCAATTCGCGTCAGACCTTTGCCGAATTTGCCTGGTGCGGCTTGAGTAATTTTGATTTTTTAAAGACGGAATTTTATATCTGGGGTTATGAAAAAGAGGGTGACCAATGAACCATTATGATCAACCAATTATGATGCCTGACTACCAAGCTTTTACTTGGCGTGCCAAATTTGCGCAAAACCGCGTCCCGGGATTGCTATTTTGAGGGTCGTACCCTATAATCAAAGTGCGTTATTTCTTTTGCGCAACAACCAACTCCGGAGGAATCACAATGCAAGAACTGAAGCAATTGAGCCAAGAAGTTACAACTATTTTCGAATTAACAGCTAATGAATTGATGGCAGTGAGTGGTGGCAATATTGATGTTCCAACTCCTCCCAAGTTAAACTGATTAGCTGCTCGGTTTTGGCGGGCAGTTTTTCATGCCCGCCGTTTTATTTTATGTCTGCAAGCGCATGGCTTGGTATTGAACGCATTCCAGAACTGCACGACACGTGAAAAAATTTCCCCCTCAATGCGCCTTGCCTGAAAGCATCGAGTATGATGGATGGTGGGTAACCATGGTTGGGTGTGTTTCTGCTTGAGAGTCAGCGCAGCATGAAAGTCTCCGGGATTACAATTTTGTGCAAGCCAGGATTGCGCATCCTCATCATGATGTGTTGCTGGCTTATTGCCCCGGCGCTCAAGGCACAGGATTTCCCCTTTACCGAACCGCAGTTTGAACGCGTAAGCGATGTCGAAACGCTGGATAACCAACCCATCACCGCGCTGGCCCAGGATGCGCGCGGCTTGCTCTGGATCGGCACGCAAAAGGGCTTGATCCGTTACGACGGCTATCGGTTTCGCAGATTTGTCCATCATGCCAACGACCCATTCTCGCTGACGGGTGATTATGTGTATGCTTTGTGGGCCGGGCCCGACGGGCGGATTTGGGTAGGTGGTGCCAGCGACGGCATCTCGGTATTTGATCCAGGCACGGAGCGCTTCGAGCCAATCCACCACGGTGCAAAAGTGCCGCACAGCCTGAGTGCGGGCAGGATTTGGGCCATCACCGGGGATAGTGACGGCGGAATCTGGGTTGCCACCGAGCAGGGCCTGGATTATCGACCCAGATCCGGCCAGGGCTTTGTTCATTTCGGACATGGCAATAGTCCGAACAGCCTGCTGGATGACCAGGTAAAGAGCCTGCTATGGGATAAAACAGGTCGCCTGTGGGTGGGCAGCAACCGTGGCTTACAACGCATGGCCAAGGACGGTAAGCGCTTTGCCACCATTATCACGGGCAAAAGTGTGGAAGCCCTGTTTCAGGCTCAGGATGGCAAGCTGTGGCTGGGCAGTGCAGAGCACGGTGCGGCCTGGCTGATGCCGGATG
Source organism: Burkholderiaceae bacterium (assembly GCA_046597185.1). GTDB lineage: Bacteria > Pseudomonadota > Gammaproteobacteria > Burkholderiales > Burkholderiaceae_D > CAMBDR01. The sequence goes on along the minus strand of JBKJLF010000906.1, from coordinate 30,742 downwards.
GGGACGCACCCACACCCGAGCTACATTGGTTGCCTTTGGCGCAACTCAGTCACCCCTGGGTTATGGGCATTGCACAGGTGCAAACCGGGCAAATCTGGCTGGCAACCCGGGGCGGCGTCAGTGTGGTGGATGCCAGTGACGGGAAATTGCTGCAAACCTTGCGCCATGATGCGTCGCTGCCCGGCAGTTTGGCGCTCGATTCGGTCAAACCGATGTTGCTCGACCAAGCCGGCTGGCTGTGGCTTGGCACCTGGGGTGGTGGCTTACAGCGCATCAATACCAACAACACCATGCTGCGGGTGCTAAGGCATAGCCCAAAGCAGCCGACTAGCCTGAGCCACCCGGATATCCGCAGCATACTGGAACTGGCCAATGGTCAATTGCTATTTGGCAGCGATGGCAACGGGATCGATATTTTTGACCGCCAACGCGGACTGGTCGGTGCTTATCGGCCACGCCGGGGTGATGGCACCCCGACCCCAAGCGACAAACTGCCGGATGGCACCGTTTTTGCACTGGCCCAAAGCGCCGATGGCACCATCTGGGCCGGCACCCGTCAGGCTGGCCTGGTGCGCAAAAGCCCTGGCAGCAGTGCCTGGTTGGCGGTGCCAGGTTTGCCCGGAATACAGGTGGTCAAGCTGCTGGTCAGCCGTGACGGCAGCCTGTGGGCAGGCACCAATCACGGCGTGGCGCGCTGGCAAGCCAGCAAGCAGATGGCAGCGCCCGGACCAGCACCAGCACAGCCACCGCCACCAGCACCAGCGCGCTTTGAAACCATCAGCGATGCACAGGGCAAGCCGATGCAAGGCTTTGTGAATGCCATGGCAGAAGACGAACAAGGGCGCATCTGGATAGGCACGCGCAGCGGTTTGTGGTTGCATGATCCTGGGCAGCCTGGGCGGCCAGGGCAGGCCGGCTTGATTGCGATTCCCGCCGCGCCAGAGCAGCCAGACAGCTTGATTTCCGACTATATTGCCGGCCTGTTGTTTGACAGCCATGGCCGCCTCTGGCTCAGCACCGACAAGGGCATGGTGCGTTTGCAAAATTGGGATGGCAAGCGGGCCCGATTTGAACCTTTCAGCGCCTTGCTGGGCCAACCCGACAAAGCCCTGGGTGCGAGTTTAATGGAAGATCAGGCAGGCCGAATTTGGACCGGCGGCGAGATCATGGAGCCAGCCACCATGCGCATTGCCCCCATCACCCAGGCAGACGGCCTGGATATTGGTGCAAGCTGGAGTCGCGCCTATGCCAAAACCCGTGACGGGTTGCTATTTTTTGGCGGCACGCAAGGGGTAGCAATCATCGATCCACGGCGCTATCAAGCCTATGACTATATTCCGCCCGTGGTGGCCGTGGCCTTCAGCATCAATGGCCAAACCACGCCGTTGGGGCCGTTGGCCAGCCAACCAGAGAATTCGCCCGCCCGGCCAGCAGCGGCCATGCCCACACGCGCCTCCCTCACGCTGACCCCGGAACAACGCAGCTTTGCACTGGAATTTGCCGCCCTCGATTATGCCGAACCCAAGAAAAACCTCTATCAATACCGCCTCATTGGCTACGAAAAAGACTGGATCAATGCCGATGCCGATCATCGCAGCGCCGCCTATGGTAATTTACCGCCGGGTGATTACACCCTGGTGGTCAAGGGTAGTAATCGGCTGGGCGAGTTTAGTGCGCAAGAATTGCGCGTTGCAATTCAGGTTTTGCCCGCCTGGTGGCAAACCTTCTGGTTTCGGGCCTTGCTATTGCTGGTGTTGGGTAGCGCGATCCATGGCGGCATGCGCTGGCGCGTGCGAGGCTTGCGCAAAAAGGCACTGGCCTTGCAAAACCTGGTCGCGGCGCGCACGGCGGATATTCTCAATCTGAGCAAAATCGGCCAGGATTTAACTGCCACGCTGGACGTTGAGCAAGCCTTCAAGCGAGTCAGGGAACAAGTCAGCGCGCGACTGGACGCGTATGTGTTTTCCATCGCCGTGTATGACGAAGCGACAGAGCACATCGTGTTTGTTTATGAAATCGAAAATCAAGAACGCATGCCCACCAACACCTTGAGCATGAGCGAACACAACCGCCCGGCGGTTTGGTGCGTGCGCGAGCAGCGCGAGTTGGCCGTTCCAACCCTGCTCGGTTTGCTGGACTATGTAGACACCATTTTGCCACCCATCGCAGGCGATCAAATGGAATCGGTGGTCTATTTGCCCTTGCTGGTGGAACAGCAGGTCATCGGCTGCCTCTCGGTGCAAAGCCCGAGGCAATACGCTTACAACCCGGATCAACTTGAATTTTTGCGGGTGCTGGCCAGCTACACGGCGATTGCGCTTTCCAATTCCGGCGCGCATGCCGAGCTGACCAAATCCCATGCCAGCCTGGCTGCCACCCACAGCGAATTAACTGCGGCCCACAACGAACTGGCAGCCACCCATCAACACTTGCAAGAAACCCAGCAGCAACTGCTGTTGCAGGAGAAAATGGCCGGCCTTGGCACGCTCACCGCCGGGGTTGCGCACGAGATTAACAACCCCACCCATTTTGCCCACGTGGCGGCGCAGATTCTGCAGACCGAGATTGCCGAATTTGAGCAATTCGTGGTCGGTCTGGTCGAGCGCGAGGGCGATGCCGGACAAGAGATTTTGCAAGCTTTCCGTGCGCGCTTTGCCAGACTAGAAAGCAATGTCAGCACGGTGTTATACGGCACCGAGCGCATCAAAAGTATCGTCAAGGATTTGCGCGCCTTTTCCCGGCTGGACGAGTCGGAGCAGAAAACCGTGCGCATCTCGGAATGCCTGCTCTCCACCGTTAATCTGGTGCGTACCAGTTGGCAGGAACAAGTCGAATTCATCACCGGGTTTAGCGACGACCCGGAACTGGAATGTTGGCCCGCACTGCTCAATCAAGTGTTCATGAATTTGCTGGTCAATGGCTGTCAGGCGATTGCGGAAAAATACCAGCATAAACATCAACATAAGCAGCGCGGCAAGCTATCGCTGCGCTTGCGCATTAGCCCGGTAGGCGATGCACTGGAGATTGATTTTGAGGATGACGGCAGCGGCATCGACCCCGCCATCCACGCCCGGATTATGGAACCCTTCTTTACCACCAAGGAAGTGGGTTCCGGCAGTGGCCTGGGGCTTTCGACCGCGTTTGGTATTGTGAAAAAACACGGTGGCACGCTGGAATTTAGTTCCGTGCCGGGTGAGGGCAGTTGTTTTACGGTCAAGCTGCCGTTGGCTGCTGGCGGCTGCGCTCAATAAATCCCAACAGTTGTGCTTTGCCTGAATACATAAGGTATGATGGCTGAGATAGACCACGGGTTCGGCTTGTTCCGCGCCAAAGAGACGAGGTGCCATGAAAGCTGTCATCATCAAAATTTTGCGCAAGATGGGCTTGACTACGAGCAGCGTCGCCGGCATTGCGGCCATGCTGCTGTGTTGCTGTGCTATGGCACAGGTGAAGGACTTTGCGTTTACGGAACCAGAATTTGAAACCCTACGTGATGCGGAAAGCATCGACAACCAAGCCATTACCGCATTGGCGCAGGATGCACGCGGCCTGATCTGGATCGGCACGCCTGATGGCCTGGTGCGTTACGACGGCTACCGTTTCCGCAAGTTTGCTCACAAGGCCAGCGACCCGTTCTCACTGGCGGGGGATTATGTCAATGCCTTATCCGTTGCAAAAGACGGCCGAATTTGGGTTGGCACCTATAGCGACGGCATCTCGGTATTTGACCCTGGCACTGAGCACTTTGAGCATTTTAAGCATCATGCAAATACCCCGAATAGCCTCTCTGGCGGCAGAATTTTGGTCGTGGCCAATGATGGACGGGGCGGGATGTGGATTGGCACCGATCAGGGGCTCAACCACCTGCCATCTGGCAGCCGCCGCTTTGCGCATTTCAGGCATGGACCTGATCCGCACAGCCTGATGGACGACCAGGTGCGCAGCCTGTTACTGGACAAGGCAGGCCACGTGTGGGTGGGCGGCAACAGCGGTTTGCAACGGCTCTCGCTGGACGGAAAAAGCTTTGAAACGGTCGTGACAGACAAAAATGTACAAACCCTGTTCCAGGCGCAGGACGGTAAACTGTGGCTTGGAACCTATGCACATGGTGCCGCATGGCTGGACGCATCACAGCAGCCACACTGGCTACCGTTGGCGCAACTGAGCCATCCCTGGATTAGCGCAATAGCACAAGCAAACACAGACCAAATCTGGCTGGCAAGTTTTGGTGGCGGCATCACGATCGTTGCGGCCAGCGATGGCCATGTACTGCAAACCTTGCGCCATGACCCTCTGGTTACGGGCAGCCTCGCGTTCGATAGCCTGAGACCCCTGCTGCTGGATCGGGCTGGCTGGCTGTGGGTGGGTACCTGGGGAGCGGGTTTGCAACGCATGAATACCAACAACACCATGCTACGCATACTCAGGCACAGCGCAAAACGGCCAAACGGCTTGAGCCACCCCGACGTAAGGAGTGTGCTGGAGATAGCCGATGGCCGTTTGGCTTTTGGCACCAGCGGCAACGGGATGGATATTTTTGACAGGCAGCGTGGTCTGACAGGTGGCTATAGAACAGGTCAGAGACAAGGCAAGGGCCAAGCAGGTGGTCTGCCGGATGCGACCATTTTGGCCTTGGCCCAAACCAGCGACGGCTCACTCTGGGCGGGTACCCAGTTGGCCGGGCTGGTGCGGCAATTGCCCGGCAGCACCGCCTGGGTGGCGGTACCGGGTTTGCCCGGCAAGCAAGTGCGCAAGTTACTCGCTGGCCGTGACGGTAGCCTGTGGGCCGAAACCGGTCGCGGGGTGGCACGCTGGCACCCGACTACACAGCCACCCCATCCTGCCCGGAAGGGCGACCCGGCAGAGCCGCCAGCGCGCTTCGAGGTGCTGACCGACGAACGGGGCGAGGCGATGGAAAGCCATGTCAATTCGCTGGCCGAAGACGGGCAAGGCCGGGTCTGGATAGGGTCAAATAACGGTTTGTGGCTACATGAGCCACATCGCCGTGGCCTGATTCACATCCCCGCCGACCCCAAGCACCCGGATGGCCTGGTTTCTAACTATATTTCAGGGCTGCTGATAGACAGTCGTAACCGTTTGTGGGTCTCGACCGATAAGGGGCTGGAGCGATTGAAAAGCCTGAACGGCAAACTGACCCGGTTCGAGCATGTTAGCGCCCTGCTTGGCCAACCCGGCAAAGCCATGGGAGAAAACTTGCTGGAAGACCGGCAAGGCCGCATCTGGACGGAAGAAGGGGTGATTGAGCAGGTTGGCCGGGGTGCGGATGACACACTGCGCAGAACCCCGCTCACACAGGCTGACGGCATAAATTTTGGCACAAACTGGACAGGCTCCTATGGCAAAACCCGTGACGGTTTGCTGCTCTTTGGTGGCACGCGAGGTGTGGTCATTATTGACCCGGCACGCTTCAAAGCGTATGACTATGCTCCGCCGCTGGCCGTTACTGAGCTAAAGATCAATGGCGAAGCGGTGGCACCGGGCGTTTTGGCAAACCCGTTGGCAAACCCCTCATCACAAGCTGGGGCAGGCAACGCCGCCAGCCTGACCCTGACCCCCGCGCAGCGCAATTTTGCCATTGAGTTTGCCGCCCTTGACTATTCAGCGCCAAAGAAAAACCGCTACCAATACCGCCTGCAGGGCTATGAAAAAGACTGGATCAATACCGACGCCAACCACCGTAGCGCCGCCTATGGCAATTTGTGGCCGGGTTTGTACACACTGCAAGTGCGCGGCAGTAACCGCGTGGGCGACTGGAGTATGCATGAGCTGAGTATCCCGATCCGGGTTTTGCCGGCCTGGTGGCAAACCTGGTGGTTCGCTCTGGCATTGTTGCTGCTGATGGGTGGCGCACTCTACGGTGGTGTTCGCTGGCGTGTGGCGGGGTTGCGCAAAAAAGCGTGGGCCTTGCAAAAACTGGTTGCGGCACGCACCGCCGATATCGTCAAACTGGGTGAAATCGGCCAGGAACTCACCTCAACGCTGGACATGGAGCAAGCCTTCGAGCGGGTTTGGAAACAGGTCAGCGCCCGGCTGGATGCGTATGTGTTTTCAATTGGCCTGTATGACGAAGCGGCAGCACAAATCGTGTTTGTATATGAAATCGAAAACCATGAGCGCTTGCCCAAGCGCGTATTGCGCATGAGCGAGCATGAGCGCCCTGCGGTCTGGTGCGTGCGCGAACGGCGCGAGCTTGCCGTCGCAACCAGAGCCGAATTGATCAACTACATCAACACCATTTTACCGCCCCGCGCAGGCCAACCCATGGAAACAGTGGTCTATCTACCCTTGCTGGTTGAACAGCGCGTGATCGGCTGCTTCTCCGTGCAAAGCCTGAAACAACACGCCTACAACCCGAACCAGCTCGAATTTTTGCGCGTGCTGGCCAGCTACACCGCCATTGCGCTATCCAATTCAAGGGCCCACGCCGAACTGGCCCAATCCCATACCGACCTTGCCGCAACCCACCAGCATTTGCAAGACACCCAGCAGCAACTGCTGCTTCAAGAGAAAATGGCTGGCCTTGGCACGCTCACCGCCGGGGTTGCGCACGAGATTAACAACCCAACCAATTTTGCCCACGTGGCGGCGCAGATTTTGCAGATGGAAATTGCCGAATTTGAGCAATTTGTGGCCAGCCTGATCGAGAGCGATGGCCACGGCGATGGCAGACAAGAGATTTTGCAAGCCTTCCGTGAACGCTTTGCCCGGCTCGAAGGCAATGTCAGCACCGTATTAAACGGCACCGAGCGCATCAGAGGCATCGTCAAGGATTTGCGCGTCTTTTCCCGGCTCGACGAATCAGAGCGGAAAACCGTGCGCATCTCGGAATGCCTGCTCTCCACCTTCAATCTGGTGCGTACCAGTTGGTTGGAACAGGTCGAATTCATCACCGACTTCACTGACGACCCGGAACTGGAATGCTGGCCCGCGTTATTGAATCAGGTATTCATGAATTTGCTGGTCAATGGCTGCCAGGCGATTGCGGAAAAATACCAACATAAACATCAACATAAGCAGCGCGGCAAACTCTGGCTGCGCCTGCGCATTAGCCCGGCAGGCGAGCTGCTTGAGATTGATTTTGAGGATGACGGCAGCGGCATCGACCCCGCCATCCACGCGCGGATTATGGAACCCTTCTTCACCACCAAAGAAGTGGGTTCCGGCAGTGGCCTGGGGCTTTCGACCGCGTTTGGCATTGTGCAAAAACATGGCGGCACGCTGGAATTTAGCTCGGTGCCGGGTCAGGGCAGTTGTTTTACGGTCAAGCTACCCTTGCCTGCTACCCGGTCTTAAGCCTGGTGCGCTGCTTGTGCGCCAATACCCCAGGCGCGAAAGGTGGTCCTGTGGGGTGGAGGCGCTTTGTCTGGGTGCGATCATGCGCTTGCCATACTCGCTTGCGGACAAGCCGTTGACGCTGATAACCTCCATCCCGCTGTGGATGCCTTGTTGCGGCAAATCCTCGCCCAGCACCGCTTTTACCAAAACCCGGCCCTCGACCAGGTGGGTGGTGAGCAATGGCCGGGCGTTGAGTTCGTCGGCCAATTCATTCGGCGCGTAGATGTTGGTATGGCCGTCCTGGATCAGGGCGCACAGTTCTTGCAGCAGCAGATAGTAGGCCTTGGTGGAGGTGGTGGCGCGCGCGGGCGAATCCAACAACTGCTTGCAGGCTTGGGCGCGTCTGGCTTGTTCGAGGCCTTGCATAATGTTATGCTACCAGCTTCGACCTAATCGCCATGGTCGCCGCAATGAACCCGTCCCGTAAAATTCTGCCGATCGGCATTGAATCCTTCGCCAAAAAGGTACTAATTCATGGATACATATCGCAATGCCAACATTACCTCACACCTGAGTCACTATCGCGGCTATGGGTATTTGATCTTGTTATTTATATCGGGTGGCATATCCACCATTGCCACCAAATACTTAATGAACGATGGCATGAGCCCATACCAGGCTTTATGTTTTTCGTCGATAATGGGTGCCGTATTGGTCGCGCTATTTCACCACAAAGAGGGTGCCGACTTTTACCGCTTTGCGCGCAACCGACGCGAGGCACTCATTTTATTGGGTGCGGCGATGTTGGGGTTTGTGGTGTATGAAATGGCGTACAACGTCGCACTTTCAAGCATGCCCGCGCAACACACCACGATTTTATACTACACTTACCCAATCTTTTTATACTTGGCTTCGCATTTCTGGCCCGGCAATGCCAATAAAGCGCTGCGCTTGTGGGGGATCGTCGGCATCTTGCTCTGTTTTGCCGGTGCGGTCGTCATGGCCATTGCGGGCAGTAGTGGCGACGCCGGAAAGCTTGGGCTACAGGGAATCAGTGCCATGTTGCTTGCCATTGCTGCTTACACGGCGTATTCCATGCTGTGCAAGTTATTCCAGTTTCGTGAAGCGCATTTTGTGTTCCTGGGACAAATTCTATCCATCGTGTTTTGTTCCGGCGTCATTTCAGCACAAGGCGGCTGGCAGATGCCATCGCTTTTCGCTTTGGGCTTACTGCTAACGATGGCCTTGTTCTACAATATTTTGAATCAAATTTTATATATTCGCGCCATCAACTTGTTTAGCGCGGAAAAATTTTCTGCACTGGTGTATTTTTCTCCGGTGGTAACTTGTTTGATGGCCGCGTTATTTTTACACGAAAACCTCACCCTGGCCGTCGCGCTGGCGCTCGGCTTAATTATTGCGGGAAATGTCTTAATCGCCATCAAAGGGCAAGCCAAAACCGACAAAATCGGCAAAACCGGCAAAACCAGTACAGCCACTGCACTCGCGCAGGCCAGCGCGCCCGATGATACGCAGGGACTGGTTATCGTGGTGGATATGGAATCCTCCGGCGTGTTATACCGTGCCGAGCTACTCAAGCGTGGTTTGAAAATCCTGCTTTACTACACCAGCACGCGCCCGCAATGGGAAGCCTTGATCCAAACCGGATGCGTGGCCTCTCCCGGCATTGATACGCTGGCCGAGGGTTGCGAAGTATTTTTTGAAGCCGACCATGTTAAGTTAATTAAGCACCTGCAAACCCGGGGCCATGCGGTTGCGGCGGTCATACCGGGCTCGGAAAAAGGGGTGGATGTGGCCGACCTGTTGGCCCGGCATTATGGCGTACCCGGCAATAATCCCACCACCATACCATTCAGGCGCAACAAGTCGGATATGAAGCAAGCTGCAGCCCAAGCGCAGTTACGCTACGCACGCTACCAAGCCTGCCATTGTGTGCAAGACGCAAGCACGTTTGCGGCGCAAGTGGGCTATCCAATGGTACTCAAAACACCCAGTGGCGCAGGCACGCATAATGTGTTTGTTTGCCAAAATGCGCTGGAGTTGGCGCACGCTTACCACCGGATTATGGATAACGCCAATATCTATGGACAAAACGCGGCATTTGCGTTGGCAGAGGAATTTATTGGCGGCACAGAATATGTGGTTGATTTGTTTGGCACAGGCCAAGGCATATATGTAACGGATGTATGGCGCTACGAAAAAATCAATACCGAACATGGCAACAATATCTACTATAACGTGGTGCTGGAAGCGTTGCACTGCGCCAAACACCAGGCACTGGAAGAATACGCCATCAAGCTGGCGCAAGCGGTTGGCATTCTGATTGGCCCGGCCCATGCTGAAATCAAGGTGGATGAAAATGGCCCGGTCATGATCGAAATCGGCTCGCGCTTGCCCGGCTGCAAAATTCCTTTTGCTACGGTGGAATGCTCTAATTTTGACGTGGTTGCAGCGAGTGTCGATGTCTTTTTAAAAGGCACGCGCCCGATTGAAGCACCGATTGTATTTCACAAATTTGCCAATGTAGCCTACCTGCCCACCAATAAACAGGGCAAAATCGCCAATGTGAGCGGCATTGAGGACATTACCCGGTTGGCATCGTATGTAACCCATAGCGTTGATGCCACTATCGGCGCGCAGTTGCAAGCGTCCACTGATTTAACCAATATCCCATTCGTGGGTGTATTTGTTAACGAAGGACGCAACAGGCTCTTTGATGATGTTGCCAAGGCGCGAACTTTGTTTCACATTGAAATTGAACGCGAAAATAATGACACGCTGCACCTGCCGACTGCAATTATTACTGAAAGCCGGATGCGGTGATTTTGAACTTTGACAGCAACCAGCGCTTTGATGCGGTACTCGCGACGTTTTCCGTGTTCATGGAATTTTCCGATGCTGAACACGAAACCTTGCTACGCAACCTCTACCCCCTGATGTGCGATGGCGCAAGCCTGTTGATTGATGTCAGCCGTGGCGCTTCCGGCAATTCCAATTTTGGGATTGACGACCATTCCACCGCCGTCGCCGAAGCCGAATTTGGCACCATCACCGTGCGCTATGTCACGCAGCCCTATATGCAAACTCTGGCCGAAAAAACCGGCTTTCAGATAACGGCCTATGTCGAATATCTGCAAAAGCCCAAACTCAACCGCATCGCTTACGTATTCGAAAAACTGAGCGAAAAACTGCCCACCCCATGAGTCCCTTCTGGCGCGCACTTGAACATCGGCCGTTTGCCTGGCTGTGGGCCGGGCAACCCGTGTCGCGTTTTGGCGATAGCCTGTAAACCGTGGTTATGGGTGACCATCGCCGCTTTTTCCTTGATTAACATCACCAGTTCCGGCCCGATCCGCGCCACGTTGCCGATGTTGGTCGAGCGCGGCATGCATGCCGATGCCGGGGTATTGGGTTTGTTCATGTCGATGATGGCCGCCGGGGCCGTGCTGTGTTCAGTGCTGATGGGTGGCATCAAACAATTGCGCCACCGTGGACTGATCGCGTATGGCAGCACCCTGACCGGGGGCCTTGCGCTGGCGCTGTTGGGCTGGCCCGCCTGTCAAACGATTGTGATCGGCGCAGCATGCATGTTTGCCCTAGGCTTTTGTAATAGCGCGTTTGATTTGAGCTGGAACCACAGCCTGCAAGAAATGGTGCCCGACACCATGCTGGGCCGGGTGTACAGCGTGGACATGCTGGGTTCCTACGTGTTTTTGGCGGCGGGTTTTCCGCTGGTGGGTATTTTGACCGACTACATTGGTTTTAATGCGGTGTTCATTGGTTGCGGCAGCGCGACCATGCTGGTGTGCATGGCAGCACTGATGCATCCGAAGGTGCGGGGCTTGAATTGACGATGCGCAAATCTGACCCGGACACGACGCCAGCCCAAGCGCCCCATCAAGGTAGCAAAGCTTGTCCGGTGTTGCGCATGATGGTATGCTACCCACTTCCACCCAATCGCCATGATCGCCGCAATGAACCTGCCCCGCAAAATCCTCCCATTAGGCATTGAATCCTTCGCCAATATGCGCAAAGGCAATTTTTATTATGTGGACAAAACCGAATTTGCCTGGCGCTTGACGCAGGAAGCGGGCCGTTTTTTCCTGTCGCGGCCAGGGCGCTTTGGGAAGAGCCTGTTTCTGGATACGCTAAGGGAATTGTTTGAGGGTAATCAGGCCTTGTTTGAAGGGCTTTACATCCATGACAAGTGGGATTGGACACGGCGCTTTCCGGTGGTGCGCTTCAATTTTGGCGGCGGCATCATCACCTCCCGCGTGGAACTGGATCAGAGGATTCGTGAATCGCTTGCACTTAATCAGAAACGGCTTGGCGTCAAATGCACACTAAAAAGCATTTCTGGCCAATTTTCTCAATTGATCGAGCTTGCGCACGAAAAATTTGGCGAACAGGTGGTGGTTTTAATCGACGAGTACGACAAGCCGATTCTGGACAATATTCTCGATTCAGCCACCGCGCTGGCCATGCGGGAGGGATTGAAAAACCTGTACAGCGCCATCAAGGAAGCCGATTCCCACATCCGCTTTGTGTTTGCTGGTACAACGGGTATAACTGGACGGGCACTGCAGTGTATAACCCGTTTGATTTACTGCTGCTGTTTGCCGAGCGCAAGTTTAATGCCTGGTGGTGCAGCACGGGCACGCCGACGTTTTTATTCAAGATGATGCAGCAACAGGGCTTTTTCACGCCACTGCTCAAGCAAATGCGCGCGGGTGTGGAATTGATTTCGGCGCTGGATGTGGATTTGATGACGCCGGAAGCGCTGCTGTTTCAGACGGGTTATTTGACGATTCATAAGAGCAATTTAACGCTGTCAGGTAACGTCAACTATACCTTGGGCTACCCGAATCAAGCACTTACAAAAGCTAGTCTACCATGTCAACATGAATTGTCCTACAAAATAATGATATTCAGCAAGGCTACGTATGCGGAAGAAGCAATCCGCTTGCCTGTACAGATCAAGCAGCGCTGGTTTCTGCTGCCTTGCTGGCTTGTTCAGCCCATTCCTTAAACAAGGTGGAAAGTTTGACATTTCTACTCGCCGCCAGCTCATTCAACTCGGCCATTGACATAAAGCCAGGCATACCAGGCATTTTAATCGATGCGTTGGGCCGATAAAATTTACCTCGCACAGCCCTACTAAAATCAATCTCACCGGGCGTATCGTCATCGTCATCACTTGTTTGAATAGTTTCGATCATTTTGACACCATAAATTGAAGGTTGTTGTTGCACTTGCCAGAGCGAATGCATTTGGCAATGTTCATAAAACGATTGACGCTCACGTTTCGTTGCATGGCGCGCCGATATAATGCGTATCCTGATAGTTACTGCATCTACCGCCTGATACGTATGCGACACCACCAACACCAACCCATCCCGTTCATGTCCTACGGTGATCCAGCGCTCTTCATCAAGACTATGCGCTGCATCATAATCGGTTAACGCCAATCCATCCATAAAAACGCTTGCTGCGCTATCGAAATCCAAGCCATGTTTACGTAAGTATTAGTACAGGATAATCAAAGCAGCAAGCCCCTTTTTACCGATTCCTACCCCAAAGCATCATTCACCTGATCGTTAAACTCAGCAATACTCACCGCATTACCAATCTCCCTTGGCATGGCATCACGCACCGAAAACACGCCCAGGATTTTATTCTGCGGCGAGACAATCGGTAAATGCCGAAAACCCCGCTCGATCATGATCACCACCGCCTCGGCCACTTTCATGTCCGGCCCCACGCATTGGGGGTTAGGCGTCATCACGTCCGACACCAGCGTGGCTTTGGGGTCCACCGCCTTGGCCAGCACACGGGTCATTAAATCACGCTCGGTCAAAATACCCAGGAGCGTGCCCACGGTGTCCATAATCAGCACGCTGCCGCAGTTGGCACGCGTCATCACACAGGCCGCTTCCCACACGCTGGCGTGCGGTTGCAGGCTCACCAGATGGCGCTGGGTGATGGATTGAAAAACAGTACGTTCAGTCATGATATTGCTCCTTCATTCGGTATTACATAATTGGTCTAACGCATGGAGGCATTGAGTTTGGCCAGCGCCGCTGCACCGGGGCAAAGTTCGGCTTTGCCCATGGCGTTGAGCGGACTATCGCTGGTATGGAGCGACATATGCAAATCGGTCGCGAGCGGGTCGAGGTAGAGCAAACCCGTCACCACTTCACCCCGTTTTTGATATTCGTTCATGAAACTCAAGGCCGCATAGCGGTCGGTTGGATCATATTCCGGATGCAGCTTGCGCAAGCGCAGTAATGATCCGTCGTGCTGCGCGACTTCAATCAAGGAGCCGGGGGCGTATTCCGCCGTGATTTCACTGTGTTGATCAATGAAATCAATTCGGCTCACGGCTTCATTGTGTTGACGCACATAGTCGTAGCTCTTGGTGCTGCCGCCATGGTTGTTGAAGGTAACGCAAGGGCTGATGACATCGATAAACGCCGCCCCACCATGGCCAATTGCCCCTTTGATCAAGGGCACCAATTGTTCTTTGTCGCCCGAAAAACTGCGCGCCACAAAGGTGGCACCCAGTTGCAGGGCCAGCCCCACCAAATCGATCGGGCTGTCGTTGTTGATCACGCCTTTTTTGCTCTTGGAACCACGATCCGCCGTGGCCGAGAACTGGCCCTTGGTTAAGCCATACACGCCATTGTTTTCGACAATGTAAGCCATACGCACCCCGCGCCGCATGGCGTTGGCAAACTGGCCCAGGCCAATCGAGGCTGAATCGCCATCACCCGAGACGCCCAGATACAGCAAATCGCGGTTGGCCAGATTGGCCCCGGTCAACACCGAGGGCATGCGCCCGTGTACGGTGTTAAAACCATGCGAGGCACCGAGAAAATAATCCGGCGTTTTGGAGCTGCAACCAATGCCCGAGAGCTTGGCCACACGGTGCGGTTCAATATCCATTTCCCAACAAGCCTGGATGATGGCAGCGGAGATGGAATCATGCCCGCAACCGGCGCACAGGGTGGAAATGCGGCCTTCGTAGTCACGCCGGGTGTAGCCTACTTTGTTGGTGGTGAGCGAAGGGTGATGTAGCTTGGGCTTGACCAGATAAGTCATACGGCCTCCTGAATGTGTTTGCTGATGTCTGCCACAATAAAGCGCGCGGTAATGGGCGTGCCGTCGTAGTGCAATACCTTGGTCAGGCGTGCCGGGTCGATTTCAAACGCTTCCACCAGCAAGGTGTGCATTTGTGCATCGCGGTTTTGCTCGACCACAAATACCTTGTCGTGCCCGGCGATAAACTGCTGCACCGATTCCGGGAAAGGGTAGGCGCATAAACGCAAGGCATCCAAATCGACACCATCTTCGGTCAACACATCCAGCGCTTCATGCATGGCGGGGCTGGTGGAGCCAAAGAAAATCACGCCCAGTTTGGTGGGGCGTGCAGCAGGCCGCAACACCGGCTGCGGCACCATGCTGGCGGCGCTGTTAAATTTGCGCAGCAGGCGCTCCATATTGTAGATGTAGTCCGGCCCCTTCTCGGAGTAGCGCGCATACGGGTCACGCGTGGTGCCGCGTGTGAAAAACGCGCCCTTGGTGGGGTGGGTGCCGGGCAGAGTGCGCCAGGGAATACCGTCACCATCGACATCTTTATAGCGGCCAAAATCTTTACCCGCTTCCAGCTCTTCTGCCGTCATGACTTTGCCGCGCTGGTATTGGCGCGCATCGTCCCAGACGAAAGGTTTGCATAAACGCTGATTCATGCCAATATCCAAATCCGTCATCACAAACACCGGGGTTTGCAATTGATCGGCCAAATCCAGCGCCGCCGCCGCGTGTTCAAAACATTCGTGCGGGTCTTCCGGGAACAGTAGCACATGGCGCGTATCGCCGTGCGAAGCCCAGGCGCAGGAGATGATGTCCGACTGCTGGGTGCGGGTGGGCATACCGGTAGACGGGCCACCGCGCTGCACATTGACAATGGTAGCGGGGATTTCGGCAAAATAAGCCAGGCCAATAAATTCGGTCATCAGCGAAATACCGGGGCCGGAGGTGGCGGTAAAGGCGCGTGCGCCATTCCAGGCCGCACCCAATACCATGCCGATGGAAGCGAGTTCATCTTCAGCCTGCACGATGGCAAAATTATTGCGCCCGGTGACCGGATCAACGCGAAATTTATCGCAATACTTTTGAAATGCTTCCGGCACCGAAGAAGAAGGCGTAATCGGATACCAAGCCGCTACCGTGGCCCCGCCATACACCAAACCCAAGCCGATGGCAGCATTACCGTCGGTGAATACCTGATCACCCACGTTATTGGCGCGCTGCACCCGAATGCCGAGCGGCACCGCAAGGTGGTTTTTAACGTAGTCGCGCCCCAAATGCAGGGCTTTGACGTTGGAATCGAGCAGCATTTCCTTGCCCTTGTATTGCTCGGCAAAGAGTTTTTCAAACACTTGCGCTTCCACGTCCAGCAACATCGATAAAGCACCCACATAGATGATGTTTTTAAACAATTGGCGCTGGCGCGTGTCGGTGTAGGCGGCATTGCTGATTTCGGTCAGCGGGACGCCGATGACGTGAATATCGGTGCGAAATTTGGAAGCAGGAATCGGGCGCGTGCTGTCGTAAAACAAATAGCCGCCAGTGGTAATTTCGGCGATATCGGCGTCCCAGGTTTGCGGGTTCATCGCCACCATTAAATCGACCCCGCCACGGCGACCGAGATAACCTTTTTCACTTACCCGCGCTTCATACCAGGTGGGCATGCCCTGAATATTGCTGGGGAAAATATTACGCGGGCTAACCGGTACACCCATGCGTAAAATGGCTTTGGCGAACAGTTCATTGGCGGACGCCGAACCGGAACCATTGACGTTGGCAAATTTGATGACAAAATCATTCACAGACTCAATGCGCGCTTCAATCTGCGGCACACTGCCAGCAGCAATTACGTTGGCGTCAGGTATGGGGGAATTCATGCAGCCTCCTGAATTGAGCCAAGCTCTTTGGTATCACGGCAACTTGGCCCCGCTTGCGTGGTATTGAGTAGAAATTTTTGCATATCCCAGGCACCGGTCGGGCAGCGTTCGGCGCACAGGCCGCAATGCAGACATACGTCCTCATCTTTCACCATGACGCGCGAGGTTTTCAGCGCGGCCGAGACATACAGGCTTTGCGTTAAATTTTCTGCCGGAGCATTCAGGTTTTGGCGCAGATCGGGCTCTTCGGCATTGGCGGTGAAGGTGATGCAATCCATCGGGCAAATATCAACACATGCATCGCATTCGATACAGGTATTGCGCGTAAAGACGGTTTGCACATCGCAATTGAGGCAACGGCTGGCTTCCTTGAACGCGGTGGCGGCGTCAAAGCCCAGTTCCACTTCCACCCGAATATTGGCCAGCGCCATTTCAGCCTTGGCCCAGGGCACCTTGAAGCGCACATCGTTGGAAACGTCGTTGTCGTAGCTCCATTCGTGAATGCCCATTTTGGTGGACATCAAATTAGTGAGTGGGCTGGGGCGGGTGCGCACGTCTTCGCCATTCAAAAATCGGTCTATCGATACGGCAGCTTCATGCCCGTGCGCCACGGCGGTGATGATGTTTTTCGGGCCGTAGGCTGAATCGCCGCCAAAAAATACCTGTGGCAAACTCGATTGAAAGGTATCCGGCGTCAACACCGGCAAACCCCATTTGTCAAACTCGATACCGGCCTCCGCTTCGATCCAGGGAAACGCATTTTCTTGACCTACCGCAATCAACACAGCGTCGCATTCAAACAACACATCGGGCTCACCACTTGGCACCAAGCTACGTTTTCCGTTGGCGTCGTACACGGCTTGCACAATTTCAAAGCGCATGCCGGTCAGTTTGCCGTTGTCATGTTCGAAAGATTTAGGGACGTGAAAGTTAATGATGGGAATGCCTTCGTGCTGGGCATCTTCTTTTTCCCAGGGTGACGCCTTCATTTCTTCAAAGCCGCTACGCACCACCACCTTGACTTCGGAGCCACCCAAACGCCGTGCCGAGCGGCAACAATCCATCGCGGTATTGCCGCCACCCAGCACGATAACGCGTTTGCCGACGCTGGTAATGTGGCCGAAAGAAACAGAAGCCAGCCAATCGATGCCGATGGCAATGTTTTCCTTAATTTCGCGTCGTCCTGGCAGATCGAGGTCACGCCCGCGTGGTGCGCCGCAGCCAACAAACACGGCGTCATAGCCTTCGGACAACAGGCTTTGCATGGAATCGATGCGCTGGCCGTTTTTAAAGTTCACGCCCAAGTCGAGGATGTAACCGGTTTCTTCGTCGATGACGGATTCTGGCAAGCGAAAGCGCGGGATTTGGGTGCGGATAAAGCCGCCCGCACGGGCTTCGCCATCGTACACGGTCACGTCATAACCCAGTGGTGCCAGGTCGCGCGCGACCGTGAGTGAGGCTGGCCCCGCGCCCACGCAGGCGATGCGTTTGCCGTTTTTGGGGGCAAGGGTGGGCATGCGCGCTCGCACATCGTCTTTCATGTCGGCCGCCACCCGTTTCAGGCGGCAAATGGCCACCGGTTCGGGCTGCGCGCCATTGCTTTCTTCAACCCGGCTCCGGCGGCAGGCCGGCTCGCACGGTCGGTCACAGGTGCGCCCGAGGATACCGGGGAAGACGTTTGAAACCCAGTTAATCATATATGCATCACTGTAGCGGCCTTGGCCGATCAGGCGGATATATTCGGGGACGGGGGTATGAGCCGGACAGGCCCATTGACAATCGACGACTTTATGGAAATAAGTCGGATCAGCGATATTGGTAACTTGCAACTTGTTCTCCTCGCATTCACATCAGCAACACTCGTCATGCGGGTGCCAGCGTTTTTACCCAAGTTTGTGTTTCGGGTAAAAATGTCTTCCCCCGCTTCTCTTTTCCAAAGATTGTACACAGTTTCCGAGATCACGCGCAAGGATTATGGATTACTGCGCGCAAGGGAAAATTTCTGGCGAAGGGTTTATTGGTCGTACAATCGGGTATGCTTGGTTCAACAAGGATGATAATAAGGAGCTGCGGCTTGGTGGCCTGTGAGATGGGGCGTTAAGATTCGGTAATGGCGTGGCCACTGGCGGGCAGCGGCGTGTGTTCGGCCATTACCTCAGAAACCAAATCGCTCTTCAACACCAGTTGCGATTGATTATTCGCATCCAGCGCAAACACCGCACGCCCGTTTGAATACAGAATGCGGCCATCGGCAGCAATATCATACGAAGCCACGTTGCGCGCCAACACTTGTTCCGCCCCTTGACGAGTGCGGCTGATCAATTGCCACGAAGCGGGCACGAGGGACGCAACGCCATTGATGGCCGCTTCTTTGCGCAAGGCTTTTTCGGCATTGATGCGTTTGCCTTTCAAGATGATTTCTTTCAAATCCGCATTCATGGCGGGGCCGGACGCGCTGGTGAGCGGTTTGCGGCTGTACATCAGCGAGAAAAAATTCAGGTAGTGAAATACCGCGCGCAGCAATCTGAATGGGAACAACAATGAGTCGAGCAGGATATTTTCGGTTGTGTATTTGGGCACTTCATAGGGGCGGCGAATAAACAGTAAATTGCCGTTGGCATTAAAGCGCGGCAAAAAATAATCGAATTGCGCGTCGTCCAGCACCGGGGAAAGTTGGCCCGAGCGCAAATCCAGCATTTGCAGGCTGGTATGGCTGTGGGCCATCACGTGCCCCTCCTGGCTGCGCGCGATGCCGGCTGACTGGAAAATAATCTGCTGATCAAGCTGGGGCACGGCAACGGGTGCGCCATCGACGGTATCGCCCGCTGTGATTTCGCGATAGTTGCTGCCATCGGCATCCATCATGGCAAGATTGGCGCTGCCGTCACTGCGGCTGGCCGAAGCCAGTATTTTTGCGCTGACCGGATCGAAAGTTAAATCGGTGAGGCCGAGGTTTTGCCGATGCAAAATGCGTTGTTCGGTGCGTGTGGTCAGGTCATATGAAAACAGCCCACCCATCACGTTATCTTTCAAAAAGTACAAAATGGTTTGATTTTGGCCTAGCCAAGCCGAGGTGGTGGTGATTTGGGCGTCATCCACATCAAACTGCTTCATACCGCGATTGGCCGAGATTTCAAACGAGGTACCTTTTTTCCAGGCATTGCGTTCATTACTGCGCGCCACTTTTTCAGCCGCTTCGGCAATATAGGGGCTGTGGATTTGTTCCACCTGGCCGTTGGCGGCCTGGTAAAACAATTTGCCGTCCGCAATAAAGGCCACCGCCACAGCAGGCGCTGTATTACCCCAACCGACTTGATTGCTGTTGGCGTTGTTGGTGTTATTGGCTTGATTGCCGGAACGATTGGCCGATTTGCCCGATGCCAGTATTTTGGGCAGCAGGTACAAGAGGACCAGTGCAACGATGGCAATAATGACGATATGCATTTAATGATTCCTGACAATGAAAATAACGAAGCCTGTACAGTGCTGCCTGATTGGGTATCACACCTGGAGCAAGATATTACCATATAAGCCAGACTTAGACTATGGCGGTGACTATGGAGGCGGCTATGGTAGCAGCCGCGCCAACTGCCCGGCACTGTCCAGGTGATAGCGCGCAAAATCTTCGGCCAGAAATAATTGGCCCTGGTAATGCGCCCGCGCTTCCTGTTCAATCTCGGCAATTGAAGACGGCTTGCTGACATCGCCGTGGTAGCGTGGGCTAAAGTGCGTCAAAATCAGGTGCGGTAGTGCCACTGCCTGGGCAAATGCGGCCACTTGAGCCGCCGAACTATGGCCGCGCGGGCCTACCTTGGCCGATGCCTCGGCAGTGTAGGTGGCTTCATGCACCAGCACTTGCGCGCCTTGGCAAGCGTCGCTCAATAATTCGGGTTGATCATTATCGCCGCCGACCACAATTTTGCAGCCGGGCCGGGGCGGCTGCAGGTAGTCTTCACTGCGTAAAAGCTTACCCTCATATTCCACATCCTGCCCCTGCTGCAATTGGCCCCAGATTTGATTTTGCGGGATTTTTTCCTGCAGCAGCCTTTGCGCATCAATACGGCGTGCGCCAGGAGCCTGGATAAACTGATAAGCCCAGGATGGCACCCGGTGTGACAGCAGAATGGGCTTGACCGTTACTTCGGCGTCTTGCCAGGTCGGCAGTGCTTCTACGGCAATAAATTGCAATTCAAAGGGTAGATACAATTGCGTCAGTTGCTGGGTGATGTTGATCCAGTGGGCAATGGCTTGCGGTGCAATAATCGGCAAGGGCTTTTTGCGCCCGGACATGGACGCACCCGCCAGCAAGCCGATTAAGCCATAGCAATGGTCGCCATGCACATGGGTGATAAAAATCGCCTTCAGGTTGGCCACCGACAAGGGTGTGTGCAATAACTGGTGCTGGGTGCCTTCGCCACAATCGACCAGATACCAATTCTTGCCGCCGTTGGGTAGCACCGCCAGGGCGGTTACATTGCGCTGTTTGATCGGCACGCCGGAGGAGGTGCCTAAAAATAGTAAATCCATACTGGTTACATCCTTTATCAGCCTGAAGCCCTTACTTTTTTAACCGCATTTTAATCATTCTACGCGCTGTGTCAGCAAACCCCAGGCGCTATCGCCCGCTATGCCGGGAAAATGCATCATTTCCCAAATCGCCGTATGGCTGTGCGGCACGCCAAAATCACTATGCGGCTGGATTTTTAAGCTGCGATCGCGCCCCGGCTTCCAGCGCACGCCCAAATCGGCCACCGCATCGGTGCGATCGTAGCGGATGGTGTGATTGGCGCAGATATTGACCCAGGTATTGGCCTTGGGGTGAACCGGACGGCGGCCCAGGCCGACAAATTTGGACAAATTGCCGCTGCCCACCGGGTCCAGCGTGATCAGCAAATCGGTCACAATCCCCTCCTGCGCCAGCCGGGTACTCAGTTTTGCCGCCTGAAAGCCACCAAAGCTATGCCCGATCAAACGGATTTTGACTGCGCGAAAGCGTCGCACCGTGCTTTTAATTTCCGCCAACAAGGCGTCCATCTCATCAAAACCCCAGTACAGCTTGTCTGGCGTATGATTCACTTCCAGCTTGTCTTGCCCGCTGCTGGCAAGATGCGCCGTATAATGATTGATCAAAAGCGACTTGAGCAAATTGGTTTGCCGGAAAAACAGCAAAAAGCGCGATTTGTCACCAGCACCGCCGATGAAGTAACTTGCGACGCGGCAAGATGCGCGAGCAGATGCGTGTGAAGATGGGTTCATATTTTTGGTGCAATCCGACGAAAACGCCATTATACTGGCTGGCTTCGCCTTCAACCCACCCGGTCATGAATAAAATTCCCCCCGACAAAGCCCAAACCGCCCTTTTACCGCCTTTTTCCGGCCTGGCCTTGGCCAACATTTTTGTCCCTGCCAGCGAGGCCGAGTTTGCAGCGGCAGCGGCGGAAATTATGGCCGCGCGAGTGGTGGGGTTTGATACCGAATCCAAACCTACTTTTTTCAAGGATCAGCAAAGCCAGGGGCCGCACGTGGTGCAGTTTGCGTTGCACGACAAGGCGTTTATCTTTCAATTGCATCACCAGCACGGCTGGCCGTTTTTGCTGGAACTGCTGCAAGCGGAAAGCTTGTTGAAAGTGGGTTTTGGGTTGGGGCAGGACAAGGGGCAAATTCATGCCAAGCTGAGTGTGCGTTTGCAGGGCGTGCTGGATTTATGCAGCGTGTTTCGCCAAATGGGCTACCGCAATGCCGTCGGCGTGCGCTCGGCGGTGGCGATTGTGTTTGAACAGAAGTTTCAAAAATCCCGGCGCGTGACCACATCCAACTGGGCTAACCCGCAGTTGACGCCCAGCCAGTTGCTGTATGCGGCCAATGATGCGTATGCGGCGCTGAGGGTACATCATGCGGTACATCATGGGGTACAACATGCGGTACATCATGGGGTACAACATGCGGTACAACATGCGGTACAGCAGGCGACACCAAATGATGGCGCAGCCAGTTAGCGGGGTAAATTTGCCGGGTGCAATATTGGCATTACCAAAACTATCGTAAAATAGCCGTTTTTCGGGTGAACTCGACCGCCCTCATCCATTTATCGACTACCCTACAGGACCTCATATGAAATTATTAGCCTTTGCAGCCAGCAGCAGTAAAAAATCCATCAACAAGCAGTTAGCGACCTATGCCGCCAGCCTGGTGCCGGGTGCCGAGGTTGAGGTATTGGATCTGAACGATTATGAATTACCCTTGTTCAGTGTGGACAAGGAAGCCGAGTTGGGCCAGCCTGCTTTGGCCAAGGCATTTTTGCAAAAAATAGCGTCGAGTGACGCCATCATCATTTCCTTTGCCGAGCACAATGGTTCCTACAGTGCGGCCTACAAAAACCTGTTTGACTGGTGTTCGCGCATGGGGCAAAAGGTATTTCAGGGCAAACCCATGGTATTGCTGGCCACCTCGCCCGGCACACGCGGGGGCGCGAGTGTGCTGGCCGCTGCCACCACCTCGGCCCCCTATTTTGCCGGGCAGGTTAAGGCCAGTCTGTCCATCCCAAGCTTTAATGAACATTTTGATGCCGACAAGGGCGTGCTCAAGAATGAAGAATTGAAAGCGCAATTGGTGGCGGCGCTGGGTCAACTGGCCAATTAACGGCCTGCCAGCCTTAACCCATGTCCTTAACTGCCGCCATTGCCCAAGCGCTTTCCCTGCTGCTGTATGGCGATGCCGCCTTGTGGCGCATCATTGCGCTCTCGCTCAAAACCGTGCTGTCTGCCCTGCTATTGGCCACTCCGCCCGCACTCGGGGCCGCTTACTGGATCGCTTGCTCGCGCTTTCCGGGGCGGCGTGGCTTAATCTGGCTGGCGCAGGCTGCGCTGGCCATGCCTACGGTGCTGGTCGGGCTGTTGCTGTACATGCTGCTCTCGCGCCATGGCCCCTGGGGTAGCCTGGGCTGGTTGTTTGACCCCGCAGGCATGATTTTGGGGCAGGCGCTGATTGCGTTTCCGGTATTGCTGGCCTTTTGCATCAGCGCCTTGCAAGCGTGTGATGTGCGCCTGGGCGAAACCGCACGCGTGCTGGGCGCGTCGCGCTGGCGGGTGATGGCGACACTGATTTTTGAAGCACGCTTTGGGGTGATGGCGGCCATGGTCAATGGCTTTGGCCGGGTGATTTCTGAAGTTGGCTGCGCCATGATGGTGGGCGGCAATATCCTTGACCACACCCGCACCATCACCACTGCCATCGCCCTCGAAACCGCCAAAGGTGAATTTGCCCGTGGCATTGCCCTGGGGCTGGTGCTGATGCTGACCGCATTGTTGATCAATGCCGCACTGCTGCTGTTGCAGGGCGAAGGCCAGCCGGCGGCCACATGACAGCGCTGCTACAGGTACAGCAATTGCAAAAGCGTTTCGGGCCGCGCCTGTTGCTTGATATCGATGAATTATGCATCGATTGCGGCCATGCCTATGTACTGACCGGTATGAATGGCGCAGGCAAAAGCGTGCTACTGCGCATCCTGGCCGGGCTGGAAACCGCGCACATTGGCGCGGCCAGCTTGCACGGGGTGCCCGTTACGCTGCAACCTTATGCGCCCGCATTGCGTTTGGCAATGGGCTATGTGTATCAACATCCGGTCATGTTTGCAGGCACGGTGGAATACAATGTGGGCTATGGCTTGCGCGCGCGCGGCGGCCTGTTCCAGCCCAGGCAGGCGCAGCAGGCGAAGCATATGCAAATCATCGAAGCCATGCAATGGGCCGGCATTTTACACTTGCGCCACAGCCCGGCGCGCCAGCTCTCGGGCGGCGAAAAACAACGGGTCGCACTGGCGCGCGCCAAGGTGTTGCAACCGCAATGCTGGCTGCTGGATGAACCAACGGCCAATCTGGACGGCCAGGCGCGTGAGCAAGTGCTGGCTTTGATTCCGGATTTGGTACGCGATGGCCGTTCGCTACTCATGGTTTGCCATGACCGGGATTTGATTCGACGCGCCGACATCGTGCACTGGAAATTGCGCGATGGCATACTGCAATACAAATGAAAGGAAAACCACCCATGCTGTCACCATCCATCGTCCCAACAATCCGCTTCATGCTGTGCTGTATTTGCTGTATTTGCTGGCTATGCTCATTCAACCTGGCGCTGGCACAGGCACCGTCGGCGCAATCCAAAACGCTACGCCTGGCCACCACCACCAGCACCGAAAATTCCGGCCTGCTGGCGTTTTTGCTGCCCACTTTTGAAGCCGAAAGCGGCCTCAAAGTGCAGGTGATTGCCGTTGGCAGCGGTAAGGCGCTGGCGCTGGCGCAAAATGGCGATGTCGATCTGGTACTGGCGCATGCGCGCGCGCAAGAAGATCAGTTGGTGGCAGCGGGATATGGTGTGAATAGACGCGATGTGATGGCCAATGACTTTGTTTTGCTTGGCCCCGCGCGTGACCCGGCGGGCATTGCGGGCGGGCACGACGTGCTGGCTGCGATGCGCAAAATTGCAAGCAAAGAGGTCAAGTTTATTTCGCGCGGCGACCACTCTGGCACCGAACAGATGGAACTGTCTTACTGGCAATTACTGGGCATGAAGCCCAAGCCGCCGTATTACCTGGCTGCCGGTTTGGGCATGGGTGAAGTGTTGAATATGGCGAGCGAACTGCAAGCCTATACCTTAAGCGACCGCGCCACCTTTGCCGCCTGGCGCGGCAAAACCGATTTGGTGTTGCTGCTGGAGGGCGACCCCAAAATGCGCAACCCGTATGGCATTATTGCAGTCAACCCGGGACGCCACCCGCATGTCAATTACAAGGGGGCAATGCAATTGATCGATTGGATTACGTCAGAAGCGGGCAAACAAAAAATTGCAGCCTTTCGCAGCCCTGGGGCAACGGGTGAGCAAGTGTTTTTTCCGGCTGGCGGCAAAACCAATTGAGCGACGAATAGCATGAAGGTGGGCCAATGGGGGTGTTCAGCAACTTCATTTGCACGGCGCAACGTGTTTGCGCAAGCGTGGCGGCAATTGGTCAGCAGGCTGCTGACCAATTTGAATTCATTCATCATCATCATTGGCAATGCTGTCATTTGAAACAAGCACTGGCCCGGTAAATTCCGCCTCAATATCCTCGATACTGGGTAAATTTTTCGCTAACAGATCAGGCAATCCCTCCATTAATTGATATTCAGCAACGCCTATCGGTTTATCAATCCCATTTACCGCATATTGGGCCACCAAACGGTTTTGTTTGCGGCACAACAATAAGCCTATGGTTGGTTTATCGTCTTCCGCTTTCACTTGCGCATCAATCGCCGTCAGATAAAAATTCAGTTGGCCGATATGCTCAGGCTTGAACGCACCGCCTTTGAGTTCAACCACCACATAGCATTTAAGTCGGGTATGGTAGAACAACAAATCAATAAAAAATTCATCGCCCCCCACGTCCAATCGAAACTGGCGCCCAACAAATGCAAAGCCAGCCCCCATTTCCAGTAAAAAACGGGTGATATGGCGAATCAAAGCATCTTCGATATCGCGTTCGTGCGCATCGTCAGCCAAACCGAGGAAATCAAACAGGTAAGGGTCTTTTAGTGTTTCTTGCGCCAGAGCGGAATCAGGTGCGGGCAAGCGCAGTTCAAAATTGCTGACCGCAGCACCTTGCCGGCCATGTAAACGGTTTTGGATATGCAACTCCAGGGTCAAGCGCGACCAACCATGGTTCACCGCTTGCCGGGCGTACCATTCACGCTCGGTGGACGTGGCCTTGGTCAGCAAGGTGACAATATGGAACCATGGCAATTGGTCAGCAGGCTGCTGACCAATTTGACCATCCGGGCAGTTTTCTGCGAAATAGCGCATATACTTAATGTTACTGACGGAAAAACCTTTCATATCGGGAAATGAATCCTTCAAATCGCGGGCCAATCTGGCAATTACCTTACTACCCCAACCTTGTTTTACTTGGCGTTCAAGAATATCCTGGCCGATTTGGTGATAGAGCCGAATCATTTCGCCATTGGCTGCCAGCGCAGCGCGGCTACGGGCAGCATTGATGCGCCCTTTGAGGGATTGTAGCCAATCGGCGTAGCCTTCTGGGAGTAGTTTAGCCAGATCGTTTGTTGCTTCATGGCTGGTGCGGTTATTTTTCGACATGGGATTTCTCAGGTAAGTCGGTTTTTACAAGGATGTGGCATATTATGCTTTGCAAATGAAAAAAATTCAAAGTTTGCGAAATTTATTCAGTGCAAGTGATACAGCATAGCGCAGTTTCACAATTCTGCATTTATTATACGTTTTTAGGGTGAGTCGGATTCACAGTTTGATGCGTTGGATTCAGTCAAGGCGGAAATGATGGCGCAGGTTGATGCCTGGGTGGTGGCCTCAAACGCAGTTACGCATGCCAATTACAACTCGCTATCGGCTCGAATTTCAGCAAGCGCCTCGGCAAGCGGCAGCAATTGCATGGCACCGCTTTCCACTTCCGCAATGTATTTCTGAATCCCCCACGAAAAATTCTGGCTGCTGCGGGCAAATTACGCAAGAGTCGGTTAATGCGTTGGAATCAGAAAAATAAGTACTGAAAGCAACAACCGCAGAATTGCCATAACGATCAGGAGAGTGCCGTCATGCCGTCGCAGCCCATCGTTTTTATCAGCTACGCTTGGGAGAGCGATGCTTTTCGCGCGCAGGTAAAAGCCTTGTGCGATTATTTGCGCGCAAATGGGGTGGCGGTGGTGGCTGATTTTGATCACGACATTCAAGCGCCGGTTTTGGGCTGGCCGGCATGGATGCAACAGTCGATTGAAGATGCTGCCGTGGTGTTGGTGGTGTGTTCGGCATCGTATAAGCCGCGCTTTGAGAAGCGTGCGCCGCCTACCAGCGGCAAGGGCGTGGCGTGGGAAGGCGCGGTGATTACGCAGGATTTGTATAACGCGGCGCAGCGCAATAACAAGTTTTACCCCATCTTTCCTGATCCATTTTGTTTTGATCATTGCCCGAAGGCGCTGGAGCTTGGAGCAATGGGCATGCTTTTTCATCCAAACAAGGGGATGTTTTGGCTTTGGTTCGTGCGTGCCTGGGCGTACCCGCTGCACCTGCGGGTGATCCGGGCGCGTTGGCCGCCAATCCGTTCAATCCTTGGAAACCTGCTGTTGCAGCGCGCTTTTTTGGGCGCGATGATTTGCTGCACGCCTTGCATACGGCGCTGGATGAAAAGCGTAGCGTGTCGCTTGTGGGGGGACAGGCGCATCGGTAAAACCTCGCTGTTGCCCGCTCATGTACCATGATCTAAGTTATTTGCCCTACCCTTTTTTAGCGCGCCAAATCCTTGCTGCGGCAGAATATCAGCCTGCACTGGCAAAACAAGCCATCCGTAGCGCTTTGCGCTCAGTTGGCCAAAAACGTAGTGCTATCTCGGTGCTAAACCAATTACACGCCAATGAATTACGCGCTTTGGCCAAGGCAGGCAACTTCGCGGCAATTGCTAATTTGCGTGGCCTATGGTTACCCGGCAATGAAAACGATAGCACTTTACTCAGCGCATTTGCTGCTAACGCACGCTTCATGCAAGCAGGTTTGGGCGCAACGACGCCCGCCATTAGCCTGCAACACTTCAACGCCGCCAGCCAAGCACTACAAGCCATAGCAAACCAATTACTCACCTCACAAGAACCCATCGCCCGCTTTTTACCACCCGTCCTGCAAACCTGGCTCGCCGCACTGGAAACCGCCCGCACTGCAGCCACCGCCTGAGCCTGCCCACGCTCACGCTCAAGCCCACCCCGGCCCCCACGCAAGACGCGCAAAGCGCCCCCATCGAAGCCTTAAAACAATGGCTGGATCAACTCAAACACTTCTCCACCCAACACCGCATCCTGATCTGCATCGACGAATTCGAGCGCCTCGAAACCCTCTTCCCCGCAACCGAAGGCCGCGAGCTATTGCAACTGATGGGCCTTTTCCGCGCCACCATTCAGCATGGCCGCCGCGTGCGCCTGCTGGTCGCCGGTGCCGCCCCCTTCGATGAATTGGGCACCCTCTGGAACGACCACTTCATCAACCTGCGCGAAATGCGGCTCGGCTTTTTGGATCAAGCCACCAGCGTCGCCCTGCTCACCCAACCCATCCCGGAATTCCCGGACGACGCCATTTCCAACGAACTGGCGCAAGAAATCTGGCTGCGCAGCCGTGGCCAGCCCTTCCTCACCCAAGTCTACGGCTACGCCCTGGTAGAAACCCTGAACCGCAGCAAACGCAAGCGCGCCACTCTGGCCGATCTGGCACAAATCGAGCCGGAACTGCTCTCCAGCTACACCTATTATTTTCGCGGCATCTGGCAAGAAGTGCCCGCCATTGGCCAAGCTGCACTTACCGCGCTGGCCAACCATGAACACATCACACTGGAAAAGGAAACCAAACGCTGGCTACGCCGCCGCATGCTGGTGGACGACGACGGCCAATTGCTGGTGCCGCTGTTTGGGCGCTGGATACGGGAAAAGGATGAGATGGTGTGAGTTTATAATAGAGCTCGTCCCTAGCCGCCGCAAATCCCACAAATGGGGCGGTGCGGGAACCCCAAAATCGGCGCTGCCCACCCAAGCACCCGAAGCGCGCCCCAGCCCAGTTTGAGGTTGGTGGCGCATAATGATACTTTTTAGAAAGGGTTGTATGGATTTTAATGATGACGAGTTTTTGGATGTTTGCCAAAATATTGAGGCCGGGCTAACGGCGGAATATCTTAATAACCCGAATTTGACGGACGCCATGTGTATTTTTGCGCTCGACCATGCCGTTATTGCCATCAAACAGCGCTTCGGATTTGCCCGCAATGAGTCAGTCAGCACCGATGAAAATTTGCAGGGCGTCATTCAATGGTGCGTTGAGCTTGGCTTGGCAAGGATTGATAATAACGAGGGTCTTACGCTTAAGGAATATGTTATAAGGTTGGAAAAAATCAAAAGATCAGTTAAGCGCCACTCCGTTTACGGGAAAAGGGCGTATTTTGAATTTATAAAAAAATATATGTAGCCGTTTGGCAATGGTTCAAGTCGCATCACGTATTTTCGCGGCATCCGGCAAGAAGTGCCCGCCACGGGCCAATTGCTGGTGCCGCTGTTAAACTATGAAGTTAGTCATTCGTACTACTTGATGCGCTCAATCTTTTTACTAACGATATCCACCAAAAACCGCCGATCACGCTCATTTACCACTTTTAATTTCCCGCCGCTGTTACCAAGGCTGGTGATGAACGTATCCTGCACGTCTTTTTCCCATTTTGGATCATATTTGGTTTCATACACCTTTAAAATCCATAGTCGCGCATTGGTGTTTTCGTCGTAAGCGACGACATAACCGCCATTTTGATCTACCCCCAACTCGTCACCAAAATGAATTGCCTCAAAGCGTACACCATTGATTACCACCGCTTCCACCGGATCAGGCCCGCGCCGCTTAGCCAAAATTTTCATCGCCCTTTGCCCTAATCCAAACAGATCAACCCTTGGCGTAAAATCGCCCAACAACCCAATAATCGGCGCAAACATGGCAAAAGTTTTCATTATCGGTGGCGGCGTCGCAGGCATAAGCGCCGCGCATGAATTGGTTGAACGCGGCTATGAAGTCGAAGTCTTCGAGCGCAATCCAAAATATGTGGGGACGCGGGAAATGCGCCGGAGCGCAACAATATTGATGATTGTAAAGCGTTTCTGGCGCACGCAATAAATAGCCTGTTATGATATTCCAACTACGCTACAAAAATTCCAACAACACAGGTTTGAAAAGGGGAAACCTCCATGCAAGGCAACGCTTCTGCTCTGGCGGCGAAACATCACAACATGCTCAACCTTTGGGTAGCAGCAACGATTTTGATCACCTCTTCCATCATGCTGCTGCATTTATGGTTGGAATACAACGAGACCGAAAAAAATGCGTATGTCGCCACGCAAAATTTATCTCAAACCTTGGCATTGAGCCTCTCCAACATGATCCGCTCGATTGATATCGCGCTGGCGGCAGCAACCGATGAATTTGAACAGCAAACGGCCCAAGGGCCGATTAATAAAGAAGCATTTAATCAATTTTTACTTCGGCAAAAACAGTTTTTGCAGTATGGGGGCGTTTTGCTGGCAACCGATGAAAGCGGGAAAATTGTCTACGGCGAAAAAGTCCCATCTTCCTTCACCAGCGTTGCTGACCGCGACTATTTTCCTTTTTTGCGCGACCATCCTGAAGTTCAATTACATATCGGCAAACCAGTTAAAGGCCGGGTCTCTGGAATCGAGATTCTGCCCCTGGTGCGCCGCTTCAATAAAACCGATGGCACCTTTGGCGGCCTTATCCTGGCTTCGATTCGCCTTAAAGACCTGGATAAAATATTGGCAACCGTTGCGTTGGCAGCGGGCGGCTCTATTGCCCTGCGCGATAGCAATCTGGGCTTAATCACCCGCTATCCAAAACTTGAAGGCCTACAAAACACGCTTGGCAACCAG
>JBKJLF010000783.1:0-14294 GCA_046597185.1 Burkholderiaceae bacterium | reverse complement strand
ATTATCGGCTCGCGCTCGACACCTTCATGCGGCTGGAACAACGGGCCGATGAATTACAGCAGTCCGACTTTCAAATCGACGCCCGCCGCGGCCAAGCCCATGCGCTGTCGCAACTGGGGCAAACCCGGGCCGCCTTGGCGGTCGCACACGCGGCGCTCGAAATTGCGCGCGACAAACAAGATGGCTATCGACAAATAGGCGTGTTACAAGTCTTATCCAGCATTCACGCACGCCAGCCCAAAGGCTTGAATCCCCGGGCCGAAGCACAGGCCGACAGCCCGGCACTGTCTTATCTGAAACAGGCAATGGCGCTGGCGGGTACGATTGAGGGCTACACCCTTCCCGGCGACTTGCTCGACGCAGTGGCGCGCGAATATGCCTGCGCCGGCGCATACCAAAAAGCCTATGAAACGGCCTTGCACGCGCATAGCTCGCGGGAAAAAACCCACAGCAGCGACGCCACCAACCGCAGCCTGGCATTACAGGTGAAATATCAAACCAAGCGCGCACGCGCCGAAAGCGAGCATTTGCGCCAATTGGCCACGCTGGAAGCCAAACGGGCGGAAATGTACCACCAAACCAGCGCCACCTTGAGCCATTTATCCATCATCGGCCAGGAAATTACCACGCATTTAAATACCACGGCGGTGTTTAATGCCTTGAATGGCCACATTTCCAGTATGCTCGAATCGAGTTCATTTGCCGTCTATTTGCTCGAACCCGATGGCTGCGGCTTAACCCGCGCCTTTTGCACCGAAGGCCGACGCACCCTTCCCGTGCGCCGCATCGACATCAATGACCCGCATGCCTGGTCGGCGCGTTGCGCGCGTGAGCGGCGCGAACTCACCGCCGACTTCCAAAATCAGGATCAAACCAACCTGGTGCCAGGCAGTCTGGCCAATTTAAGCGCCTTGTTTGCGCCACTGATTATTGGCGACCGACTGCTGGGCGTGATGAGTGTGCAAGCCACTGGCGCGCATGCCTACGCCGAACGGGAATGGTTGATTTTCCGCACCCTGTGCGCCTATGGCGCGATTGCACTCGATAATGCCAGCGCCTACTTGCAACTGCAACAAGCACAGGCACAGTTAGTGGCACAAGAAAAAATGGCGGCACTTGGCTCACTGGTCGCCGGTGTGGCGCATGAACTCAATACCCCCATCGGCAACAGCCTGATTATCGCAAGTACCCTGCATAGCAAAAGTGATGGAATTGGCGAAAAAATGCATGCCGGTTTGATGCGCCGCTCCGACCTTGGCAGCTTTATCGAGGATACCCGCCACGGCTCCAGCCTGATCATGCGCAGCTTGCATAATGCTGTCGATTTATTAAGTAGCTTCAAACAGGTGGCCGTGGATCGCACCACCGCGCAACGCCGCGAATTTAATTTGCAACAAACCTGTAGCGAAATCGTAGCGACCATGATGAATCAAATCAAACATTCCGGGCATAGCCTGACACAAACCATCCCACCTGAAATCATACTGGACAGCTATCCCGGCCCTCTTGGGCAAGTGATTACCAACCTGATCAACAATGCCTTATTACACGCCTTTGAAGGCCGCTCGGGTGGCCAAATGGTTTTACTTGCATGGCTGCACAACGCCACGACGGTTTGCATCGAGTTCCGCGATAACGGCCAAGGCATAAGCGACGGCAATCTTGGGCGAATTTTTGATCCATTTTTTACCACAAAACTGGGGCAAGGTGGTAGTGGTTTAGGCCTGTCAATCAGCTACAATATTGTTACTTCCTTACTTGGCGGTAGCATAAAGGTACATAGCACCCATAGCCAAGGCTGCAGCTTTATTCTTGAACTGCCACTCGTTTCCCCACAGGCAAAACAATCGTAAGGGCCATGCAAGGCTTGCTTAAATTTACCTCAAAGCTGCATTTTTAGAGTACATTATCAAGATGATAGCCGCCCAATTGATTAATCCAGGAGAACCCCAATGACTGCCGTCAGCGATGGCTTGGCACATTTAAGCAAGCTTTTCGTCGGCCAATTGCCGCGCCGCGTGGCAGATATTGCCGAACACTTTACCAATCTGTCGCAACAGGGCTGGGATCTGACACGGCTGGATATACTACACCGCCTGGTACATGGCCTGACCGGTTCCGCTGGCACCTTTGGCATGCCCGCCGTCAGCGATGCGGCGCAATTGCTGGAACAGGCGCTCTCCAGGCACTTGGGACAAACCACCCCGCCCACTGATTGGGGCTCACTCCAAGCCACTTTCCAACACTTGCTCAATGTCGTAGAAGCGGAACGGGGCGCGCCGTCCAGTCAAATCAAGCCGACCTTTAAGCGCCCTGTCCGCTCGCCGATGATTTACGTGGTGGATAACGACAAAGAACAGTCCGAACACTTACGCCACGTTTTATTATCCGCCAATTACCAGGTGCGCTGCTTTAATACGCTGGAGCAATTTCACACCGCTTGCCAGGAAAAGGCCTGGCCCAGCGTGGTCATCATGGATTTCGTCTTCCCGGAGAGCGCCAAAGCGGGCGCGCTCGCGATTGCCGAATTACGCGCCCAATGCCCACCCGATTTACCCGTCATCTTTACCTCGGTGCGCGACGACCTGGAAGCGCGGCTGATGGCCTACCGGGTTGGTGCGGTACGCTATTTGGTCAAGCCGATTTACCCGAATTTACTGCTCGAATTAATGGCCCACCTCACCTTGCGCGCGCCGACTGAACCGTATCGCGTGCTGTTAGTGGATGATGATTTATTACTGGTGCAAGCAATTAGCGCCATGTTGCGCCAGGCGGGCATGAAAGTTCGCACCGAAACCTCAGCGCTAAAAGCCACCCAGGCCTTGCCGGAATTCAACCCCGACGTGTTATTGCTCGATCTTTACATGCCCAATTTCAATGGCACCGATTTGGCCATGGTTTTGCGCGAACAAGACCAATACACAGCCCTGCCGATTATTTTTCTCTCCACAGAAACCGATCTGGCCAAGCAAAATGTGGCGCTCAAATTAGGCGGCGATGATTTTCTGTTAAAACCGGTGCAAGCCCTGCCACTGATCCAGTCAGTCAGCACCCACGCCAAACGGCGACGCGAAATTCTACAATCGAGCCATCTGGAATATCAGCGGGAGCTGGACAAAACCCAGCAAGAATTCAAAGAAAAAATCGCCCGCGAACTGGATTACGAAAAACATTTGCATGCCGACTTTATCGGCAATTTATGCGTCCCTCTGCGCACGCCGCTCAATGTCATTTTAGGCTATTCGCAACTATTGCAAATGAAGCATGAAGGCATCAACGAAGATCCCGAATCGGTGGCCGAGAGTGCGCGCGAAATTGCACGTGCCGGTGGGCAGTTATTATCCACCATCAACGACTTGCTCGATCTTTCCAAAATCGATGCCAACCGGATGGAAATTCAGCTCGGGCCAGTCTGGCTGGATGAAGTCTTTATCGCGATTGAATCCAACCTGATCCAGGCGGCCAAAACCAATCAGGTGAACTTAATTATTTCGCAGCAAGATCGCAAAAACATCATCGTTCGGGCCGATGGCAATCGCTTGATCCAGGTTCTCAATTATTTGATCTTGTATGCGATTAAAACCTGTAGCAGTCCTCACACGGTGAGCGTCAACTGGCATATGAATACGCGCCAATCCTTGCGCATTGTGGTGCAAAGCAAAGGCGGTGTACCGGATGCCGAGCAATGGCGGCGCATCATCCAGCGTAACTATGACGCCAACTCAGGCGACAGCCAAATTGGCCTGGTAATTGCCCACTATCTGGTGGAACACATGGAAGCCAAGCTTGGGGTGGATGTGGTGTTGGATCAAGCCTTGTTTTGGATTGAATTACAGCAAATCATTGATACCGATTTACTTCATACCCACGAAACCTTGGAACCTGCCTTACCCGGCAAGCCCGGCAATGCCAAACGCAAGGTACTGTATATTGAAGACAGTGTCACCAACCAGCGTTTGATGCGCAAGATTTTATTGCGTCGCCCGCATTTGGTTTTGGAAGAAGCGCCCAATGCCGAAGTGGGGCTGCCGCTGGCCCGCACCTTACAACCCGATTTGATTTTGCTCGATTTAAACCTGCCCGGCATGAGCGGCTATACCGCCTTGCCCGAATTGCGGCGCATCCCTGGCCTTGAGCAAACGCCAGTTATCGCCATCACGGCCAATGCCATGAAAGGCGATGCCGAGCGCGGCTTGGGCGCAGGCTTTGCCGCTTATGTGGTCAAGCCGATCAATATCAATCGACTGTATGCACTGCTTGACCATATTTTGCCAGCGCCAAGCATTTGACACCGCCTGGCCGAACCTGGCCGGACCTACCTGACCGCGCCTACCTGGCCGGGCCTACCTGGCCGGGCCTACTTTATTTTCGATTCAAACTGATTTGCTGCACTGATTGCTCACGCCTGAACCAATCCCTGAGCATTTGCTCTTCAAATTTAAATTCGCTGTTGCTGGTATTGATTTTGGTGGCAAAATCAAGGTCGCGCAAGTCTTCCGTGCCCGATGCCAGCACGTTTTGACTGGCATCTTTGATGGTGTAGCTGAACTTAATGCGTGGCCAATCGGTATCTTTCACCACCCGAAGGTTTTGCGCCGATTGAGTCAGGTTATAAGCTACTTTCCCCGCCAAATCAATATCGGTTACGCTCACTTCCAACTGGTAGCCATCCGGCAACTTCTTGCCCAAACGGGAAAATATCTGGGCAAACTCTTTCTTCACCGTTTTTTGCGCATCTACTGGTGACTCGTTACCACTAAGAATATCGGTAAACTTCTCTACATCCACAAAAGTCACCTTAACACCCCCAACCAAGGCGCTTTGTGCCACGCAAGGCAGCAGCAGTGCCAAGCCAATCACAATGATGGATTTCATTTTATTCTCCGCAAACAAGACATCAGGAATAATTCAATCTCCCGCTTTAAAGCAATTTAATTCAAGCAAGAACGGGCGGTAGCGCTTCTTTATTCACCTTCCACGCTCTGTCATATTCCAACAATACCACCAAATCATTAGCAACTTGCTCACCCAGCTTTTTGGCAATCAGATGCAACATCATATCGATGCACAAACACACCCCGCCCCCTGTGAGCAAGGTGTTTTCATCCACCAAACTCGAATGTACCACCTCTACATTGGGAAACATATCTCCCATCCGTGTTACGGGCGAGAGTTCCCCCACCACACCGCGCTGGCGCGTCGTTGCTTTTTTTCCATCAAGCAAACCGGTCGCGCCCAAAATCAAGCCGCCAGTACACACGGCACCAATCACCGTTTGCGCCGCCCGTTTGCGGAAAAACGCCAGGGTATCTTCGTTCTTGACATGCTCAACCCAAGTCGCGCCACCGGTAATGACGATCACATCCATCTCGGGTAAATCGTCAAAACCATAATCGACCACAATCTTGAATCCATTGGCCAGTTTCACAATACCCGCCTTGGGCGCAAAGCTGAAAATTTCAATTTGTGGCGCAATTCGCCGCGCAATCGATAACACACCCAAGGTTGCCACATCAATCGGTTCAACCCCGTCAAAAAAGAAAATACCGAATTTCATCACCGCCTCCAAACCAGTCAATATAGTCATGACAGTATGTCCGGCTGCATGCCTGCGGTCAAGCCAATTTACGGTGTTTAGCCACAAACGCCTTCAGAACGGGTATCATGCTGCACCATGAGCACATATACCACATCCGAAACGCTACGCGCCGAAATTGCCGCTACCGCTGCCCGCCTGATCGCTGAAGAAGGTTTGGATTATCAAAGCGCAAAACGCAAAGCGTCACAGCAAATTTTAGGCAATCACAAGCCGAAGGGAAATTATTTACCCGACAACACCGAAATTGAAGATCAGGTGCGTGAATATAATGAAGTTTTCTTTGCCGACACCCAACCCGCACGACTACGCCATTTGCGCCAGATAGGATTGGCATTCATGCAAGAAATCAAGCATTTCAACCCCTATATTGTCGGTGCAGTATGCAATGGCACGGCGGGCGACCATTCTGATATTCACCTACAATTATTTGTTGATAGCACCAAAGATGTTGAAATCGATTTACTCAATCGCAACATCGACTTCACTCTCACTGAAAATCAACGTAGCAACAAGGGCAATCCGCTGGAAACCCTAAGCTTTATGTGGCACAATGAAGGCGTACACTTGGCGCTCTATGATCGTGTTGACCAGCGTCAATTAAGTAAAGAAGCGCGCAGTGGGCGACTTGACATGGCAGGTTTGCGTGAATTATTAGAAACCAGTTCCACAAAAGAGTCCGACGATGCACAAACGCGTTAATCATCTTATCCTGATCGCCATTGCACTCGTTTTTGCGGCCTTGGGAATGTGGGCCAGCACCTCGCAACGTGACGCCCCCCCACCATCTGGCGTCAATCCAGCACAACATTTTTTCCAGTGCGAATTTCCTGAACCGGGCGCGGGATTGCAAAAAATGTCTCAATGGAAAGGCAAGCCGATTATTATTAATTTTTGGGCCAGCTGGTGTCCACCATGCATTCGCGAAATGCCTGAACTCTCAGAATTTTCCAAAGAGATCGGAAAACATGGCATTCAAGTTATTGGACTCGGGGTAGATAGTGACGACCATATCACCGAATTTACAAAACAACACCCGGTTGGCTACCCTATCTATGTAACAGGTATCACAGGCACCGAATTATCACGACAACTTGGCAATGAAACAGGCGGCTTGCCATTTACAGTTCTTATTGGATCAGATGGAAAGATAAAGCATACCTACTTAGGACTCTTAAATTTTAAGCAATTAAGAATCGATGTGGCCCCATTTTTCAAATAAGTTGTAAGTTTATCTTGCCAAAGAATATGGTTTGGCTGCAAAATGCGCTCTTCGTCGTCAAACTGGTTTTAATTTTCATGACAAAACACATCCTCTTACTTAACGGGCCTAATTTAAATTTACTCGGCAAGCGTGAGCCGGAAGTGTATGGGGCCACCACCTTGGCCGATATTGAACAAGCCGCCATGCAGCAAACGAATGCAGCAGGCTGGTCTTTGAGCACCTTTCAAAGCAATCACGAAGGCGCATTAATTGACCGCATTCATGCGGCCAAAACAGACTTGGTCAGCGCTATCGTGATTAATCCGGGCGGATTAACCCATACCAGTGTTGCCTTGCGAGATGCTTTGGTCGCGGTTTCACTGCCATTTATTGAGGTACACTTATCAAACATTCATCAAAGGGAAGAATTTCGCCATTTTTCTTACCTTTCAGCCAAGGCAGTGGGCGTAATTTGCGGCTTGGGCAGTGAAAGCTATCGATTAGCAATAGACTTTTTCCTGAAAAACAGGTAATCTCCATCAATATTCGACTATTTTCGCTGTTCGGAGACGAATTTCAGGAAATTTCTGCTATCTTCTGCGAACATTAGCAAACCGGTTTTTGCAAACCTGTTTTAGCAACCCGATTTTGCAAAAACATTTTACCAGATACCTATC
Organism: Burkholderiaceae bacterium; assembly: GCA_046597185.1. Taxonomy (GTDB): domain Bacteria; phylum Pseudomonadota; class Gammaproteobacteria; order Burkholderiales; family Burkholderiaceae_D; genus CAMBDR01. The sequence continues at coordinate 6,817 of JBKJLF010000783.1, read as the reverse complement.
CAAAGGGGTTTCACATGGATCTAAGAAAACTCAAGACACTGATCGACTTGGTGGCTGAATCCGATATCGCCGAGCTGGAAGTCACCGAAGGCGAAAGCAAAGTGCGTATCGTCAAAACTCCTGCCCAAGCTCAAAACCATATGGTGATGATGCCTTCCAACCAAATGATGCCAACAAGCCAACACCAGGCACCCGCTGCTGCATCAAGCGCTCCCGCTCCTGCGGCAGCACCTGCAGTGGTTGCAGCTGCCGCAGCCAGCGGCCATGTTGTCAAGTCACCCATGGTTGGCACCTTTTACCGTTCATCCAGCCCCGGCAACCCAGCCTTTGTTGAGATTGGTACCGCAGTAAAACCAGGCGATACGCTTTGCATTATCGAAGCGATGAAGTTATTAAATGAAATCGACGCCGATAGCGCTGGCGTTGTCACACAAATTTTGGTTGAAAATGGCCAACCCGTTGAATTTGGCCAACCCCTATTTGTTCTCAGCTAATGCAAGCGCCGCAAGCACCACTGCGCCACAAAAGCTCCACATTAATTTCGTAGGTTTTAGGCCAAATATTATGTTTGAAAAAATCCTTATCGCAAATCGTGGTGAAATTGCGCTACGTATACAACGGGCATGCCGTGAAATGGGCATCAAAACGGTGGTCGTCCACTCTGAGGCCGACCGGGAAGCGAAGTATGTCAAACTGTCCGATGAATCGGTTTGTATTGGTCCGGCACCTTCCAACCTGAGTTATTTAAATATGCCCGCCATTATCAGCGCGGCAGAAGTAACCGATGCCGAAGCAATTCATCCCGGTTATGGCTTTTTATCGGAAAACGCCGACTTCGCAGAGCGGGTCGAACAATCCGGTTTTGTATTTATTGGCCCAAGGCCGGAAACCATCCGCATGATGGGTGATAAGGTGGTCGCCAAGCAAACCATGATCAAAACGGGCGTGCCTTGCGTACCCGGCTCCGAAGGTGCGTTGCCGGATGATCCGAAAGCCATCATCCAGATCGCGCGCAAGGTCGGTTACCCCATCATCATCAAAGCTTCCGGTGGCGGTGGCGGTCGCGGCATGCGGGTGGTGCATACGGAAGCGGCCTTGCTCAATGCGGTTACCATGACCAAGACTGAAGCGGGCAATGCCTTTGGCAACCCGGAAGTGTATATGGAAAAATACCTGGAAAATCCACGCCATGTGGAAATTCAGGTATTGGCGGATGAATTCAAAAATGCCGTGTGGTTGGGCGAGCGCGATTGCTCCATGCAACGACGCCATCAAAAGGTTCTGGAAGAAGCGCCAGCACCCGGCATTGCCCGGAAATTGATCGAGCGCGTGGGTGAGCGTTGCGCGGAAGCATGCCGCAAAATGGGTTATCGCGGCGCGGGCACTTTCGAGTTTTTATATGAAAACGGCGAATTTTATTTCATTGAAATGAATACCCGGGTGCAAGTTGAACATCCGGTCACCGAAATGATTACGGGCGTCGATATCGTACAAGAGCAAATTCGCATTGCAGCGGGCGAGCGTTTGCGCTACCGCCAACGCGACATCCACTTTACTGGCCATGCCATTGAATGCCGCATTAACGCGGAAGATCCATTCAAGTTCACGCCATCGCCAGGCCGCATCACCAACTGGCATACTCCCGGTGGCCCCGGCATTCGGGTCGATTCGCATGCCTATAACGGTTATTATGTACCGCCCCATTACGATTCGATGATAGGCAAAGTGATTGCTTATGGCGCAACCCGCGAACAAGCGATACGACGCATGCAAATCGCTTTGTCCGAAATGGTGGTGGAAGGGATTTTAACCAATATTCCTTTACACCGCGAATTGATGGTGGATGCGCGCTTTATCGAAGGTGGCACCAATATTCATTATTTGGAACATAAGCTGGCCGACAAACCCGATTTACCCAAAAAGTAAGCATGCCATGAGTTGGATAGAAATCGTCATCGAGATTGCACTCGAACAAGCTGAAGCACTGTCCGACACTTTGATGGAGCTGGATGCACTCTCGGTTTCTGTAGAAGATGCGGATGAAGGCACCGATGCAGAACAACCCTTGTTCGGCGAGCCGGGAATGGAGCCAACCACCAGCGCATGGCAGCATAGCCGCGTGGTTGCCTTGCTCAGTGCCGAGACCGATCACGCACAACTGATGCAACAGGCAGCCACACAACTGGGCATCGCGCTACCGAACTACCAAACCCGCAGCGTGGCCGATCAGGATTGGGTACGTTTAACCCAATCCCAATTTGAACCGATTCCGATTGGCAAACGAATTTGGGTGGTACCGAGTTGGCATCAAGCGCCGGACCCCGATGCGCTGATTTTGGAATTGGACCCTGGCCTGGCCTTTGGCACGGGTAGCCACCCAACCACCCGCTTATGCATGGAATGGCTGGAAGAGAATGCCAGACCCGGCGCTACGGTACTCGATTACGGTTGCGGCTCCGGTATTTTAGCCATGGTGGCAGCCAAAATGGGCGCAGCAGAAGTACTGGGTGTGGATATCGATCCACAAGCAATTGAATCCGCCCAACAAAATGCTGAGCGCAATCATTGCAGCATTGCGTTTTACTTGCCTGACCACTTCGCCCAGGTTGCCAATGGACGGCAATTTGATACGGTGGTCGCCAATATTTTATCCAGTCCGCTCAAATTAATGGCTCCCTTGCTCGCTGGCAGGGTCGCCCCCGGTGGTGCATTGGTATTATCCGGGGTATTAGCCCGCCAGGCAGAAGAAGTTGCGGCAGCTTATGTGCCATTTATTCAACTCTCGGTGTGGGCTGAACACGAAGGCTGGGTCGCATTGGCAGGCCAAATGCCGCCGTTGGCAACCAGGTAATTATGGCTCTGGCAACCCGCTGCCCCCATTGTCAAACGACTTTTCGGGTCGTCCATGACCAGCTTAAACTGCGTTCCGGTATGGTGCGCTGTGGTAATTGCCAGCAAATATTCAACGGCATTGAGCATTTAATCCGCGCCAACACCCCTGGTGCGCCAATCGACACAGCCACCGCCGCTACCGGTGTAGCAACGCCAGCAATGCCAGCAACATTGACGGGTGGGCCAACCAGCCCGACAGCACCGCATCCCATCATACTGGCCAAGCCCCCCTTGCCGGAAGTACCACCCGAGCCAGCACCTGCTACACCCATTGTTCCGCCTGAGTCGCTTGAGTCGCTGGTACGAGCGCCTGCGGTATCTGCGCCGCCCCCCCCAGAACCATCGATTGCACCACCTGAACAGCTCGAAATGCCGACTGCGGCAAGTACCAGTCCGGTTATTGAAAACCATTTCCCAACGAAAATTCACGCCGCCAGCAAGATCGAACCTCAGCTCAATGAAGGGCCTTGGGAGCACAAACCGACGCCACATGAATTGGCGATGGCCATGGCCCATCACCAAGAACCCAAGCTCGATGATGAAAATCCTGTTAAAAATGACAAAAACGATTCAGCCCCAGCGCCCGTTGAAAATTCTTCCAGTGAAATGGAAGAACCAAGTTTTGTCAAAGCGGGACGTCGCCAACAAAAATGGGGCAGAATATGGTCATTATTACAAGCCACTGCTTGTGTGTTATTAGTCACTCTGCTGTTAGGCCAAAGCATTTACACCTGGCGCGATATGATTGTGCTGCACTGGCCCACTAGCAAAGTGATGATATTCAATGCTTGTACGATATTACAGTGCAAAATTAATTTACCAAGCCAAATTCACGCAATCGCGATTGAACTGGGTGAATTACAAGTATTGCCACGTAACAAAAATACCTTTTCCTATTCCACCGCTTTGCGCAACCACAGCAATATGGTGCAAGCCTGGCCGCATATTGAATTAATTCTGACCGATGGCAATGATATCGCCGTGGCGCGACGCGTATTCACACCAGCGGAGTATATAAGCAATTACGCCGATATCGGCAAAGGTTTTGCTCCACAATCTGACCATCCGGTCAAACTGTATTTTGAATTTCTCCAATTGAAGGCGGCCAATTATCGCGCCGAAATCTTTTATCCATAAGGTATTGAATCATGACGATGACTTCCCTGATTTGCGGCTCTTTGGCCTTTGACAGCATTATGTTATTTAACAATCGCTTTTCTGACGCCATTTTGGCCGATCAATTGCATAAGATTAACGTCTGCTTTTTAGTACCCGATATGCGCCGGGAATTTGGTGGCTGCGCTGGCAATATTGCCTATAATTTGAAGTTATTAGGCGGTGATCCGCGCATTATGGCCACGCTGGGTAGCGACGGCATCGACTATTTGGCCCGTTTGCAACAACAAAATATCGCCACTCAAAATATCACTACCATTTCTTCATCCTACACGGCACAAGCATTTATTACCACTGATGCCGATAATAACCAAATTACGGCCTTCCATCCGGGTGCCATGAATTTTGCGCACCACAATAAAATCACCGATGCGGGCCCGGTAAAACTGGCCATTATCGCGCCCGATGGCCGCGACGGCATGCTACAACACGCGACCCAATGTGCCGACTTAAACGTACCCTTTATTTTCGACCCGGGCCAAGGTTTGCCGATGTTTGATGGCGATGAACTCAAGCACTTTATCGATCTTGCAACTTATGTCGCCGTCAACGATTACGAAGCTGAGTTATTAATGGAGCGTACCGGTTTGACCTTGGATCAAATCAGTCAGCGTTTATCTGCCTTGATCGTCACACGGGGCGAATTAGGCGCTGAGATTTTCAGCAAAGGGGAGCGCATCGATATTGCTTGCGTTACAGCCGATCGCCTGCTTGACCCAACCGGTTGCGGCGACGCCTTCCGTGCCGGTTTGATGTACGGCATCACCAACGATATGGACTGGCCGACCACAGGTCGATTAGCCAGCGTCATGGGGGCCATCAAAATCGCCCATCAAGGCGGTCAAAACCACACTCCCTCGCGTGAAGAAATCGAACAACGCTTCCAACAAGCGTTTGGCTATCGCTTTTAATGATACGATCAGCGCCTGGAGGGATAGAATTTTAGTGCCATCCAGGCACTCAATGTAGAACTTAAGCAACATGTGATGAAATAGGACGGGCCAGTTTACATTACTGCTTCCAATCCGCGATAAAATCAAGACTCGGCTCTCCAAATTGATTTTTGCCTTCGATGCAAAAACAACAATCCTAAAGAGGTATAGCGATGATTCGCCCATTTGCGCTTTCAACACTATCCCTGCTCTTCGTCACCACGTCGCTACCCGTATCCTTAGCTGCTCACGCCCAGCAAAAAGACGAAGACGAGCTTGCCGCGATTTACGGTGATAAATCCACCGTGTCGATTGCAACCGGGAACCAGCAAAACATGACGCAAGCGCCCTCAGCAGCCACCGTCATCACAGCGCGCGACATTCAGGCGATGGGTGCCACCGATCTGAGCCAAGTGCTTGAAACCGTACCAGGCCTGCATGTTTCGGTGTCGGCAGAAGGCTATTTCTCCAAATATATTTTTCGTGGCATCACCTCAGAATTTGGCCCGGAAGTGTTAATTTTGATAAATGGCCATAAAATCAACACCAATTACCTTGGCATCCCAACCTTGGTCGCTGGTCAAATACCGGTGGCCAATATTTCGCGCATCGAAGTGATTCGCGGCCCGGGGTCAGCCTTGTATGGTGCTGATGCATTTGCTGGTGTCATTAACATTCTGACCAAAACTGCCCAGGAAATCAATGGTGCCGAATTGAACATCAGCTTGGCCAGTTTTAAAGGTCGCGACGTATGGTTTCAATATGGTGGTAAATTGGGGGAAATTGATAGCGCCATTTTCCTGCAAATTGGCCGCAATAATGGGCAAAACAGCCATGTTCAAGGCAAGCTGACCGCGCCGCCCATCCCGGTCAGCAGCCAGTCACAGCACCGCGATGCCCGAATTGATTTAAGCTACGAAAATTGGCGTCTGCGTTTTGGCTACCAGGATCGCGTAACCGGGATTGGCTTGGGTTTGGCTCAGGCGATGCAACCTGATCGGGATCGCGCTCACCTTCCAGAACAGCGGATGAATGCCGATTTAAGCTACCGAAAAAATAGCTTACTGCCTAATTTGGATCTCACGGTGGAAGCAAGTTTCTTCCAGTTGAAGCAATCCAGTATCACCCCCGGGTTTACCAATGGTGTAATTGGCAATCCCGGCCATAGCGAACGAAACACGGCCATCGCCGTATCTGGCCTATATAGCGCATTTCCCAAACACCGGATTCGTATGGGCTATGGGCATCAACTGGAAGATTTATACAAAACTGAAATCCAGGCCATCACCAGCAACATTACCAGCAACATTACCAGCAACAACGCCACCAACAATATCAACAATATCAACAATATAATTTACCTGCTACCACATAAACGCTCATTAAATTATGGCTTTATCCAGGACGAATGGAATTTCGCCAATGATTGGCACCTCACGGCAGGTATTCGTCATGATCGCTATTCTGATTTTGGTTCCACCACCAACCCGCGTCTGGCCCTGGTTTGGGATGCTGCCTATAATTTAACCTTTAAAGCGCTGCACGGCCGCGCCTTCCGTTCGCCATCGTTTGTTGAACAATATAGCACCAGCCATCCTGATAACCCGATTAACCTGTTGCTGAAACCAGAACGGATTAAAACCAACGAATTGGTTGCGGCCTGGCAAGTTAATCCTACGCTGCAAACCAATTTCACGCTATTTCAATACAATGAAACCGATATTATTCAATTTATTAGTCCTCAAAGGAATTTTCTACCGATTGCCGCGAATACTGGCAACCAATCCGGCCGGGGCTTTGAATTCGAAGCCACCTGG
>JBKJLF010000782.1:0-9925 GCA_046597185.1 Burkholderiaceae bacterium | reverse complement strand
GCCAGAACTGGCGTCAGGTTTTGCATGCTGGGGTGGGTGGCTTTGTAGCTATCGAGCAGCATTTTTGCGACTTCACGCGGGGTGGCGCGCAAGGTGGTGTCGCTGATGCTTAACCCTTGGCGCGCTTCCAATTCGGCCAAACGGGCTTGCTGGGTGGCGATGGTGTGGCGCAGTTGGGCCAGGTGGCGTTGCAAATAGTCGGCCATGAAAAAGATGAAAATCATGAGGGCGGCGATAATGGCGGTAACGAATAAATCGTTGGAGCGCGTCATGATGAACCACAGGGGCGCGGCGGTGCCGAAGAAAAACAGGTGCTGCCAATATTGGAACAGTTGGCCAGGGTGATTCTTTTGCCATGTTTCAAAATACTGGCGGGCGTGGCCGAGCAGGCCGAAAACGGGCAAACCTTGAAAATCGCCATCGGCGGTGCGGGGGCCGACGTAAATGAGCCGAAGTAAGACAAGGAAAAGTAGGCCCCTAATCGCCATGTTGTGGTAAACCGCAGGGGTACCCTGGAAATAAAATGGCAGGTAAACCAAGTGGAACAGCACAGCATAGGTATTAATTTCATTGATATCACGGGTAACACTATTGCTGCCAAAGGCGCGCGCTGTTATCACAATAATTGAGAGGTCAAACAAACTTGCTAAAATCAGTTGTACATGCCCTTGCGCAACCGGTTCAATGATGAAAATGGTTCCCAACCAACACAAAAATGTTGAAAGCCCCAGCATAAAGCGCCGGAATAATTCGCCACCCAATGAGGCGGCGGGTGCGGTGGGTGCAGTTATTTGTTGCATAGTCACTCCTTGTTTTGCAAAACCACCGCACAACCAATTATTTGGGTGGCGGTGGTGGATCTTTAATAGTATCCCCGACTACAGACGGGGCCTCGGTTAAATCTATTTCAAAACTAAACTTCGGTGGTGGTGGATCTTTAATAGTGTCCCCCATTGCAGCCGGAGGTTCGCTTAAGTTTATTACATGTTCCAATACGGGCAGCACCGCGCTTGCATGCGGCAGGTCGAATAAAAATTCCATTAGGTTCTCCTGTGAAATGGGATTCTCATTATACCGAAGCCGTTAACAAAACCGCAAGCGCACAACTACGGCACACCGCGCCGCCACGCAAATGCCCAGCATGTTGTACAACGGAATAAGCTTGATCGATTCATTGATTTCTCTGAAGTTAGTTGCCTAAACAAAATAGCAATTATCTATAAAGCAATAGGGGTAATAGCCATTTTGTTTGGTGACTTTGGTATAGTCTGCTAATGCTAACACATCAATGCAAAATATTTCAGCAAAATTGGTTAAACCGCAAGTTGGATGTTGTATTTTTGCTGGCAGCACGCACACAATTTTTGGCTGAGTTGAAATCACAATTTGCATACAGCAAAGTGTTACGATAATAGTAGTGCAAGGCCATAAGCGTGTTATGTATTAGCATTAGCACCTGTGCGAAAATGGACTACCATACAGCCATAGCTATTTTTGACCCTTGAATTTAGCCGCTAAGTACCAAATTTTTTACTAGAATGCAAAAATCTTTTTCAGAAATGGATGAAATAATGCCGGACCTCCAACTCAAAGACGTTTGCGGCTTCAAAGTTTGGGCCTTAGTGCTCGTCAATAATGATGATAACTTTGCAGTCCCTGATGCAAATACATTTATTGACTTTCACGGTGAAGGCGATGGCACGTACTTGGTCATCAACGTCAAAACCAGCAAAACTTCATCCATTGAATATGTTTTTTTGGCTGCGGATGAAGCGAATGAGGGGAAATCAATCATTTTGATTTTTGATTTCCTAAAAACGGTTAACTACAGCTTGCATGAGCTATTGCTTTGGCTGGCCAATGCTGAATACAAACCGACTGAAATTGGCAACCGGATATACATAGGTGACATAACGATTAGTTGCGATCATGTTGGCACTGAATCAATATGAATGCAAAAGGCGGCGAAGACAATTATGAAAAACTACTTGTTGCTTTTATCGCAAAAGTGAAGGTGCAAATGGCTTTGCAAAAAATGAAAAGCCTAATTAATGTATTCATTTTTGTCGCATTGGCTTGCTATATGATTGGCGATAGTTTCGCGCTTGATATTAATACCATTAAGGAAAGTGGTTTAACTGAAAAGCAAGCAATTGCCGTGTTGCGCCTTGCGCTCAATGACAGCACTTACCGCAGGGCATTGCGCCAGCCCGGTGCCACAATTGAGGGTGATTTCGTTACCCCTGATGGCACTGAACCCTTGCCGGGCTATTACGTGCTTCGGTTAGTGCATGACACACCCAAATCTTTTTCTGCCATCCACCTTGGGACTTTTGCCGTTGGCAAATTAACCGCCGACGTTTGGAGTCTCGCAGCCCCCACCGGATGCAAGAATTTCCACTTGCCAGCACTGACGAAGTTGCAACAGGCGGTGATGCGCAAGACTAAAGCTGGCATACCGCCAGAAAAGCCGCTTCGTGCGCAATTTGATTGTGATTCTTAGGCCGCTTCAGTGGCAAATGGCCAAACAATGGTAACAAGGCAATTGCATAGGCATCGGGGATTTCGCCTATAACCGTACACTCTTTCTTAAAATTAATTTGCGGCAAATGTGCCGTGTTGAGAAGAAAACAATTTGCATTGCTGGGTGAATCATATTATTATGTCGTTTTATTTTTCAAATTATCCATGTCATGACTGATTTTTCTGATAATTTTTTATTAAATCGCTTACGTAACGTCGCCGATCCAATCCAGACTTTGAAAGGTCCACCGCTTGCGGCCTGCTTCAGAAATTTAAATCTCTTTGACATCCCTCAAGTCATGCGTGAGAAGAAGCTGATCAAAGGTGCGGAGATGATGGAACACTGGTTTTTAGGCAAGCCGTTTTCAATGCCTACCGCCTGGAAAGCACCGCCACCAAAGACTGTCGATCCCCGTATGATTCCCGCTATTCATATTGACGAAACAATCATTACCATGCAGTGGGCGCTTGGTTTTGCTCGGGCGTTAGCCGCGTACAGTGAACTTAAAAGCGCAGTGTATGGGAATGGCGAAGGTGGGCAAAGCAGTCAAGAAGCCTCCAAGCGTGAGTTATTCAATTGCCTGAAAGCCGATGGCAAGTTTACTAAGAAGGTGGAACGATTCGGCTTCGGTAGCGGAAAAATGCTCCACAAAACAGCACATGTAAACACCCGTTTGGTGGGTTCCAACAATTGGGAAAAGCTTTCTGATCCGCTGGATGATTTGTACTGTGCCCTCGGTGTGTTTGGTATGCATGTGGTTGCCTCCGGCACCGTAACACCGCCTGATCCCAAAGTGGGTAATGGCACGTATCAGGTAAAGATTGTCAAGCTCGGGTTTTACATCAAGGATACCTACGATTTCAACGGGGATCAGCCACTAGGCTTGTGGACATCGGAAGGGGCATACAAACTTCCGGTACCAGGCCGTGTTCTGCTTGAAAATAAAAGCTTCCGGGACTGGCGCGCACGCTTTAAGCATGGGGGGATTTCATGCTCTTTTCCGATGTGCGCTGGGAAGGCGTAACAAAGCCGCTCATTTGGAATTACACGGTGTAAGCCATGAAAACTGCCGTGAAAAAACCAAGGTGGAGAAAGCTGTTTGTATGGCTTATCCTTCTCTCGCTTCTCGGTAGCCTCATTGTTGCCAGTTTGTGGGTGTATGTCGTCATCATGGGAGGCTCATTTGATGACGCAAAACTGATCTACACCGACACCGCGTGCAGTACGGGAGCATATCGGCTAAAAATTTACGAATACCGAAATGGCAATGGCTATATGGAGCTAGTCGATACAAAGGACAAGGTATATGCCAAATCTGCCTATACTCGCGGTTTGGAACTCACGTCTTTTTCTTGGGACAAGGACTGCAAGCGAATCATGGTGCCATCGGACAATGGTCTGATTTTCTTGAAAGTTAAGTAAAGAATGTTAAATCCCATACAGGCGGGATTTAACATTTCACCGAAGGGTATCAAGCCCTTACCGCCGTATTCATTGTTTTTGATCGGTCCTCACCGAATCGGCAACTTGGCCGTATGCTTCACCTCTTCCATCACCGCATAGGTATGCGTCTCGCGCACGCCCTTCAACTGTAACAAAGTTTTCCCCAAAAACTCACGATAGGCCACCATGTCGCGCACGCGCGCTTTCACCAAATAATCAAACCCGCCCGCCACCATATGGCATTCCAGCACTTCGGGTATGGTTTGCACACTGCGTTTAAACGCATCAAATACTTCCGGCGTGGTGCGATCCAGCACCACTTCAATAAATACCAATAAAGCCACATCCAACAATTGCGGGTTGAGCTGCGCAACATAGCCCAAAATGTAACCCGCTTCATGCAACTTACGTACCCGCTCCAAACAGGCGGCGGGCGATAAATTGACGCGGCTTGCCAATTCCACATTGCTGATGCGCCCGTCGGTTTGAAGTTCCATCAAAATCTTTTTGCTGATCTTATCGAGCATGCTGAACCTCGTGAAAAATTTTATTCGGTGGAATTGTCTCACTAAAAACAATGTATGGCCAGAACTCTAGAATACCAGAATTAATGAAGGCGCATTTCCATTACAATTTGGTCTTGCTGCTTAATGTAAAATACTGCCTAAGCGCCGCAAGCTGAACTGCCATTGATCGCCATTTTGGTGATGCAAGAAATCTCAAGGGCTCCCGATTGATTTTCGCCTGTTATAAGTGAATGCAATGCAAACCGCCACCCCTTTCGCATCTGATTTTATCCCCTTCGCCGCGTTTCAAGCCGAAATTCCGCCCGCGCCCTCTATTTTGCGGAGGGCTATCACCAACGCATGGCGGCGCGATGAGCGCACTACCGTTCGATCGGTGTTGCAGCAGCTCCAAACCGGGCACGCGGCCAACCCGCAAATTGCCACCGAAGTGCAAACTTTAGCACGTAAATTGGTCACTTCGGTGCGCGAAAAGCGTACCCGCGCCTCCGGGGTGGATGCCTTGATGCACGAGTTTTCACTCTCCTCCGACGAAGGTGTGGCGTTAATGTGTTTGGCCGAAGCACTGTTGCGCATCCCCGACAATCAAACCGCCGACCGCCTGATCGCCGATAAAATCAGTAAGGGCGATTGGTCCAAACATTTGGGCGAATCTTCATCCCTGTTCGTCAATGCCGCCACCTGGGGTTTATTGATCACAGGCAAGCTGGTGAGCAGCAGTAGCGAAAACGGCCTGGGTTCGGCGCTCACCAAGCTGATTAGCAAAGGCGGTGAACCACTCATTCGCAAAGGGGTGGATTTGGCCATGCGCATGCTTGGCAACCAATTTGTTACTGGTCAAACCATTGCCGAAGCACTTAAAAACAGTCGCGACAATGAAGACCGGGGCTACCGCTATTCTTACGATATGCTGGGCGAAGCCGCCCTCACGGAGCAAGACGCCAGCCACTATTACGCCGCCTATGAAAACGCCATCCACGCCATCGGCAAAGCCTCAAACGGGCGCGGGATTCGTCAGGGGCCAGGCATTTCCGTCAAACTCTCGGCCTTGCACCCGCGCTACGCAAGGGCGCAACGCGCACGGGTGATGGCGCAATTGCTACCACGCCTCAAACAATTGATGTTGCTGGCCAAACAGTACAATATTGGCCTCAATATCGATGCCGAAGAATCGGATCGGCTGGAATTATCACTCGATCTGATGGATGCCATGGCCTTTGACCCCGATCTGGCAGGCTTTGAGGGCATTGGTTTTGTGGTGCAAGCTTACCAAAAGCGCTGCCCGTTTGTCATCGACTATTTAATCGATTTGGCCCATCGCAGTGGTCGCCACTTCATGGTGCGACTGGTTAAAGGCGCGTATTGGGATAGCGAAATCAAGCGTGCCCAGGTCGATGGCATGGCGGGCTACCCGGTCTACACGCGCAAGATTTACACCGATATTTCGTATTTGGTGTGCGCGCAAAAATTGCTTGGCGCAACCGACGTTATTTACCCGCAATTTGCCACCCATAACGCACTCACGTTGGCCACCATTTATACCTGGGCTAAAAACGACAAGATTACCGATTACGAATTCCAGTGCCTGCATGGCATGGGTGAAACCTTGTATGACCAAGTGGTCGGCAAAGATAATCTGGATAAACCCTGCCGTATCTACGCCCCCGTTGGTTCGCACCAAACCTTACTCGCCTATCTGGTACGGCGTTTGCTGGAAAACGGTGCCAATTCTTCGTTTGTGAATCAAATTGTCGATGAAGAAGTGTCGATTGACCAACTCATCGCCGACCCGCTGGCTGCTGCGCAAAAACTGGGGGGTACGCCCCATGGCAGCATTGCCTTACCGCTGGATTTATTTGGCACCGAGCGCAAAAATTCGAGCGGGATTGATTTTGCCAACGATACCACCCTGGCCGATTTGAGTGCGGAGTTTGTGCAACTCAATCAAAAAACCTGGGTCGCCACCCCCTTGCTGGCCAATGGCGTGGTCAGAGCCACACCCAGACAAGCCGTATGCAACCCGGCCTTGCGCACCAGTGTGGTAGGGCAAGTGATTCAAGCACAAGATAACGATGTCGATTTGGCGCTCAATGCCGCGCATGACTATGCGATGGACTGGCAAACCACGCCGCCCTCTTTACGTGCCCAGGCTTTATGTGAGGCAGCCAATTTGTTGGAAAAACATCGCACCGAACTGATGTATTTGGCCGTGCGCGAAGCCGGTAAATCGCTGCCCAATGCCTTGGCTGAAGTGCGCGAAGCGGTCGATTTTTTACGTTATTACGCCGCGCAAGTGGCGGGCACTCCCAATACCCTGGCGCTGGGGCCGGTGGTTTGCATTAGCCCATGGAATTTTCCGCTGGCCATTTTTGTGGGCGAAGTGGCCGCCGCGCTGGCCGCTGGCAATGTGGTATTGGCCAAACCCGCCGAGCAAACCCCGCTCATCGCTTACCGCGCCGTGCAATTATTGCACGAAGCCGGTGTGCCGCCTGGCGCACTGCAATTTTTACCGGGCACGGGTGAAGTGGTTGGGGCCAAACTGGTTGGCGATTCACGCGTTAAAGGCGTGATCTTTACCGGTTCCACCGAAGTGGCGCAACTGATTAACCGGGTCTTGGCGCGCCGCATGGTACAGGAAGGGATTGATATCCCCTTGATCGCAGAAACGGGCGGTCAAAATGCCATGATTGTTGATTCTTCTGCCCTGCCCGAGCAAGTGGTGCAAGACGTGCTCAGTTCGGCGTTTGATAGCGCGGGCCAGCGGTGTTCGGCCTTGCGAGTGTTGTTTTTGCAAAACGATATCGCCGATAAAACCCTCACCATGTTGAAGGGGGCGATGGATGAATTGCAGGTTGGTAATCCCGATCGTTTGGCCACCGATATAGGCCCGGTGATTGATGACGAAGCGCAGCAAAAGCTGTTGCAGCATATTGCGCAAATGAAAAACAGCGCAAAACGCCAATTTGCTGTCACGCTGGATAGCTTCTCCAACACCAGCGGCGGCACCTTTGTTCCGCCCACGGTGCTGGAAATTGGCTCGATGGATGAACTCAAGCAAGAAGTGTTTGGCCCGGTGTTGCATGTGGTGCGGTATCAGCGCGACCAATTGAGTAAGGTGATTGACACCATCAATCGGAGCGGCTATGGCTTAACTTTGGGCATTCACTCACGCATTGATGAAACCATCAGCTATATTGTTGAGCGTGCCCATGTGGGCAATATCTATGTCAATCGCAATATTGTGGGCGCGGTGGTGGGTGTGCAGCCGTTTGGCGGTGAAGGTTTGTCTGGCACTGGCCCCAAAGCGGGCGGCCCCTTATATATGAAGCGCTTGCAAAAAAATCCTGCGGTCAGCCTGGGTGGCCATATCATCCACGAACAGCGCAATTTACCTGCGCTGGATGCTTTACTCAATTGGGCCAAGAACCATGGGCACCATCGGGTCATCAGCCATGGCGAGCAATATATTCACATCAGCTTGCTCGGTTGCACGCTGGCCTTGCCTGGCCCTACGGGTGAGCGCAATACCTTGTCCTTCGTCGAGCGCGGTGCGGTGTTGTGCGCGGCGGCCAGCGTGGAAGTGTTGCTCAAGCAATTGGCGGCGGTCTTGGCTACTGGCAACCGGGCGATTGTGCTGGCGCGCTCCAATAATTTAATCCCGCCCAGTTTGCCAGATGCGGTGCGTGCCGAAATGCAAGTGGTCGATAGCATTGACGCCGCCACACAGGGCTTCCAAATCGCGCTGGTTGAACCGGCGCTATGTGCCAGCCTGCGCCCGGTGTTGGCAGCGCGCGGGGGGGCGCTGATTTGTGTGATCGAAACCAGCGATAGCGCCGATATTCCACTCTGGCGTTTGGTGGCCGAACGCGCATTATGCGTCAATACCACCGCAGCCGGCGGCAATGCCAGCCTGATGACCTTGGAGACCTGATCGAGCCTTAATGGCGCTGTGATGAAGATTGGATTTAATCTGTAAACTAAGCTGTAAACTATATTGAACAGACGTACAATAAACAATACAATCGGATACACCGGGGTGTATATTTTATTGGACGTATTTTCATTGAGTCACCCTAAGTCGTTGATAATTAAGGATTTGTCTGAGTGGCACAGATGTTGCTAAAATGTTGCCACGATGTTGCCACGATGTTGCCATAGTTCAAGTCATTATCCAAGCCAGCCAGTTTGCCACAAGCGACTGAAATCATTCATAACACAGGAGAATTCACATGTTGATCGGCGTCCCCAAGGAAATTAAAAATCACGAATATCGCGTTGGCCTGACTCCCGCCAGCGTGCGCGAGTTGACCAGCCGTGGTCATCAAGTCGTGGTACAAAGAAACGCAGGTTCGGCCATTGGCTTGAGCGATGAAGCCTATGTTGCGGCGGGAGCCACGTTGGCGGACGATGCGCCGGAAATTTTCGCCAAGGCGGACATGATCGTCAAGGTCAAAGAACCGCAGCCTGTGGAATGCGCGATGTTGCGCCCCGGTCAAATTCTCTACACTTACCTCCATTTAGCTCCCGATCCTGAACAAACCGCCGCCCTGGTGAAATCCGGCGCGATTTGTATTGCTTACGAAACCATTACTGCTGCCAATGGCGGCTTGCCTTGTTTGGCACCGATGAGCGAAGTCGCCGGCCGCATGGCGATTCAGGCTGGTGCTGCGCATTTGGAAAAATCCAAAGGTGGCATGGGTTTATTGTTAGGCGGCGTACCGGGCGTGGCCCCTGGCCATGTGGTGATTATTGGTGCCGGTGTGGTCGGCACCAATGCCTTGCAAATGGCGGTGGGTGTGGGTGCCCGCGTGACGGTGTTGGACAAGAGTATCGACCGTTTGCGCCAACTGGATTTGGTGTATGGCAACCGCATCACGACGCTGTATTCGAATACCTTGTCGGTGGAAGAATCGGTATTGAGTGCCGATTTGGTGGTCAGCGGTGTATTGGTGCCCGGTGCGGCAGCGCCCAAGCTGGTAACGCGCAGCATGATCTCGCGCATGAAGCCGGGCGCGGTGGTGGTGGACGTGGCGATTGACCAGGGCGGTTCGACCGATGTTTCCAAAGCCACCACCCATGCTGAACCCACTTTTGTGGTCGATGGCGTGGTGTTTTACTGTGTTGCCAACATGCCTGGTGCGGTCGCGCGCACATCCACCTTTGCGCTAAACAACGCCACCATCGGCCATGCGGTGGCGCTGGCAGACAAGGGCTGGAAGCAGGCATTGAAAGACAATGTGCATCTGAAAAACGGCTTGAATGTGGCGCAAGGCAAGGTCACTTATGAAGCGGTGGCCAAAGATTTGGGTTATGACTATGTGGCGGCGGATTCGTTTTTGAACCAAGCTGATAAATTAAGCGGTGGCAAGGGCGTGATTTGAAGAAGGGCGCGTTATGGAAATAATGCGCCCTTTGTGCATCGCTTGCCTGAATA
>JBKJLF010000623.1:0-5964 GCA_046597185.1 Burkholderiaceae bacterium | reverse complement strand
ACCGTGGCAACACACCTGGCGCAGGCTACCATCAAATTCCACCTCAACGCTTTGGCTGGCTGACATGGTGAGCTGGCAATGGAAACACTTCAGCCTGGGGCTGGCCGGACGTGCAGGTAAAAAACGGGAGAAAATAGGCCACATGGAGAAAAGCGCAAAAAAATCATCATGGCGAGATGATACGCGAAGATGCGCCCACGCTGCTGATGCAGATCAAAGATTGTGGTTGCCGACCATCAAGCCGACCATCAAGCCGACCATCAAGATTTGGCAGCGCATGGTTCAGACTTGCCTAATGCTTTTTGCGCACAGGCCAATTTTGCGGTGGGATCGCTTTTGCAGGGAAGGTCTCAGCACATTCGTTCACCCGCAATTGCTTCAGCACCAACTTACTCCCTTCCAGACGATATTCCAGATATTGGCCGCAATCACCATAACCACGATATTTTCGCAAAATAAAGAGCGCTTTCGTGGCGGTTTGGATCGTGGGTAAGCCAGTCACCAGCGGTGAGGTATAAGGATCTAATTGCCCGACATCGGGTGATTCAAATTGGCGGAATTTCTGTTGTATGACTTGCTTACCCTTTTGCAAATAAAAGAAATACGTTGCTTGATAGGCAAGGTGTTGGCATTCGACTTGAATCAACGCCAGCTTGGGAGTCAATTCAAAAACTTGAATGCCCGAATTGGGCGCGGCGGGTGACGCCAAGGGGCAATCCGGGGTTTCCCACCCAAGTCGGGCGTGCCATTGCTCGCGCGTCAAACTTGTTTCCGGCTTTGGTTCCTGAGCATGGGTCGGCGTGGCCAACAAGGCTGCCGACGCGGCCAGAATCGCGCCCCAAACACTCGTAACAACAGTTCGATTATTCGCGCTCATCATACACCATTGCAATAACGCAAAATAAACTCAAAATCCTCAGCGTAACTCTTGATCAATTCCGCTTTGTCTTGCCCGTTGATGATTCTTCGGGCGTTTTTATAGTCAGCGCTATTGCTGGTGATGTAGTCAGACAGTTTTTTCCCGGTAAAGCTACCGTTGCGCATGCCGTATGACATGATTTTGTAGGCAATAGCCGAATCCAACGCATTGGCTGGATAGACATACAAACTATCTTTACCGCTTAATCCCAAGGCATCATCCATTTTCTTGTAGTTGTTTTCCCAAGTCAGTTGGACAAAACCACGACCATAATAGGTGTTCGAAATTTTCTTTTTCCCGGTTACGTCAGTCGGGTCAGCAATCGAGACCGCTTTACCATAATCATGACCAGCACCTTTCCCAATTTCTTCAACTGCCCGCCAAGTGTTACCACACTCCAGCTTAACCGTTGCCAACATATACGCAGCCCAGGCAATATTTGTTATCTCTGCATCGGCAATGATTGCATTCAGCAAATAGGTAAATCCAGCAGTCGCATCGGCCCCAAGCTCGGGCGAGGAATATTGCAACGCATAGAGTTTAAAAAAAGTGTCGGTATTAAAGCGTACAAAAAAATTCCCATCAAAACCAATCGGAAAATAGCTTTTATAAACCCCTTCCCGATTCTTGCACCCTTTCAATTGCAATAAAGTTTTACCATTTGGACTAATCAACCCATCCGGTTTTTTTACCAACAACAAAGGGTGCATGGATTGAAAACTTTCAATTGCGCCAATCAAAGCGTCATCTACCACGCCCGTCATCGGCAGTGGTGCGGTGAGACCTGTATATAAATTATTGTTATTGATTAAGTTTTGAACTTTGAGGACATCAACACCTTTATTTGCCCCTTTTTTTCCTACCGATTCGCGCAGAGTTTGGATTTGCATTTTTACCACCTATGGCCGCAGCAGGCGGCAACAATCGTCGATCAAAAATTCATTTTTTGCACATTTTATATTATTTTAAAAAATTAGGCACACAATTTATGCGCCGCGCACGCCGACATTGCCCCAATTGAATTTCCCGAATGATGAATTGTGGACGATTTCGAATAATCTGGTAAGCACATCGATCAGCGACGCCGGGTTTGCCAGGCCGACGCTCACACGTTAGAATCGACAACATCTTCGAGGCGATACTTGCAAGATACTGGTGACCCCTTAAAAGGTTAAATCAAACGGTCACCTTTGCGTTTTTTCGGTAAGTCACTTAATCGGGGGCCTTGCGCCAACCAGCATTTTTTGCCTCTTGTTCGGTCGCGAAGCATCGCTCACCATCGGCGACATCAATTACAACTTGCTTGTAAATAGGATGCTCGCTGGTGTAATAGTACTTTCTATTATTGCGCGAAATATTGCCTTTTACGCGGCAATCAACTGTATCTGGAAGATTACCAGCGTGCCCATGATTGCCCCCATTGCTCCGCCCCGGACATGATATAGGGGTAAAGCTTCGATCCAAACAGACATACCATTCGCCACGAGTAAAGTAAACTGAATCTGCCGAAAGGTGTGCATTGTTGGCGGCAAACCACGATTTACCTTGCGCTTCATCCCTGATTTCTACGCCAGGCAATTTTATGGTGTTGTGCAATTCCATCGCTTTGGAAAAATAGCCATCCGGGGTTCGCAAATTAGCATCATGCATGCAGGTTCCATGCTTCTCATATTCATGCTGCATCAAACCCAAGCTAGGGGTCATACATAAATACTTTTCCAGTATAGCGCGCTCAATTTTGGGTTTTTCACCCTCGCAAAATTGAGGAAAGTTCAATGGCGCAGTCATGGTTCCTTGAGGCCACAAACCATGCAGGATATAGCCAAACTGCCTTCCACTGCCACATTGTAAAAAATCCTTGGTACCTGGTGCTTTGTCTGCGGGTTTTAATGATTTACAATGATTTGGAGCCCATGTGTAATTAAGGACATAAAAATCTGATCGATTGTTTTGGGTATTTTCCGCAGTCACGTCGTAATGGTCAAATTTATCACGAGGATCGACACACTGTTGACTTGCCGCAGGAAGACTGAATTGATAAAACACCAAGGCGAGAATTGCATACTTTTTCATGGCTTTCCCTTCCATTAAATTCAATTATCAAAGCACAATACCACCGTTCCAAAAGAATCCGGTTGGCTTTTTCATTGTAGCAAATTAGCCGGGTCAAGTGCGCAATAATTTTAAAGCACAATTGATGCTTAGTCTCAAAATGGGGCGTAACTTGTGCAACGCGAATCCGGGAACGGCAAAGCCAGTCGGGCAAGTCGATCCGCATCATATCGTTGCGCAGCAGGACTGGCGCGCCAGAGACGGTTTTTTTGCATTGACCAAGTGCGCTCACACTTAAGTCCGCTATAATCTGGCTAACCATCCATTACCGGAGACCCATGTGCAACAAGTGAACAAAACTTCTACCGTCCTTGCAAGAAACAATGTCAAGGTTTTGGCAGGTCCTGGCCCTGGCCCTGGCCCCGTTATGCTATACGCGCATGGCTTTGGTTGCAATCAGAACATGTGGGACCGCGTGACGCCGTCATTCTTGTCAACCCACCAGCAGGTACTGTTTGACTATGTTGGTTGTGGACAATCCGATGCTGGCGCGTTTGACCCGAACAAATATGCCAGCCTGAACGGCTATGCGCAGGATGTGCTGGATGTGTGCGACGCACTGGATTTAAAACGGGACGTGATCTTTGTCGCCCATTCTGTCAGTTGTTCCATCGGCATGCTTGCCGCGATTGCGCGCCCTGAACTCTTTAGCAAGATGATATTGATCGGACCCAACCCCTGTTTTGTCAATCAAGCGCCTGACTATATCGGCGGATTTGAGAAAGACGATCTCGAAGGTTTGCTGGATCTGATGGACCAGAATTATATTGGCTGGGCCAATTACCTGGCCCCGGTGGCGGCAGCGCAAGGCGCATCGGGCACCGTGACCATGGAACTCTCCGCCAGCTTTTGTTCGACCGACCCGCTGGTGGCCAAGGTTTTTGCGCGAGCCACCTTTTTCTCGGATAACCGGAGCGACTTGCGCAAGATCTCAGTGCCTTGCCTGATTCTTCAACACCGTAACGATACGCTGGCCCCCATGGCGGTGGGCGAATACGTGCACGCCAATCTGGCAGGCAGTGTTTTGAAGGTGCTGGAAGTACAAGGCCACTGCGCGCATATGAGTGATCCCGGGAAGGTGGTTGAGGCAATGCACACTTGGCTGGACGCACCCGTCTGATCGCACGCAATCATGCCCACTTTTGATCAATTGCCATGCCCTGCGTTGGTGACCAATCGGGCTGGACTGGTGAAGGCGATCAATCAGCGCTTGCTGAAACTGATCGGCGGTAACAAGGACCACTGGGTTGAAAAGACGATGGAAAGCATGTTTCCGGTGGCCAGCCGGATTTTTCTCCAGACGCATGTTTGGCCCATGCTCATACGCGAAGGTTGCGTACAGGAAATTCGCTTGCAAGTACTCAATGATGCTGGCGAGCGTGTGCCTGTATTCGCGAACTGTCAACAGATAATCGTGGCGGGCATTGAGCAATTTACCTGGGTTTTGTTTGTGACGATTGAACGCAGTCGTTATGAACAAGCATTGCTGCAAGCGCGGGCACGGGCGGAAGCCGTATCCGGTGAACTGGCAAATCGCGAGCATTTTCTCAGGACCATTACTAATGCGATGCCAAGCATGATCGCCTATTGGAACAACCAGTTGGTGTGCCAATTCGCCAATCATCCCTATCTGCAATGGTTTGGCAAGGCACCTGAAAAAATCGTGGGATTGTCAATGATCGCCGTGCTCGGCGAAAAGCTGTTCGAGCTAAATTTGCCCTACATACGAGGTGCTCTGGCAGGTGTTGCTCAGGAGTTTGAGCGCGATATCATCAGGCCCGATGGTACGATCGGACATGTACTTGTCAACTACCTGCCCGACAAGGATGCACAGGGCAACACCAATGGATTTTTTGCATTGATGACCAATATCAGCCGCCTGCGTGAAGCAGACGCAGCGATCCGGCTCTCCGCAAGCGTGTTTCAGGCGACAACGGAGGGCATTATGGTGACTGACGCCTCGGGCACCATTATTTCGGTCAACCCGGCATTTACCATGCTCACTGGCTATGCCCCGGACGAAGCGGTTGGACACAATGCCCGCATACTGAAATCCGGGCGCCATGATGCTGCGTTTTTTCAAGCCATGTTTCAGGCGCTGCATGCCAACAAACTGTGGAAAGGCGAAGTCTGGAGCATGCGCAAGGATGGTTCGATTTTTCTTGAACAGTTGTCGATTTCTGCAATTTGTGACAATGCCGGAGAGATAAGCCAATATGTGGGTGTTTGTTCCGACATTACCGAGAAATGGAGCCAACAGCAGGTGATACAGCATATGGCTTTGTATGACGCGCTGACCGGCTTGCCCAACCGTGTGCTGTTAATGGAGCGGCTTGGGCAGTTGTTGCTGACCGCCGGAAGAAATCCGCGTCACATTGCGCTGATGTTTCTTGATCTGGACGGATTCAAAAAGGTCAATGATACCTTCGGCCACGAGATGGGAGACAAGGTACTGAAAACCGTCTCTGCGCGCCTGCTGGGTTTGCTGCGAACCGCGGATACGGTGGCGCGGCTGGGCGGCGACGAGTTTGTCATCCTGCTCAATAACCCTGAAAGCGCCGACAGCCTGGCCCGGATTGCGGCCCGCATTATCGAAGAAATCAATCTTCCCATGGATTTTGGTGGAACCATTGCGCATGTCGGTACCTCAATTGGCATCGCATTTGTCCACACGGATGGCATGACCGCAGAGGTGTTACTCAAAACTGCCGACGATGCCATGTATGCTGCCAAAGCAGCGAGTAAAAATACCTGGCGGTTTGCGCAATGACGGGCATTATGCGCCACGCCGGGCACAATCTGGAAGCGCCATTTTCGGCACGTAAAAAACAACGGGGGGCGGCCAGCAAGGGCGCTTGCGCGGGGAAAATCCCGGATCTGCCCCGTTTTTACAGCCGGGCGGATCAACATGCCGTGTTTATTTAGCACATTGG
>JBKJLF010000036.1:0-12325 GCA_046597185.1 Burkholderiaceae bacterium | reverse complement strand
GCACCTGGCCGGCGGCGTAACCCAGATGCATCACGAATTCCGGCGTGATAGGCGCTTCGCCGACCCGCCCACGCACGCCATCGGTGCCAAAATATTTACGCGCCATGATTTTCCTTTCGTATTACTGCTGATGTTTTGCGGATTTTGAGGATTTTGATGATTTTTCGATAATGCTTCAGCTTGCGCCCGGCCCGCCATCGCCCGCCGTGGCAGCGCGCCATACTTTAAGTGCATCCATGGTTTCTTCCACATCATGCACCCGCACAATCCTGGCCCCGCCATGCACTGCCGCCAAGGCAGCGGCAATACTGGCAGCCAGCCGCGCCGATACGCTCTTACCAGTGATACCACCCAACATCGATTTGCGCGACAAACCCGCCAACAAGGGTAAGCCCAGCGCGGCTTGAATTTGGGACAAATGCTGTAACAGGCTGACATTATGCGCCAGGGTTTTGCCAAACCCAAAACCGGGGTCGATACAAAGCCGCTCGCGCGCCACACCCGCCTGCGTCAGGCAGGCAACGCGCTCACGCAAGAAGGCAATCACCTCGGCCACCACATCGGCATACTGCGGTTGTTGTTGCATGGTGGCAGGGTCATTTTGCATATGCATAATGCATAAGGCGCAATCGCTATCCCGCACCGCCTCAATCGCACCGGGGGCGCGGAAGGCATGGATATCGTTAATCATATCCGCTCCGGCCAGAATGGCTTCGCGCATTACCTCGGGTTTGCAGGTATCCACCGAAAGGGCAACGCCCGTGTCACGCAAGCCGTACACCACCGGTAAGACGCGGCGCATTTCTTCTTCAACTGGTAAGGTTTGCGCACCAGGGCGACTCGATTCGCCGCCGATATCGATCAAATCCACCCCTTGCGCCAACATGGTTTCGGCATGTTCCAGGGCAAATTCAAGTTGGGAAAATTGGCCGCCATCAGAAAAGGAATCGGGCGTGACGTTCAACACCCCCATCACCAGAGGGCGCGCCATCAGCGGCAGGCGAAAGCGGCCGCATTGTAAGAAATCACTCATTGGCTAAAATAATGGCTAAAGTATTGGCTAAAACATTGAATTAAGAATTCAATTCACCATGTAAAAAGGGTGAGAACACGGCTCACCCTTTCGTTACGTCGCGTGGGCACGGGTGCCCACCCTACAAACTGCTCACGCTACCGATCAAGCATGCGCGGTGGCGCTTGGCGTGACGCCGCCCGAATCATTGCTTGGCGGTGGACGCTTGTTGAGCAAACCCGCTTTCGAAATACGCGGTTCACGCCCGGCCATGATATCGCTCACTTGCTCGGCATCCAGGGTTTCCCATTCCAACAGGTATTTGGTCATGGCTTCAACCTTGTCGCGATTTTCTTCCAGCAAACGCCTGGCCAGCGCGTATTGGCTATCGAGAATGGCGCGGATTTCTGCATCCACTTTTTGCTGGGTGGCTTCGGAAATCGATTTGCTGGGCCCACCAAAATAACCTTCCTGCTGATTATCTTCGTACACCATCACACCCATCGAATCGGACATACCAAAGAGCGTCACCATCGAACGCGCCAACTTGGTGGCGCGTGAAAAGTCATTCGAGGCACCGGTAGACATTTGGCCGACAAAAATTTCTTCGGCAATCCGACCACCAAACAAAATCGAAATTTCTTCCAGCATTTTGTCTTTATAACCGCTGATATTATCGTGTTCCGGCAATTGCCAGGTCACACCCAAAGCCCAGCCGCGCGGCATAATCGTCACTTTATGCACCGGGTCGGCTTTGGGCAACAACTTGGCGACTACCGCATGGCCGGATTCATGGTAAGCGGTATTACGCCGCTCTTCTTCGCGCATCACCATCGATTTACGCTCAGGACCCATGTAGATTTTATCTTTGGCGTCTTCCAAATCCTGCATTTCCACCAGCCGTTTATTGCGGCGCGCAGCAAACAAAGCCGCTTCGTTGATCAAATTGGCCAAATCCGCCCCTGAGAAACCTGGTGTACCGCGCGCCAACACATCGGCCTTGACATCCGGTGCAATCGGCACTTTACGCATATGCACCATCAGGATTTGCTCGCGACCGCGAATATCCGGTAAGCCCACCGTCACCTGACGGTCGAAACGGCCCGGACGCAACAAGGCTTTGTCGAGTACGTCGGCACGGTTGGTAGCCGCCACCACAATCACGCCGGAATTGGCTTCAAAACCATCCATTTCAACCAGCAACTGGTTCAAGGTTTGTTCGCGCTCATCATTACCGCCACCCATGCCAGCACCGCGATGACGACCCACGGCGTCAATTTCATCGATAAAAATAATGCAAGGGGAATGTTTTTTCGCGGTTTCAAACATGTCGCGCACCCGGGAAGCACCGACACCGACGAACATTTCAACGAAATCCGAACCGGAAATCGAGAAAAATGGCACTTTGGCTTCACCCGCAATGGCACGCGCCAACAGCGTTTTACCCGTGCCCGGTGGACCAACCATTAATACGCCACGTGGAATGCGACCTCCCAGCTTTTGGAATTTGCCCGGATCGCGCAAAAATTCGACGATTTCGGCGACTTCTTCCTTGGCTTCATCGCAACCGGCGACATCGCCAAAGGTAATGGTGTTGGCCGCTTCATCCATCATGCGCGCCTTGGATTTACCAAACGAAAACGCGCCGCCCTTGCCGCCGCCCTGCATTTGGCGCATGAAGAAAATCCACACGCCCACCAACAACAACATCGGGAACCAGGACACAAACATTTGCGACAGGAAGCTTTGCTCTTCCGGTTGCTTGACATCAAACTTGACGCCATTATTGACCAGATCACCGATCAAGCCACGATCCAGATAAGTGGCAGCGGTTTTGATTTTGCCGCCATTAAGTTGGGTGGCAACAATGGTACGATCCGCTTCGATCACCACTTCCTTCAGACGTTTGGCTCGCACTTCTTCCAGGAAGTCGGAATACGGCATCTGGGTGACGCCAGTGGAAACGCGGCCGCCATCAATTTGCTTGAAGACGGTAAAAAGTACGACAGCAACCACAACCCAGATTGCAATTTTAGAAAATAGATTATTCACGAGAACTCCTTGGACACGAGGCAAGACCAAACTGTATTAGTCAATTTTACTCGCATTTATAAAAAACAACCCAAAACGATCAACAACGCCTGGCAGCACGAAACATGATGGTTGGCAAAAACGGATGCGGTAATCTCCAGTGTGGAGACCATTCACAAAATTTCAAGGTAATTTCAACTTATTTTAGCTAAATTAAGGCAAATTTTTCAAATTTCTCCCCAATAAAAATATTTCAGACGATTTATCACGCGAGGCTTTTGGCTTTTTCTGGGCCACTTGTTTAAATTCAGTGCGAAATTTCTCTACAATTTGACTAAATCCCATACCATTAAAACATTTCACCAATAAAGAGCCTGATGGTTTCATATGCTGTTTGGTAAAATCAATGGCCAAATCAATCAAATCTTCCATACGCGCCGCGTCGGCGTCGGCGATTCCTGATAAATTGGGGGCCATATCCGATAAAACCAGATCGACTTTTCGCCCTTGCAGCACCGCTTCCAGTTGATTCAACACCGCGTCTTCACGAAAATCGCCCAAAATAAAATGCATATTTGCAATCGGCTCCATCGGCAACATGTCCAGACCAATGATCACGCCATGAATATTATCACCTTGCGCCAGTTTGCGCCGCACATATTGGCCCCAACTGCCGGGGGTACAACCCAAATCGACAATAATTTGACCGGGCTTGATCAGATGTTCCTGCTCATCAATTTCTTTAAGTTTGTAGACTGCACGCGCCCGAAAGCCCTCTTTTTGCGCTAATTTCACGAAAGGATCATTAATATGATCATGCAACCAGTTTTTATTTAGTTTATTCTTTGCCATTAGCGTAAAATATCATTTTCAAGAAAATACTCCGTTAAGAATCCATGATAAAACTCACTCCCGCCGAACGCAGCGCCTTGCGTGCCGAAGCCCATCCCTTAAATCCTGTGGTCTTGATTGGTGACGCCGGGCTCACGCCCGCCGTTATCAAAGAGATCGAACTGGCACTGGATGCCCATGGTTTAATCAAAGTCCGTGTGTTTGGCGATGACCGCGAAGCACGCGTGACGATTTATGAAACCATCTGCGCCCAACTGGGTGCAGCACCGATACAACACATTGGTAAATTACTGGTCTTGTACCGCCCGAAAAAAGACAGTGAAAAAGAAAAGTCTTCATCAGGCAGTGGCAAGCCGATGCGCGAAGTCACTATCGTCAAAGCGAGCGCATCCGGGCAAAAACGGCCCACGGTGTCAAAAGTAATGCTCAAAGCCACCGAACGGGTTACTTCCGGCGGCTCGATCAAACGTGCCAAACCGCGCCAAACCAGCGCCAAGAAAAGCGCGCTTGGTAAATCGTAATCTGATTATTGGGTTGGGTACGCGTGGGCACGATGAAGCCGTGCCCACCCTACCGGATTTATACGTAGCGCACTTCCAACACTTCATACTCACGCAGACCCGAGGGCGCGTGTACGATCACCACATCGCCCGCGGAACGCCCTATCATCGAGCGTGCAATCGGCGAGGTGACCGACACCTTGTGTACTTTGATATCGGCCTCATCTTCGCCCACGATTTGATACGTGACTTTTTGACCACTTTCCAGGTCTTCCAAATCGACGGTGGAAGCAAACACAATCCGGCCATCTGCATCAAGCTGGGTCGGGTCAATGATTTGGGCTGAACCTAATTTACTTTCCAGTTCAGCAATGCGCCCTTCGACAAACGCTTGTCGCTCTTTGGCCGCATCGTATTCGGCATTTTCCGACAAATCGCCGTGCGAGCGCGCTTCGGCGATGGCGTCAATCACGACGCGACGTTCTTTGCTCTTGAGTTGATGTAATTCGTCCCGCAATAACTGGGCACCGTGCAGGGTAAGGGGAATAGAGCTCATGATCAATCTACCAATTAATTACTAAAATGAAAACCACAACGCCCACCCCAGCCTGGCACGTATGCCAAGGTTGAAATGAGCGATTGTGGCCGAAAGACTGCTAGTGTAATGATTTATGCAGCCCTTGTAAATCGTAGACCTGTAATTCGTCCAAATATCGCATCCCTTCCACGGCAGCCTCCGCCCCCCAAATGGTGGTATAGGTGGTCACGCGCGCCGCCAAAGCAGAAGTACGGATCACGCGGGAATCGGTGATGGCGCTACGTTTTTCCTCAACGGTATTGACGACTAAAGCAATTTCGTGGTTTTTTAACATATCAACAATATGCGGACGGCCTTCCAGCACTTTATTGACTGGCATCACTTGCAAACCTGCCGCTGCAATCGCGCTGGCGGTGCCCCTGGTGGCCACCAATTCAAAGCCCAGTTGAATCAAATCGCGTGCCAATTGCACCACACGCGGCTTATCCGGCCCCTTGACGCTGATGAAAACCTTGCCCGACTTGGGCAAATTCACGCCCGCCGCCAATTGCGATTTCACAAACGCTTCGCCAAACGTCTTGCCTACGCCCATGACTTCGCCGGTCGATTTCATTTCCGGCCCCAAAATGGTATCGACACCCGGAAACTTCACAAACGGGAAGACCGCTTCTTTGACCGAAAAATAGGGCGGAATCACTTCATGCAAAATCCCTTGCGAAGCCAGACTTTGGCCGACCATGCAACGTGCCGCAATTTTGGCCAATTGCAAACCGGTAGCTTTGGAGACAAAGGGCACCGTGCGCGAGGCACGCGGGTTCACTTCCAGCACAAACACGGTGTCTTGTTGTTTGCCGTTCACGTCAAGCTGCTGAATCGCAAACTGGACATTCATCAAACCCACCACACTCAAACCATGCGCCATCAGCGAGGTTTGGCGCTTGAGTTCTTCAATCGTTTCTTTGGAAATCGAATACGGCGGCAGCGAACAAGCCGAATCGCCCGAATGCACGCCCGCCTGTTCGATATGTTCCATCACGCCACCAATAAAGGTGGTGGTGCCATCGCAAATACAATCGACATCGACTTCAATCGCATCATTCAGAAAACGGTCCAGCAAGACTGGCGAATCATTTGATACTTTGACCGCTTCGCGCATATAGCGCTCCAAATCGCGTTGTTCGTGCACCACTTCCATCGCGCGCCCGCCCAACACATACGAGGGGCGCACTACCAGCGGGTAGCCAATTTCCTGCGCCAGCGTGAGGGCTTCGGCTTCGGTGCGGGCGGTACGGTTGGGCGGTTGACGCAAGCCCAACTCGTGCAACAGCTTTTGAAAGCGTTCGCGGTCTTCTGCCGCATCAATCATATCGGGCGAAGTGCCAATAATCGGCACGCCGTTGGCTTCCAGATCAAGCGCCAATTTCAGCGGGGTTTGGCCGCCGTATTGCACAATCACACCCAGGGGTTTTTCTTTATCGACGATTTCGAGCACGTCTTCCAGCGTCAGCGATTCAAAATACAGACGATCCGAGGTATCGTAATCGGTGGACACGGTTTCCGGGTTGCAGTTGACCATGATCGTTTCATAGCCATCTTCACGCATCGCCAGTGCGGCATGCACGCAGCAATAATCAAATTCAATGCCCTGCCCGATGCGGTTTGGCCCGCCGCCCAACACCATAATCTTTTTGTTTTGGGTCGGATTCGATTCGCACTCTTCTTCATAAGTGGAATACATATACGCGGTATTGGTGGCAAATTCGGCGGCGCAGGTATCAACCCGCTTGTACACCGGGCGCACATTCATTTCAATCCGCTTGGCACGCACGGCGGCGTCGGTGGTATGCATCAGCTTGGCCAGGCGGCGGTCACCAAAGCCTTTTTGCTTGAGCTTGAGCAGCACATCGCGTTCAATCGAAGCCAGGCTTTGCTTTTCCAGCCAAAGTTCGATATCCACGATTTCTTTAATTTGAATCAAAAACCACGGGTCGATTTTGGTCAGTTGATGCACTTCTTCCAGGGTAAAGCCTTGGGCAAACGCATCGCCCACATACCAGATGCGCTCGGGGCCGGGTTCGCCCAATTCTTCTTCCAGCTTTTCGCGCTCTTTGGTTTTTTCATTCATGCCATCAACCCCGACTTCCAAACCGCGCAAGGCTTTTTGGAAGGATTCCTGGAAGGTGCGACCGATGGCCATGACTTCGCCCACCGATTTCATTTGGGTGGTGAGATGTTGATCGGCCAGCGGGAATTTTTCAAACGTGAAGCGTGGGATTTTGGTGACCACATAATCAATCGATGGCTCAAACGAGGCTGGCGTGGCACCGCCAGTAATGTCGTTACGCAATTCATCCAGGGTAAAACCGACCGCCAATTTGGCCGCCACCTTGGCAATTGGAAAGCCGGTGGCCTTGGACGCCAGGGCGGAGGAGCGCGAGACGCGTGGATTCATTTCGATCACAATCATGCGCCCGTCTTTCGGGTCGATGGCAAACTGCACATTCGAACCACCGGTATCGACGCCAATTTCACGCAATACCGCCAGGCTGGCGTTACGCATGATTTGGTATTCTTTATCGGTCAGGGTTTGCGCCGGGGCCACGGTGATCGAGTCACCGGTGTGCACACCCATGGGGTCGAGGTTTTCAATCGAGCAAACGATGATGCAGTTGTCCGCCTTGTCGCGCACCACTTCCATTTCAAATTCTTTCCAGCCAATCAGCGATTCTTCGATCAATAATTCGCTGGTGGGAGAGGCTTCCAGGCCGCGCTTGCAAATGGCGTCAAACTCTTCCGAGTTGTAGGCGATGCCGCCGCCGGAGCCACCCATTGTGAACGAGGGGCGAATCACCACCGGAAAGCCAAACTGCTTTTGCACCTCGCGTGAGGCTTCCATGGTGTGGGCGATACCAGAACGGGCAGAACCCAGGCCAATTTTGGTCATCGCGGCCTTGAATTTGGAACGGTCTTCGGCTTTATCGATGGCTTCGGGCGAGGCACCGATTAATTCCACCTTGTATTTTTCCAACACGCCCTGGTTGAACAAATCGAGCGCGCAATTGAGTGCGGTTTGGCCGCCCATGGTGGGCAAAATCGCATCGGGCCGCTCTTTGGCGATGATGCGCTCGACCACTTTCCAGGTGATGGGCTCGATATAGGTCACATCTGCCATTTCCGGGTCGGTCATGATGGTGGCCGGATTGCTATTGACCAAAATCACCTTATAACCTTCTTCGCGCAAGGCCTTACAGGCTTGGGCACCGGAATAATCAAATTCACAGGCTTGCCCGATCACAATCGGACCGGCACCAATGATCAAAATACTTTTAATATCTAAACGCTTAGGCATTGATCTGATTCTCCATCTGTTCCATCTTGGTCATTTTACTTTCCATCAGACCGACAAAGCGGTCAAACAGGTGGCCGATATCATTCGGGCCGGGCGAGGCTTCGGGGTGGCCCTGGAAGCAAAATGCGGGTTGGTCGGTGCGCGCAAAACCTTGCAAAGAACCATCAAACAACGAGCGATGGGTAACCCGGCAATGGGCGGGCAGGGTTTCGGCATCCACGGCGAAACCATGGTTTTGCGCGGTGATCATCACTTGCCCACTATCGAGGTCTTGCACAGGATGGTTGCCGCCATGGTGGCCAAACTTCATTTTCAGGGTTTGCGCGCCGGAAGCGAGCGCCATAATCTGGTGCCCGAGGCAAATGCCAAAGGTGGGGATGCCAGTTTCGATGACGCTGCGGGCGGCAGCGATGGCGTAATCACATGGCTCGGGGTCGCCGGGGCCATTGGATAAAAACACGCCGTCCGGTTGCAAGGCCAGGATTTGTTCGGCACTCGATTGCGCCGGCAACACCGTCACTTTGCAGCCGCGCTGTGCCAGCATGCGCAAGATATTGCGTTTGACACCAAAATCAAGCGCCACCACATGAAAACGGGGTGCAGTTTGTTGGCCAAAACCATGGCCGGGCGCTTGGCCCAGCCGCCATTCGGTCTGGGTCCATTCATACGACGTTTTGGTCGATACCACTTTGGCCAAATCCATGCCAGCCAAACCGGGGAACGAACGGGCCAAATCAAGTACGCGGCTGGTATCGACCGAATTGGTCAGGATCGCGCCATTTTGCGCCCCTTTTTCACGCAGCAAGCGCGTTAAGCGGCGGGTATCGATGCCGGCAATGGCAACGATATTTTCACTTTTCAAATAATCGGATAAGTTTCCGGTAGAACGGAAATTGGATGCCAGCAATGGCAAATCGCGGATAATTAAACCAGCCGCATGCACTTGAGAAGATTCGGCATCTTCCGGGTTGACGCCCACATTACCGATATGCGGATAAGTGAGGGTGACGATTTGACGTTTATAACTGGGATCGGTCAGAATTTCCTGATAACCCGTCATGGAAGTGTTAAAAACGACTTCGCCTAGCGTATGGCCGGGAGCGCCGATGGAAACACCTTTAAAAATCGACCCGTCTGCAAGTGCAAGGATAGCTGGTTGGGTATGGCCAGAAAAAAACGGCGGCAAGGGTAACTCCTGATAAGGTTACCGGGCAACACACCCCCATCTGCCCCGAACGTGTCGCCAAAACGGCGGCCTTTACTAACATTTCCGGGAATAATCAAATTTAAATTCGATCAAATTTAAATTCGATCAAAATTAAAGTCAATAATCGATAAGGTGGTATGCGCTACGGTTAGTGTGAGAATGGTTAAACCTGCGAATTATAGCGCATCCAGGCCGAAAAGGACAGGGAAAATCCACATCCTGCCAAGACAGTGGAAACAAAACCACGCCTTACTCAGAAACATTTCATGCATTTAAACCAATGTCGCAATACCCGCCTTGGCAATTTGAGCATCTTCTGCCGATTTCACGCCCGAAACCCCGACCACACCCACGCATCGACACACCGCCACACCATTGCGCTCCCCCTATGTAAAATCCAAAGTCGCAGCAAAACCCAAATACGCAACATAAGACAATGTCAGTTTTTTGCACTCTTTTTTTCTAATTGGCAACAATACAAATTTTTGTTTGACAAGCTCCTCTAAAGTGTTTACATTCCACAGGATTGAAAAAATGAGGCGGCACCATGACAGCAAAACTTCATACAAAGCACTTCCCTGCGTTGGCCCACATTGGCATCGTTTCGGTAGGTCTGCTACTCGCCCAGGTAGCCTCTGGTGCAGAAACAAATATCCCGACAGGCCCCACCCCCCTCACGCAACTACGCAGTCACAGCACCATCAACAACACTTCTGGCTCCCAGGAAGACAAAATCGCCGAACTCATCGCCCAGCGCATGAATGAAAAGCCCGGCACAGCACCATCTTCTGACAGCATCCGCATTGGCAACCCCCTGCAAAATTTGACCCACCGCGCCGGCGAGCTGGCGATGCATGCCATGGGTATGTTGGGAATTAACTACAGACGCGGCGGCAATACACCGGAAACCGGTTTGGATTGTAGCGGCATGGTGCGCTATGTGTTCAAACAGGCACTGGGGCGTGATTTACCGCGTAGCGCGGCAGAAATCAGCCAGGTGAGCCAAACCATTGAAGCGCACGAAATGCAACCTGGCGATTTGGTTTTTTACAACACCATGCGACGTGGCTTTTCTCATGTTGGCATTTATTTAGGGGATAATAAATTTATCCACTCCCCTTCGTCTGGTGGCCAGGTGCGGATTGAAAGTATGGAATTATCGTACTGGAAGGCGCGCTTTAATGGGGCGCGGCGGGTTAGCGAGTAAGCTGGATTGGGCTTAAACCGGGCTACAATACCGTCTTTGTTCGCACTTTTTGGAAATATCATGGCTACCACACCCCGCATGCAAGGGCGCATTACACGCGTGAGCATTGAGGGGTTTCGCAGCCTGCAAAAGGTTGATAACCTTCCCCTGCCGCAACTCACCGTGCTGATCGGGTCAAACGGTGCAGGTAAATCCAATTTCATCCGCTTTTTTGACATGCTTGGCTGGATGCTCAGAGCGCAGAATTTGCAAGAGTTTATTATCCGCAATGGCGGTGCCGATGACCAATTGTTTATGGGGGCGCAAAAAACATCGCGCATTTCGGCTGAAGTACAGATTGAAACTGATTCGCACATTAACGATTATCGCTTCAGCATGACACCCATATCCGGGGATACGCTGATGATAAGCGATGAATCATACAGTTGTTCGGACAAGGCGCATCTTCAGAATGAACAAGCGCTCAAACTTGGCACAAACAGTAAAGAAGCTGCCATTACGGGTGAAAAATCAGCTACGGCAAAAACAATTGTGCATTTACTGCGGCAATGCTCGGTTTTCCAATTTCACGACACCTCACCCAACGCACCCATCCATAACCGCTGGGATATAACGGACGGCATAAAACTGCGTTTTGACGGCGGCAATCTCGCTGCGGTTTTGTTGGATCTGTTCGATAACGACCTGCCACGTTATAAGCAAATCGTGCGGCAAATCCAGCGTGTATTACCTACTTTCGGCGACTTTGTACTGGAACCGACCTCAGGCAAAGTCCTGCTACGTTGGCGCAGCAAATACGGTGACAAAGTATTCGGTGCGCACCTTACATCCGATGGTTCCTTACGGCTTTTTTGTTTGTTAACCTTGCTCAACATGCCAGATGACCGCTTGCCCGATGTGCTGTTTTTGGATGAACCCGAGCTGGGTTTGCATCCGCATGCAATTATTCTTATTTCTGAAATGCTCAAACGGGTAGCGCAAACCCGGCAGGTTTTTATTGCCACCCAATCCCCTTGGATGGTTGATTGTTTTGATCTGGAAAACATCATCGTGGCCGATCTGAAAGACGGCGCAACCAGTTTGCGCAACCTGTCCAGAGAACAATATCAGGAATGGTTGGATGATGATTTTTTGCTCTCTGAGATTTGGCTCAAAACCCCGGTCGGGGGACAGCCATGATACGGGTTTGTATCATTTGCGAAGGCGCAACTGAGGTTGAATTTGTTAATGTCTGTTTGGCACCCCACTTGCTACCGTACCAAATTATCGCCTATCCAACATTGATTCAGGCACCCAGCGGCAACCATCGTGGTGGCAGAGTCACCGTAGAACGCCTGGGCAAGCAAATAGCACATGAATATGGGCGCACGGATCGGATCACAACCCTGGTCGATTACTATGGATTTCGCGACGCCAATGGCCGTACCCGCGCCCAATTGGAGGCAGCAATATTAGCCGAAGCATGCAAAGTTAAAAACTGGATCGATCAGCGCTTTGTTTCACCTTACGTCCAAATGTATGAATTTGAAGCATTACTGTTTACGGATATCGAACAGTTCAATCAGGTGCAAGATGGCTGGGACGAAAACGCGCGTGCCCGGTTGCGTCAAATTAGTCAAACCTTCCCCA
>JBKJLF010000873.1:0-5067 GCA_046597185.1 Burkholderiaceae bacterium | reverse complement strand
AGGGTAAGATTTTTTAGCGTTCTTCAACCAGTATCCCCTAGTTTTGCGTTTTGGCCAACGGCAGGTCAGGCATTATTGCGGCTGCCCGGTGGTGTCTTTCACGCTAACGCTTGTCTTCAAACAATGTCACCTGATTATTTTCAACCCGCCCGCCACTGCCACCGCCATTCACCGTTGTCGGATCAAGCAGGTTATGCGCAGGGTCAAAAGCAAAGGTTTCTGCCAGATTAGGCTGATTTGCCGCAAGAATGCGCCCAATGGCATCATACTGGTACACAGTCTTACCGAAATGCTGGTCGTTTTGCGTAACAAGGTTGCCAGCTAGGTCATATCGATACTGGCGGTCGATGGTGGCAGCGCCCGCGCTCCCACCCGCACTTGCACCTGTATCCGTGAGCGCGCCATCGTCCACACCCGCCCACGCGCCGCGCTGCTGCGCAAGGCTCGCGTGCGTTCGCGATGGATCAAGCTTTGCAATTTGCGCTGTTAAACGTCCAACCGGGTCATACTGAAACTGGCTGGTTAGCGCGCCCTGGGTGCGGCTGATTTCCCGGTGCTTGGCATCGCGCTCAATGTCGCTGATCACTTCGCCGTCGATATTGATTTGGTGCAAATGGCCGGAGCCGTAATACAAATTATTCAGCGTGCGCCCGTCTGACAACACCGTTTGGGTACGGTTGCCCAGTTCGTCATAAGAATGGCGCAGCACGCTGTGCAAAATATCGTCCCCGCTTGGCATGCGCGTTTTTTCTATTGGTGCGGGCGTTGGTGCCGCTGTCGATTGGCTCACGGCGGCCGTTGTAGCCCAAAATGCTGGTCGTACCCATGCGGGGAACTCCGAAAGATTTGTTTGAAGGCGGTGGCCGATTCGTCGTTGTGGTTTTGCCAATGCCATATTTCGATTTACGATCGTGGCGTGGAGAGCACCTTTTCGCAGAAGGCAGCGATGGCAATACCGGGCACTGCGGTAGGCGAAGGCTCCGGTTCATAGCCCCAGTTGGCATGAAAGTAGGCTAGCCCGGCCTCTTGCGCGGCGCGGCGGTCGTCGCTACGGTCACCCACATACAGGGTGTTTTGCACGTTAAGCTGCAAGCTGCTGATGATATGGCGCAGTAAATGCCCTTTATTGGGCGCTGCCGGGGTGATCGAGTCGAGTGCGAACACGCCCTGAAAGTAGTCGCGCCAACCCAATAAATCAATGATCAGCGCAGTGGGCGTGGCGCGCTTGTTGGTGGCAATGTAGAGCGGGATAGACTGCTGCGTAAGTCGCTTCAACATGGCATCGACGCCGTCGAAAGCTGGGGTGTTCAGGTAACCCCGGCTGTCGTAATGGGCTTTGAATGCGCTCGTGAGGACGTTTAAGAGCGCGGGATCTTGGCTGCCCGAGATTTTGGCCAAGGTCTGTTGCAGCGGTGGGCCGATCAGCTCACCGGTCAAGGGTTGTACCGGTTCCATGCCATGCATTTGCAGCACGTGCGCAAAGGACGCTAAAATTGCGGGGGCACTGTCAATCAGGGTGCCATCCAAATCAAAAATGAGTGTTTCAATCTTCATGTGCTTACTCTTTTGGTAGTGCTGTGCGTTGTTGCGCGCTGTTGTGCTAAACGGCCGGTATGACGAATCGAATCGGCCAGTGAAATGGTGATGTGAACATCAAGGTCGCGCTGAATTTTGTCTATATTGGGCACATACACATGGCGCAGTCGGGTTGGGTCGGGGGTACCCAGAATCTGCACCGGTTTGTTCGGTGCCAGGGTATCCCTGACCAGCGTTGCCAAATCCGCGATGCTGATGGCCTGATCCGAGCCGACGTTGTAGGCCTGTCCCGCGTGGCCGTGGTGCAGCAGGGTGTGCAGCCAGTGTGCCAGATCATGCTGATCCAGGTAGGAGCGCATTGCCATGCCATCCCCGGCAACGGTGATGGCATCACGCCAGAGCGCATCACGGATGAAGTTGCCGATGGCGAAGTGAACCTCCAACGGCAAGTCCGGCCCCACAAAAGCGAAACACCGGGCAATCACGGTGGGCAAACCAAATTGCTCCTGGTAGAGCGCACATAAATGTTCTGCCGCACGTTTGGCCACGCCATAGGCATGGGCCGGGTTGAGCGGGTCAGGCATGCCGTGCCAGTCTTCGCGCACGCCGATGTTGGCATTGGCGGCATTGGTGGCTGGATTGGCCGGATTGGGCTGATTGCCATACACCCCGCCCGAGCTGGTAAGCAAGAAGCGTTGGGCCTGGCATTGCACGGCCAGGCTCAACAGGTTGCGGGTGCCGTTGACGATCTGGTCATAGCGCTGCAAGGGGGTCAGCCGGGGGCCTAAGGTGGAGTCGGCGGCGGCGTGCAAAATATGGGTGAAAGCCACACCTTGCGGCAAGCTGGCGGCATCGCAAATATCCCCTTGCACCAAACGTAGCCAAGGCTGCTGCGCCAGATTGGGCGCTTGCCGCAGGAAGGCGTCCGGCGCACGGCTTAGCAGCGTCACGGTGGGTGTGGGGTGCTGCGCCAAAAAACAGTCACCCCAGTATTGCAGTAAGGCACGGCCAAAAAAACCTGTACCACCGGTCAATAGATAATGGGGGGGCTGTATCATATCGTGGTTCATATTGTGTACCATGCGGGCTTCACGGCTCAGTTGTACAGCAGTACCAGGGGATTGGGATAGCGCCCTTGCAAGCTGGTGGCAATTTCGCGCTGCGAGCGAAAAGACGACACCAACACCGGCAGTTCTGGCCGTTGCTCGATCCAGCTCGGCGCTTCAATAGTCCAGGTGCTGGTCCGCGTGCTGGTCCGGGTTCCAATAGCCTTGCCCTGCAGATTGGGGTTGCTATCAACCACCGCCGCGATGCTAATGCCGGGCATCTTCTCAAGCAGGGGTATCAGCCGTGCCGTGTGTGAGCCAGCACCATAAATGATCAAAGGCTGGGCCGGAATACGTTCCAAGGCCAAATCCAGGGTCGCGCGGGAAGCGGCGACATATGCCGGGAGCGTGAGGTCCTGCTCCGGCTCCAAGGGTTCGCACGGAGTAAGGTCGTGCGCCCGTTCAAACAGGCCAAATACGCTGCCCGAATGGATCATCGGCAAGTCTTGCATGTGGATGGCAAGCGGGGTAGCCCCGAGACTGCGAAACAGATTTTTGAGCGAGGTGGCGGTGAAAAATTGAATATGCTCCAGCGAAAACTCGCCAAATGGCTCATTGTGGAGGTTGGAAAAATACTCCACGGCTGGCACTTCCACCAGAATTTTACAGCCCGGACGCAGCCGTGCCAGCAGTGCCGTCATGTCGGCGCGCAGATTGGGTAAATGTTCCAGCACGGCCATCATACAAACCAGATCAGCATCACCCAAAGACACCGCGGTATGGGCCAGGTCCATGGTAGCACAGTGAATATTGGCCAGGCCAAACAGCGTATGGGCGCGCTCGGCCGAATTAGGAGCCGGGTCCACGCCGTGCAAATTGGACCAGCCAGCGGTTTTAAACTGCGACAGCATGGCACCAAATCCGCACCCCAAATCCACCACCATATGGTGCTTGGGCACGTGCGCGTCGCAAAATTGGGCAGCGGCCTCGATGCGTACTTGATCCAGTGCCGAAATATGGCCAGCCACATCGTATTTGGACACCGAGCGGTAGTAATTTTGGAAGGTCGCATCATCAGCCAGCACGTGGGCAAAATGAAAGCCACAGTGCTGGCAACGGCCAATGGTATAGCTCATGTCAAACCCGCCGACAGCAGTCATGGCGTTGTTGAAAACGACATCCACCTGGGCACATGTGCACACAGGGCAAGCGCGTTGAACGTGAGGCATTGCAATGTCCTTTGTGTTTAGTTTACGGCAGGATTGGGGTTGGGGTTGGGGTTGGGCTTGGGAGTCGGCGGGTTAGGAATGGCATACAGCACCGAATCGAAACTATTGCAAAAGTGCTGGCGCAGGTAAAAACGATAGTCTTCACACACGGTGCCCAGTAGCTGCGGGATTTCCCAAAGGTCTTGCGCACGGTGGTACAAGGATAGCGCCAGTGTGGGCCGACAGCGGCGAATGGTGGCAGCGGCACCCTGGATCGCGCTGATTTCGGCCCCCTCTACGTCGAGCTTGAGGAAGCTAACTGGTTGAGCGTGCAGCAAATCGTCCAAAGCCATCGCCGCGATATGCATATTGCCATTGGCATCAATCGAACCGGCTTCGCCATTACCCGCACAAAATGACAACATCTGGTAACGATCCGCCAAGGCCAGCGGTAGGCAATGCGCTGAAATCTTCAATGATTGCACCGTCTGGCACAGCGCCGTGAAATTCACCGGATCGGGTTCAAATAAATAGGCGCTGGCAATGGGGTGGAGGCTGTTGAGTTCAGCCACGGTATCCCCATTGAAGGCACCGCCATCGACATAGTGCATGGCTTGCGGTGCAGCTTGTGATGCAGCTTGTGATGCAGCTTGTGATGAAGCTTGCGGCAAGGTCAGCTCATTGAAATACTGATTGGTGTCGTGGCGAAAGCTGGCATAGGATAATTGCAGCCCGAGCCGGAAGCGGCAAATATTGAGCAAACATTCGCGGCTGAGGGTGTCGGACAAACTGAGCCAGGTTTGCTCCAACTGATCCACGTGGTCGAGCAGCACATGGGCGGGGCTGAGCCAATAGCGCCAACCGAGCGCGGCTTCAAACTGTGCGTACAAATCCCATGGCAAAAAGATGTCGTTACATTGGGCCGCCTGGGCCAAGGCCACCAATTCATCGAGCGGCGCGCCCCGGTTGTAGACGCCAATAGCCAACTGTGCCTGACGTTGTTCGGCGCTGAGCTG
The DNA here is from genome assembly GCA_046597185.1 of Burkholderiaceae bacterium. Classification (GTDB taxonomy): domain Bacteria; phylum Pseudomonadota; class Gammaproteobacteria; order Burkholderiales; family Burkholderiaceae_D; genus CAMBDR01. The sequence continues at coordinate 261 of JBKJLF010000873.1, read as the reverse complement.
CGCCCAGGTTACCACTGACAGACCCAACACCGCTTCAGCGCGTGGCCGTGATTCGACGAAGCCGGCAACGGCAAAGCCTTGTTGCACCAGCACCGCGCACAGGTCACGCCCAAACTGGCCGGCACCGAAAATCCACACCGGGCGCGTGGCCGACAGGCGACGCGCCGGTTGGGCGCGACGGGCGGCACACTGGGCGCGAAATTTAGCAAATTCGGTGGCAAATTCGGTGGCAAATTCGGCCCCGGTGGTCGTGGCGTGAGG
>JBKJLF010000800.1:0-3906 GCA_046597185.1 Burkholderiaceae bacterium | reverse complement strand
GTTGGCGCAATCTCAAAATTACGTTCACGAAACGAGGGGAGTTGCAATTGCGCCAGGGACAGGTCTGGCAGCGTCATCGGCACCGTCATGCCAATTCGCACTTTCATTTCACCGCCTTTGGGTGGATGTTGGTTTCTTGGTTGCGGCATCGGAAAATCATTAAACGGTTTGCCTGTGACGCGGTAAAACACGGTTCTTGCCTGCTCAATGGAAATGCTGTCGCCAAGATTGAATAACAGGCTGATCGGGTCAAACGCCTTACCCGAGCGTTCATAACAACGCTGCAACAAAGCCTGCTCATTGCCCAGCACGCGCAACCAGCGTATGCCCTGCAACTGCGCCTGTTGCGTGCCCGTGCTCACCATGTGTAAGCCCAGCGTGGTCAGCATGGTGGGCAATTCCAGCACCAGCAACAACAGGCAGCCAAGCAGCATACCGCGCCATAACCGGGGCAACGGGGCTGCCTGTTTTTGCGCCAGCAAACGCTTGAACAAGCGCCGCCCCCAAATCAGCGCAATCAAAGCCAGCAGCGGCGCAAGCGGCAAAAAGCCAACGCCAAAGAAGATGATCAACAGCATGGCGACCGGGGTAAAGGGCAAATACAGCAAGACGTAACAGAAGGTGATGCCGACCGACATGGCGTTGAGCCAGGCGATTGTTTTGGCATGCCGGGTCTGACCATACGAGAGCGCGTATAACAGCCATGCGTTGGACAAGGGTACGATGGCGATCAGCAGTGCATGAAACGGTGTGGGAATCGGATCAAATAAAGTTTCCCCGCTTAACCGTGTGAAGGCTTCCATCGCCAGGGTAAAAGCAGGCAACACGATACCGATGGCCATAAACAGAATCGCGCGAGAAATCCCCGCATAATGGCCAGTCTGGCCCGACTTTGCTGGCCCGCCTTGTTGTGTCAAGCTGTGTTGTGTCAAGCTGTGCTGCGACATACGTCCCCCCTTACATTCATCATCAATAGCGCATTGTAGAAAACGCTTGTGTATGGATGATGTGCTGAATGTGAAGGGGGTGTGAAGGTAGCGTGAAAAGCTGCGTTAAAAAATCTCTGCCAGCGCGCCAAATGCCAGCTCAGCAGCGGGTTTTGGTCATTTGGCCAGTTTTGATCCGCCTGACTTGCGCGGCAATTCAAAGGTCAAATTGCCCCACAGACTATCCCAGTCGGCCTCGCTGGTATCGGCCGCAGCGATCATATGCACGGCGCTCAACATCCACGGGCCCGCAAAAGGCAGGGTCACATCCACTTTGCCAGCGGCATCGGTATGGGCTTTGATCTGCAGCACCTGGTCATCATGTTTATGCCATGCCTTGAGCAGGACATCGGCCAGCGGTTTGCCTTCGAACAGCACGATAAACTTCAGGGTTGCGCCCGGTGCACTGGTGAAGGGGTTGAGCAAGGGCACGATCTCGATGCGCTGCCCGGTGCGCACGCCAAACGTGACATCGGCCGCGCCCCCGGTTTTGACCAAAGCCTTAACGTGACGGCGATAGCGTTCCCGCCCCGGCGTCGCTACGCTACCCGCCGCTTCGCGTTGTTTGATGATGGCGTCTAGCCCTTCTTCGTGCAGGTAGGTGTGGAATTTTTCACCGCTGAGGGTGATCAGACTGGGCGCGCTATCGAGCGCAATCAAATGGGTGCCGGTTTTGGGGAAACGCAGGTTGATGGCGGGCAAGGCGGCTTCACTTAAACGCTCGCGCAAATTTTCGCTGTTACCTTTACTATACACGCGCAGCGACAGCACAAACGATTTTACCCAACCCACCAGTGGCCCGTCATAATTCTCACCATAGTTCATGGTGCATTCCACTGAACCATTGTCAGGCGCTGCCAACGGCGTGGCAGTCATCCAGAATTCGTGGCTGCGTGCTGGCAGCGCAGCACTGAGCGCAACGATGAACAGCATACCATGCAAAAAATGCTTCATTTTTCATTTCCCCGCAATAAAAACGCGAACCGCGCCGTGCCAAATTATACACCGCGTGCCTGCCCCCATGAGCAACCGCTCATGGGGCAGATTTTGATCTGATGTCGATTTGCTGCCAAAATTCAATAAAAATATCTTTTAGAAAATGTTTTGCACAATAAACTTTTTATTAAAAATATTTCAAAATCGCTTTATTTAACAAAAAGTGATTTTTCATTAGCATTAAAAGTTTTTACTTGGAAATTTAATTATTTTTAATATTAAATATTTAAAAAATATTTTTAGAAGATTTTGGATTTCACTTTGATATGTTATACATTGCTATCCGCGAGAAGTTAAGCGCAACAAATAAGCTGAATATGAACAAGCGCGGTTGACCTTGTCAACCTCATCAAATGGAGAATTGCATGAAATTTAGATTCAACACACAGGACGATATCGCATCAAACACTTACCTTTCAACCATCGGCAGCGTCGCACCGGCCATGTATTTACCTCGTGCGGATGTGGTCTCGGCTGCGCTGGCTGACACGGATATCAGCAATGGTATCAATGGCTTGAGTAATTTTAATGGCTTTGCATTCAATGATCTGAATGGGCACGAGCTCTCCGCGCTAGTAGCGACTACGACTACGACTACGACTACGACTGCGACTGCGATCGCAACCCCGCCGAGCACACCAAATTTGATTGCAACTTCCGACAGTGGACGCTCAAGCACGGATAACATCACCAAAGTGGTGACACCCACCTTTAGCGGCACCGCTGCTGCGGGAAATTTAATCAATCTGTATGACAACGGCAATACGCTGGTGGGCAAGGCGGTAGCCAATAGCCGTGGCGCATGGAGTATTACCAGCAGCACGCTGCTGGACGGCACGCATCTGCTGAGTGCCACCGCCACCGATAGCTTGAACAATGTATCGCTGCCATCGGCCGCATTGAGCGTCACCATCGACACCAAGGCCCCGGTTGCGCCCGGCATTCCGGATTTAATCGTCGCCAGCGACAGCGGCAGTTCAAGCACCGACAATATCACCAATGTCAGCACGCCCATCTTCAGTGGCACCAGCGAAGCCAAAGCGCGCATCGACTTGTTTGACACCAGCAACAATAGCGTCACATTTCTGGGTAGCGTGGTTGCCAGCAGCAAGGGCGCATGGAGTATTACCAGCAGCATCCTGGCAGATGGCAAGCATACCGTGAGTGCGATTGCGACCGACGTTGCGGGCAACAGTTCGGCCTTATCCACGCCCTTGGTACTGACCATCGACACCATGGCTCCGCTGGCACCGGGTACACCCGATTTGCTGGACACATCCGATAGCGGTAGCAGTAATAGCGACAACATTACCAACGTGGTAACGCCCACCTTCAGCGGCAAAGCCGAAGCGGGTAGTAAGGTTGCGCTGTTGGATGATGTCAGTCGGCTCGTGGTCGGCAATGCCACCGCCAATGCCCAGGGTGAATGGAGCATTACCAGTAGCAAGCTAAGCGAAGGCAACCATAATTTAAGCACCACCGCCACCGATCTGGCAGGCAATACATCGTCCGCATCAGCCGCCTTGAAAGTCACTATTGATACCAGCGCGCCGCTGGCACCGAGCGCGCCCGATTTGCTCGATTCATCCGATACCGGCAGCTCCAATACCGACAATGTTACCACGCTGGTCACGCCCACTTTCAGCGGCAAAGCCGAAGCGGGCAGTACGGTCGCCTTGCTGGATGGCCCCAACCACGTGCTGGTCGGCAAAGCCATCGCCAACAATTTGGGTGAATGGCGCATTACCAGCAGCACGCTGGCACAGGGCAAGCATGATTTGAGCGCCAGCGCCACCGATCTGGCTGGCAATACCTCGGCGGCTTCAGATGCATTAACCGTCACCATCGAAGCGATTGCCCCAACTGCCCCCACTACCCCGGATTTGATCGCCACCTCCGACAGCGGTGCCTTCAATACCGACAA
>JBKJLF010000499.1:0-3940 GCA_046597185.1 Burkholderiaceae bacterium | reverse complement strand
ATTGCGTTTGCCTTCGGCCACCAATTCATCGTTAATGAAAAATTGAAACTCAAACGAAAACGGCTGCCATTGGGTGGTACTTTGCAAGCGACATTGCAAAATTTCGGGCTTGGCATCGGGCGCACTTTGCGCCTTGATTTCAAATTGATGCACGCGCTGTTGCTCGGCATCGGGCGTGGCGACCAATTGCGACACCAGCGTTTCACCCAAAAATAACTGCTGCCAACCGGCCATCGAACCTTCCAGCACCAAGGCATGGCCAAAACAATCCAACTTTAATAATTCCACGTTATCCATCCCATTTTTAAGGCAAAGCCAGTATTGCCTGCGGCATTCTATCAAAGACTCACGATAAAACCAATCCGGCGAGCAATCAGTGGCTTTGTATCGATTTTTCTCCCTGCTGTGCAAATCAGCAACACTCGCCAAATCTTTGGTTCGAGCAAGCCAGTACGGCAATACAAAGCACTAACGGTATCGGAACATGCATTATTAATGATACTTGTAATCTATAGTATAAAAATCAAATTCAATATTCTGCTCTGACGCGCACAGAATTGCCATTACGACAGATTACAGCACCCCAACTTTGCATGACTTAGTGCAAGATCTCGCAACAAGCAAAGTAAAAATGTGGGAAATTTGCCGCATCAAAACCATAATAAATTTCAAGATTGTTGCTTTTGAGGCAATGCATTAAATCCTCATGTAGTACTCACGCATCACTCATCCAGGACGCAATGGTGGCACTGCCGTAATCATGTGTAATGGAAACATGATAACAGAACTGAGATAGTTGTTCTTCGCCGACAGGGCAGGGCGAACTTGTGTCTGGAAAGACACCAAGCAACAACAATGCTTCTTAAAATTATCGATTCCTGGGAGGGAACATCATGCAACGCATACCTGAACTAATTTATGCAACCGCGCTGGAAAAAAATCGTATCGGCGCTACCACAGATCGAGTCGCTTTACGCGGCATGATTAAAACCATCGATCAGTTAGCGCCGCAAGATTCACTTGCTGCACCCACTGGCGAGAAACCGGAAATCATCGAAGCTGCTTCCCCCGTGGTGGCCGCATCCGATGTCATTAATGAAATTAAAGCCTTGCATGAATCACAAAAGCCGGGCTCAGTTTCTATTACCTTGATTGGTATGAATTACCGTAGCGCCCATGACCATGCACGGGCGCATGCGATTGTGCAAGCCATTCGGGCCGATACGATCAAACCATCCTTGATTATTTTTGAACGGGATTTGAGCTATGGCGCATCCAAAATTGCCTGCCCGATTATCCACGAAGAAGATTTGACCACCAGCCGGGACGGCAATTTTGGGCGCGGCTTAACCCGTGCGCAACGCTGTATGGTGGTAGCGGGCTATGTGCATTTGTGTTTGGCCGCCAGCGAACAAAGCGGCATGGAACGTATTTTGCTGTTTTTTGATGGTCATCAGTCAGGCATTTTGTCCGAATTTTCTTATTTCGTACAAAATACCCGTACCAATGCCCTGAAATCACGTCCGTTCAATATTTTAACCATCGGCACAGGGAGATAAATCATATGACGGCTTCATGATCGCCCCGCAGCCAATCAATCCCCAAAAATCCGGGAATTGAAAGGCATACCAAACTCACAAGCGCGCCGCCAATTCGGCCCCCTCACGGATCGCGCGCTTGGCATCGAGTTCACTGGCCAATGCAGCTCCGCCAATTTTGTAGAAACGTGGCCCCGATGATTGGGTTTCGTCTGGCATTAATTCAGTTAATGATTCTTGTCCGGCGCAAATGACCACATGGTCCACTTCCAACAGGCGGGGCTTGCCAGCGACAACAATGTGTAAGCCTTGTTGGTCGATTTTTTGATATTCCACCCCGGCCAACATTTCTACCCCTTTGCGCTGTAACACCGCGCGATGCACCCAGCCCGAGGTTTTACCCAGGCTACTGCCCACCTTGGCGGCTTTGCGCTGCAACAAATAAATTTGCCGCACCGGCGCATCCACCTTGGGCGCGACCAAACCACCACGCTGTTGTGCATTCAAATCCACCCCCCATTCGGCCAGCCAATGATTCAGCGGTTCGGGCAAGGGCAATTTAGGGTCATGCAACAGGTATTCACCCACGTCAAAGCCGATGCCGCCCGCGCCAATAATCGCTACCCGCTTGCCCACCTTGGCGTTATGCTGTAATACGTCCAGATAGGATAAAACCTTGGGATGATCAATGCCTTCAATTTTGGGCGAGCGCGGCACAATCCCGGTGGCGATGATGATGTCGTCAAAGCCTTGTTGCAGCAACTGCTCACGGGAGACGCGTTGCCCCAGTTGCAGTTTGACGCCAGTGAGCTCCAAGCGGCGCATAAAATAACGGATGGTTTCGGCGAACTCTTCTTTACCGGGAATGCGCATGGCAATTTTAAATTGTCCGCCCACTTTGTCGCTGGCATCAAACAAGGTCACCTGATGGCCGCGCTCGGCCGCCACCGTGGCCGCCGACAGGCCCGCTGGCCCCGCCCCCACCACCGCCACACGGCGCGATTTGACCACCTTTTTAAAGACCAGTTCGGTTTCATAACAGGCACGCGGATTGACCAGGCAAGAGGCGCGTTTGTTGACAAAGGTATGATCCAGACAAGCTTGATTGCAGCCGATGCAGGTGTTGATTTCATCAATCCGGCCACCATTCATTTTATTCACCCATTCCGGGTCTGCCAGGAAGGGGCGCGCCATGGAAATCATGTCGCCGTCGCCGCGCGCCAAAATCGATTCGGCTTCATCGGGCATATTGATGCGGTTCGATGCCACCACCGGGATCGATACCTCTTTGCGCAAACGCCCAGCCACCTGGGCAAACGCGCCACGCGGCACCGAGGTAACAATGGTGGGCACGCGCGCTTCATGCCAACCGATACCGGTATTGAAAATCGTGACCCCGGCTTTTTCCAGCGCCTTGGCCACCGCCACCACTTCTTCCCAGGTATTGCCACCGTCTACCAAATCGAGCAAGGAATGGCGATACATGATAATGAATTCCGGCCCCACTGCAGCGCGGATTTGGTTGACGATTTCAACCGACAAGCGCATGCGGTTTTCTATCGAACCTCCCCAGCGATCTTGCCGCTGATTGGTGCGCTGGGTCAGGAATTGATTGAGCAAATAACCTTCACTACCCATCACTTCAACCCCGTCATAACCCGCTTCTTTGGCCAGCTTGGCACAGCGCACATAATCTTTGATGGTGTTTAGAATGCCCGCTTCGGTCAGTGCCTTGGGTCTGAAACGCGAAATCGGTGATTTGATATTCGAGGCCGATACCACAAACGGTTGGTAGCCATAACGCCCGGAATGCAAAATCTGCATCAGAATTTTGCCGCCCTCTTCATGTACCGCATTGGTGACGCTGCGATGGTTAAAGGTATCGAGCCAAAAATTCATGGTGCCGCCAAAGGGCAATAACCAGCCCGCCCGATTCGGCGAAATCCCCCCGGTTACAATCAAACCGACGCCGCCACGCGCGCGCTCACGATAAAACGCGGCCAATCGGATGTAGTTAAAGAAGCGATCTTCCAGACCGGTATGCATCGATCCCATCATAACGCGATTGCGCAAGGTGGTAAAACCAAGGTCGAGTGGAGCAAGGAGGTGAGGGTAAGTTGGCATTTTTATAAATATCTAGTGGATTGGTGGAAATTTCTACGTATTAGTTCAAATAACTGCCCTTGCTGCGCAGTTCAGCCAAATCGGCCAAACTGCCGATTTTCACCACAATCGCCTGCATACCCGTTACGGCATGCCGGGGCCGCCAGGCAAATTGCCATTCTTGCTGCTCAGCCAAGGCTTTTTCACGGCTAAACGCGGCCCCCAACATGCTGCGCTTGCCGTATTCGACGGCACCGTCAATCCCGGCCCAATTGGGCAACAAGCGCTGTACCGCACGG
>JBKJLF010000408.1:0-9332 GCA_046597185.1 Burkholderiaceae bacterium | reverse complement strand
GTGAAGCGCAAGTGAAGCGCAAGTGAAGCGCAAGTGAAGCGCAACTCCCCCGCGCAAAACCGGGGGAGCGTGGCGAAAAGCGTTGGCTTAGCCTTTTAATTCATTGATTAAATCGATGTATTCCTGCTGGGCTTCTTCTTTCGATTTGCCTTTTAATTCAGCCCATGCGTCAAACTTGGCGCGGTTGATCATATCCATCATGCCGGGGCGCTTGCCTTCCACATCGCCTGCGCTACCTTGTTTATACAGCGAATATATTTTTAACATCGTCATATTGTCGGGACGTTCGGAGAGGTTTTTTGAATCAAGGGCGGCTTGGTCAAATTGTTCTTGCAGGCTCATGGTGGCTCCGGTAGGTTAGAATAATCAAAAATGGATTATATTGATCGGGTTAGTGGTTGGGAAGTGCGATGAAATCACGCCACGCGCTTGATTTTACTGTGCGTCGTGGCGATATCCGACATATTATAGAAGAATCTTCAACAACAGGATAAATCTGGAATGGGTGCTCTATGATTTTAGCTTCGCGCAAGAAAATGTCCAGTGTCGATACCGCTTGGTTACGCATGGATTCGCCGGGTAATCTGATGATGATTGTGGGGGTGTCCGTATTCGCAAAACCGATTCCGGCAGAGGTATTCAAGCAGGAATTAAGGCAGCATTTTCTGCCCTGGCGACGCTTTCGTAGCCGTGTCGTGCGCGATTTTTCTGGCGCATGGTGGCAAGAGCAAGAAGTCGATCTGGATGATCATGTGGTATGTTTGCAACTGCCGCCTTTAAAAAAAGGCGAACACAATAATAAAATTGCCTTAGAGGAATTGGTTAGTCAACTCTCCAGCCAGCCACTCGATCCTGCCAAGCCGCTGTGGCAAATGCATCTGGTGGATGGCTACCACGCGGTTGGTCATGCCAAGGTGCGTCAGGCTTTAATTATCCGCATCCACCATTGCATTGCCGATGGGGTGTCTCTGGTCAGTTTGTTTATGGGGATGTTTGGGCAGGAACTGAATGTGGCCGCCTTTGTCGATGAAGAAACTCATCAAAATGATCAACACTGGCAGCAAGCCTTGCAGCCGATTACCCGCGCCAGCTTAAAAGCCATTGAGATGTCCTCCAGCTTATTACACAAATATTTGACCGTGCTGGTCAGGCCCGAGCAAGCGGCTGAAGATATGGTGGAACAAGTGCTGGACTGGGGCCATAATGCCGGACAATTGGCACGCGATATCGTCAACCTCAGCATCATGAGCGAAGACAGCCCGACTCGCTTAAAAGGCAAACCGTGCGGAAAAAAACATGTGGCCTGGAGCGACCATCCTTTGCCGTTGGAGGAAGTGCGTATTATTTCCAAGGCTTATGCTTGCTCGATCAACGATATTTTAATGGCCAGCGTGGCCGGGGCGTTGCGGCGCTACCTGCTGGAGCAAGGTGATACCGTGCCACCCGATTGTGAGTTGCGCGCCATGGTACCGATTAATTTGCGGCGTGAGGGGGCCAAGCAAAAGTTGGGCAATGAATTTGGCCTGGTGCCGCTGGTGCTGCCAATCGGCATCGAAGACCCGGTGGCGCGCCTGCACGAGGTGCAACGGCGCATGAGCCAATTAAAGGGTAGTTATACCGCTTTGGTGGCGATGTCACTGCTGGGGGTGTTGGGTGCCACGCCACGCCAAGTGCAAACGGAAATTCAAGACTTTTTTGCCCGCAAGGCCAGCGCCGTGATGAGTAATGTACCCGGCCCGCGTAGCGCCCTGTATTTGGCGGGCAGCAAGCTGGAACAATCGATGTTTTGGGTGCCGCAATCGGGCGATATCGGGGTAGGGATTTCGATTTTGAGCTATAATGGCGGGGTGCAGTTTGGCATCGTCACCGATGAAGCCATGTCGGATCAGCCGGATCAAATCATTCGCCATGTCATGCCGGAGTTTGAAAAGCTGGTGTTGTTGAAGCTGATGGATGAAAGTTGGTGATGGCAGGTAGTGGTTGGTGATGGCAGGTAGTGGTTGGTGATGGTGGGTAGTGGTTGGTGATGGTGGGTGGCACTTGTTTCGTGCCACCGCAACCGTCATCACTGTCATTTATACGGCCAACAATTCCACTTCAAAAATCAGGGTTGCATTCGGTGGAATCACGCCGCCTGCGCCACGTGCGCCATAGCCTAATTCTGATGGAATGATCAATTTGCGGCTGCCGCCCACCTTCATGCCTTGCACGCCTTCATCCCAGCCGCGAATCACATGGCCGGCACCCAGGGGGAAGTTAAAGGGTTGGTTGCGGTCTTTGCTGGAATCAAACTTTTTGCCGGCGCTGCCGTCTTCATTATGCAGCCAGCCTGTGTAATGTACGCTCACTTTTTGGCCTGCGGTGGCGGTTTCGCCTTCGCCGATGCTCAATTCTTCGTATTGCAGCCCGGATTCAGTGGTAGTTAGGGTCATGATGGTCCTGTGTCGGTGGTTAATAATAAAAGTGCGGCTAAAGTGTGGATTAAAGTGCGCGATAAAGTGCGCGATAAAGTGCGTTATTGTAAAACAAAAAATGCCAGAGCGAGGGCGGTTTCCAGCGCAGTTTCAATGATTATGCAACACTTGGGCGTTGAATTTGGTAAAAATGGTCAATGCAAGGCAAATTGCGAAAGCGGCCGGCTCGGGTAGCGGTGCGTTGCATGCCAACCCGCTCCAACAAGCGCCAGGATGGGGCATTATCGGCATCGGCGGATGCCGCAATATGGGTCACGGCGGTGGCTTCAAATAAAATGGCAATGATGGCGGCAACCGCTTCGCTGGCATAGCCCTGGTGTTGGTATTGGCTGGCAAAGCTAAAACCCAGCTCGGCACTCAAACCATCGGGCGCGGCATGAATGCCGATATCACCGATCAAATAATCATTCGCGCGCAGTGCCACGCCAATTTGCAGCCATTGCCCGAGCGGGAAAAATGCTGCGTCCACCATTTGTGCTAAAAACCGGGCCGCCAATTCATCGCTTTGCGGCTTCCAGCCCTGGTAGCGTTGTACTTCCGGGTCGTGCCGATAAATTTGAAACGCGGCCAGGTCGCCAGCTTGAAAGCGGCGCAGGCGCAGGCGGTTGGTGAGTTTGGGCAAGGGATCGGGCAACATGATGGCAGGGCGGGGTGGGACGAGTTGAGAATGGGCGAGTGTAGCACACTTGCACCAAAGCGTGAAATGAATGCTTGACAGCAAGTCCCGTTCGCGGCAGCATGGCTCATTCGAATCCTTGATCAAATTCAACTATGCCACTTCAATTTACCCTGAGCCAACTCAATCATCGGTTTCAAACGGCGCGCCTCCTGGTTCGCCTGCCGCAGGCGGATGATCTTGCCGATTTGTTCGAAGTCCATCGGGATGATGCGGTTAACCGCTATCTGCCCTTTGTTGCCTGGCAAATTCCTGCTGATAGCACCGCCTGGTTTGAGCGCGCAGTAACGCGTTTGCACGACAATACGGGCTTGCAAATGGTGATGGTTGCAAACGACTCACAAAAAGTGATTGGCTCATGCGTATTGTTTCGTTTTGAGCTGGACAACGAGGTGGCAGAAATCGGTTATGCGCTGGCCCAGGCGCATTGGGGGAAGGGTTATGGTTTTGAAGCGATACAGGCCTTAATCGATTACGCCTTTGTGGTATTGGGCATGCGCCGCTTGGTGGCGCATGTGGATGTGCGCAACCTCGCATCGCATCATTTATTGCTGAAACTGGGCTTTACTCATGAAGGTGTGCTGCGGGAAGACAGTTTGATGAAAGGCGAGCTAACCAGTGCCAATATTTATGGCTTGCTGCGGCGCGATTGGGAGAAATAGCGCCGTCTGGAATTGGACAGTGAATTTCAGCCCGGCTCAGGCCCCCACCCAGGGCAAACCCGCATGGCACCAACCACCGACCATTTTGCGATGTCCGTTGCCATCTTTATCGCCCTCAAAACCTTGCAAGATGTCAAAGCATTGGCTGAAGCCATGTTCGGTGGCCAGTTTGGCGGCATGGCGCGAGCGCACCCCGGAGCGGCATAAAAACAATAAAACCTGATCAGGCTGGCCCTGTTGTTGTAATTGCGCCAAAAAATCGGGATTGATGACGCCGCCCGGCCAAGTGCTCCATTGCACCGCACCATGCTGGCTTTCATTGATGGCTACCTTGCCGACCCAGTCGCGCTCGGCCTGGGTGCGTACATCAATCAGCTTGATCTGCGGGTCCATCTGCAATAAGGCATACGCCTCTTCCGGGGTTACCGCACCGGCATACGGTAAGCGCTCGGTTTGCACCCGCTCGCGCGCTTGTGCGAAAATGTGTTGCGGCTCGTTCATAAGTGCTCCTGTCAATAAAGAATGATTATATGCCAGTGTTGGCACCACCACAGCGTGCTGGCGTTGGGTGCCGTGCTAAATGGCAATCGCACAAAAACGGTGCAAAAGTGTCTTTGTTTTTGATTTTGAGTCAATATGGTGCATTATGAAAAATAACGCACCAAGTTGGTGATTGCCATTTCCAGGATAAAACATGGCTCCATGGCAATGATTTGGTAAAAATCACACAAATTTTCATCTCTTCACCGTATTTGACAGGCTTGCTCCAGCTTGGTGCAATTGTTCCGGCTGTGCTGCAAACTCTGGCATGGAATCTGCTATCATGTTCCCTGAGTTTTGGGCGGCTAGCAACCGTTGTTTTTGTGCAAATGCATGGAGATGGTGCGACGCCTTGGCCCACGGCCACTTACTTAATATCGTATATCGTATTGATCAATTAGGAGATTCGCATGGCAATGACCGCCGCAGACGTCTTGAAAATGGTGAAGGACAATGAAGTCAAGTTTGTTGATTTCCGCTTTGCCGATACCCGTGGTAAAGAGCAACACGTCACCGTTCCCGTTTCGCATTTCGATATGGATAAATTTGAGTCTGGCCATGCTTTCGATGGTTCATCGATCGCCGGTTGGAAAGGTATCGAAGCCTCGGACATGATTTTATTGCCTGATCCAAATACCGCGAATATCGACCCGTTCATGGAAGAAACCACCCTGTTCATGCAGTGTGATGTGATCGAACCATCGGATGGCAAGGGTTATGAACGCGATCCACGCTCGATCGCAAAACGCGCTGAAGCCTATTTAAAATCGTCCGGCCTGGGCGATACCGCTTATTTTGGCCCGGAACCCGAATTCTTTATTTTCGATAGCATTCGCTGGAAATCCGATATGTCGGGTTGTTTTGTCAAAATCGATTCCGAAGAAGCATCATGGTGTACCGATGCGCAAACTGAAGGCGGCAATACTGGCCATCGCCCCACCGTAAAAGGCGGCTACTTCCCGGTGCCTCCGGTTGATAGCTTCCAGGATATGCGTTCGGAAATGTCGCAAGTGCTGGAATCGCTGGGCATTCCGGTTGAAGTGCATCACCATGAAGTGGCAGGCGCAGGTCAAAATGAAATCGGCACCCGTTTCTCAACCCTGGTGGAGCGCGCCGACTGGACGCAAAACCTGAAATATGTGGTCTGGAACGTGGCGCACAGCTATGGCAAAACCGCCACATTCATGCCAAAACCCATGGTGGGCGATAATGGTTCCGGCATGCATGTGCATCAATCGGTATGGAAAGATGGCAAAAACCTGTTCGCTGGCGACGGCTATGCCGGTTTGTCCGATTTCGCGCTGTACTACATCGGCGGCATCATCAAACATGCACGCGCCCTGAACGCCATTACCAACCCTGGCACTAATTCGTACAAGCGTCTGGTGCCTGGCTACGAAGCGCCGGTCAAATTGGCTTATTCGGCACGTAACCGTTCGGCATCGATTCGTATTCCGCATGTGCCTAATCCAAAAGGTCGCCGCGTGGAAGCGCGTTTCCCTGATCCACTGGCTAACCCTTACCTGTGCTTTGCCGCTTTGTTAATGGCAGGTCTGGATGGTGTGCAAAACAAAATCCATCCGGGCGAAGCCGCTTCGAAAGATTTGTACCATCTGCCACCGGAAGAAGATGCATTGATCCCAACCGTGTGCTCGTCGTTGGAACAAGCACTGGAAGCACTGGATAAAGATCGTGAATTCCTGACACGCGGCGGTGTGTTCTCCGACACCATGATTGATGCTTACATTGAATTGAAAATGCAAGACGTACAACGTATGCGCATGACCCCGCATCCGGTTGAGTTTGATATGTATTATTCGAGCTAATGTGCGATTTGGCCCACAAACTTTTGCCATGGCAGGGTGGGTGGGCCAATATTCACCCCGGTATTTGCGGTATCGCTGGCTGTGATTGAAATATTCTGCTACAAAGTTTGTCCTGTCCCCAATCTTGGCATAAACTGATAACCATCTTGATTCAGGTGGCCTGACGTTTATGAAGCACACACTATTTACCCCATTTTCGCCAAAACAGTTTGACTCTGTGCCTGCGGCTGCTCTTGTAGCACGTTTTTCTGCACGCCTTGCAGCACGTCTATTGTGCACCACGCTGTTTATTGCTGGCGTGCTGCCTGCTGCTCATGCACAGTCCGACGAAGTGTATTTGTGCATTAACGCGCAAGGTCAGCGTGAATACAAAAATACCGGCAATGTGAAAGGCTGCAAACGCGTTGAATTATTAGGTTTGACCACGGTGCCCGCACCCAAAGCGCCCGCCGCGCGACCCAGCCCTGTTCCAAACAATGCGGCCAGTGCGGCCAATACCCCCTCTGAGTTTCCCAAGGTAGACCCTTCCATCCAAAAAGCGCGTGACAGTGATCGCAAAAAAATCTTGCAAGATGAATTGCAAGGCGAAGAAACCAAGCTGGCCAACCTGAAGCAAGAATACAAAGGCGGCGAGCCGGAGCGGCGTGGCGATGAACGTAACGCCGTCAAATATTTTGAGCGGGTCTCGAAAATGGCGCAAGACATTACCACCGCCGAGAAGAACGTCGAAGCCTTAAAGCGTGAAATTTCCAACCTGCGATAAATGAGAGATGCCGACTTCATGAAAACAGCGTCGCCCACCTTGGCTGGGCTGGATTTACTTGCCTCAGCGGTGTTGATTCTTGACCACGAGGGGCGTATTCACTACGCCAATCCAGCAGCAGAAGG
Organism: Burkholderiaceae bacterium; assembly: GCA_046597185.1. Classification (GTDB taxonomy): domain Bacteria; phylum Pseudomonadota; class Gammaproteobacteria; order Burkholderiales; family Burkholderiaceae_D; genus CAMBDR01. The sequence goes on along the minus strand of JBKJLF010000408.1, from coordinate 2,266 downwards.
CATGCTTGAATGTAGCCGTAAAGCCTTATACGGCCATAAGATCGAACATTTATTCACCAATAGCGCCGCCTTGGTCACTTTGTGCCAACAAGCGGCAAAACAGTTTTTCTCCGACCAAAGGCAAGACCTGACCTTGCAACGCTTTGGCCGCCCACCGCTGCATGTGCATAGCGTGGTGACGGCGCTGGATGATCCAGCCTTTCCGGTGCTCATTGAATGGCATGAAAACATCCAGCAACTCAAGCTTGACCGCGAAGAGCGTTTGCTGGATCAAAGCATGGCCAATAAAGAATTGATTCGCAATTTGGCACATGAAATTAAAAATCCGCTGGGCGGCATTCGCGGTGCCGCGCAATTGCTGGAACTGGAATTGCCTGAGCGGCACCTGAAAGAATTGCGCGAATACACGCAAGTGATTATCAAAGAAGCCGATCGTCTGCAAACCTTGGTAGACCGTTTGCTGGCACCGCATCGCCGTCCGCATATCGTGGCGGAAATGAATATTCATGAAGTGTTTGAACGGGTGCGTAGTTTGATTTTGGCGGAATTTCCGCAAGGCCTGACGATTAAGCGCGACTACGATTTATCGATTCCCGAGTTTCGCGGCGATGTCGAACAATTGATTCAAGCCGTATTAAATATCGCCCATAATGCAGCCCTGGCCTTGAGTGCACAAATTGAACAAGGCACGGCCGAGCTGATTTTCAAGACCCGCGTGATACGCCAAGTGACGCTGGCCAAGGTGCGTTACAGGCTGGCATTAGACTTGCATATCATCGATAACGGGCCGGGTATTCCACCCGAAATTCGTGACCGCATTTTCTTCCCTCTGGTTTCGGGGCGGGACGGCGGCAGCGGTTTGGGGCTGACTTTGGCGCAAACATTCGTGCAGCAACATTTGGGCGTGATTGAATGCGAGAGTCGGCCGGGATATACGGAATTCAGAATCTTGATACCACTGCCTTAAAGCCAGACCAGGAATTTAGCTTGAAGGGTGGTGTTTGACATGCAAAGTGCTTACCTCATTATGAAACCAATCTGGATTGTTGACGACGACGAGTCAATCCGCTGGGTGTTGGAAAAAGCCCTCGCGCGCGAAAGCTTACCTACCCAAAGCTTTAATAGTGCGCGCGATGCGATGCGCGCCCTGGAAACCGATGTGCCACAAGTACTAGTGTCCGATATCCGCATGCCGGGTGCCTCGGGCCTGGAATTATTAAAATTGATGAAGGATAAATTTCCTGCCGTTCCGGTGATCATCATGACAGCGTTTTCCGATCTGGATTCGGCGGTGGCGGCATTTCAGGGGGGGGCCTTTGAGTATTTGGCCAAACCCTTCGATGATTTGAATAAAACCGTCGAACTCATCCGCCGTGCACTTGATGAGAGTTTGCGCGACAGCAGTGTCGAGCAAGGGCCCAGCTCCACGCCCGAAATTTTGGGCCAGGCCCCTGCCATGCAAGAAGTGTTTCGCGCCATTGGGCGTTTGTCGCAATCGAATGTGACGGTGTTGATCACGGGCGAATCGGGCAGCGGCAAAGAATTGGTGGCGCGCGCCCTGCACAAACACAGCCCACGTGCGGCACAACCGTTTATTGCACTCAATACCGCCGCCATTCCAAAAGACTTATTGGAATCAGAACTATTCGGCCATGAGCGTGGTGCTTTTACCGGAGCGCAAACCACGCGCCGGGGGCGCTTTGAACAAGCCGAGGGCGGTACCCTGTTTTTGGATGAAATTGGCGACATGCCCTTCGACTTGCAAACCCGCTTATTGCGGGTTTTATCGGACGGCCATTTTTACCGGGTCGGCGGCCACCAGCCAATGAAGGCCAATGTGCGGGTACTCACGGCCACTCACCAAAACCTGGAACAGCGCGTGCGCGATGGCTTGTTCCGTGAAGACCTGTTTCACCGCCTCAATGTGATACGCCTGCGGCTGCCCCCTTTGAGGGAGCGGCGTGAGGATATCCCCATTTTGGTGCGTTTCTTTTTGGTGCAATCGGGCAAGCAATTGGGGGTGGAAGCCAAGCGCATGAGCGAAAGCGCGATGCAATTCATTAGCACGCTGGAATTGCCGGGCAATGTGCGCCAACTGGAAAATCTGTGTAATTGGATTACCGTGATGGCACCGGGCCAAACCGTGGATGTGCAAGACTTGCCGCAAGATTTGTTGGCCGAGCGGGGCGATATTGCGGCATTGGTCGTGCCGACCAGTGCGGGCAACATCGCAGTGCCCAGCATGTCGATACCACCCTTGCCTGTG